>DURT01000097.1 GCA_012843025.1 Tissierellia bacterium | reverse complement strand
TATAATTACAAAGGGTTTGTTAATTTCTTTTAACTCCCTTACCACTCTTTCTTCTGCCATAATATAATTATCTCTGTTAATATCTGTTATACTTCCGTCTGTAGTTACCAACACTCCTATGGTGGAATGGTCTTTAATTACTTTCTTCGTTCCTATTTCCGCTGCTTCTGCAAAGGGAATAGGGTCTTCGTTCCAGGGAGTGCTTACCAGCCTGGGTATTTCCCCTTCCATACTTCCGATTGCTCCGGGAATCATATACCCTACACAGTCTATTAGTTTTAGTTTGGCTTTTACATTATTGCTAAAAGTAACCGTAACAGCTTCACCAGGAACGAATTTCGGCTCCGTTGTGGTTACAGTCTTGCCTGTACCGCTTAAAGGCATTTCATCTTTTGCCCTTTCTCTATTATATTCATCTTCAATATTAGGTAGCATTACATTTTCTGAAAATTTTCTGATAAATGTTGATTTTCCCGTCCTTACGGGACCTACCACACCTAAGTATATTTCACCCTTTGTTCTTTTTGCAATATCCTCATATATATCTAAATTAATGATAATAATCCCTCCCCTTGCAAATATGCATTATACAATAAATTTATATGCCACATATACATGCTTTATTCCAAAAAAATAAAAAATTAATAGAGTTGCCATAAATACATCTTCTTATAAAAAAAGCGGGTTATTTCCCGCTAAATTCTTTCTTCCTTTTTATCTCTCAGCATTAATTTATTTACTGTTTCTTTTGCATCTGCACCATGTTCTAAAACTTCGTACATGGCCGTTACTATGGGCATTTCTACGTTTAGTTTTTTTGAAAGTTCATAAGCCGCATAGGTAGTAGGGATTCCTTCCACAACCATTCCCACTTTTTTAATGGCTTCATCCTTTTTCAGTCCTTGACCTATCAAGTATCCTGCATTCCAATTTCTTGAAAGCTTACTGGTGCAAGTTACTATTAAATCTCCAATACCTGATAGCCCGTAAAATGTTTGTACCTTGGCACCCATTGCCACTCCTAATCTGGCTATCTCTACTATTCCTCTGTTTATAAGGGCTGCTTTTGCATTATCCCCATAACCTAAACCGTCAGATATACCTGCCCCTAATGCTATTATGTTTTTTAATGCTCCTCCTAATTCTGCACCAGTAACATCATCGTTAGTATACACCCTGAAATAAGGAGTCATAAAAATATCTTGAATTTCTTCCGCTACATCCATATTATCACATGCTACGGTTATAGCTGTGGGCATTGAAAGTCCCACTTCTTCTGCGTGAGATGGTCCTGAAAGTACCACAAAGGTACAATTGTTGGTTTCTTCCCTAACTATGTCCGATACTAAGGACAAGGAACCTACTTCAATTCCTTTTGATGCGTTTATTATTATTTTGCTATTTTTATACTCATCTTTAATTTGCTTTAAAACACTTCTTATTGCCTGGGTGGACACAACTATGAGCAGTATTTCTGCATCCTTGGCCCCCTGGTTTATATCTGTTGTAAAATCTATATTTTCAGGTATTTTAACATTTGGAAGGTATTTTTTATTTACTCTTTCATCTCTCAAAATCTTGCATTGTTCTTCATCCCTTACCCATAGGGTTACATCATGATTGTTTTCTGAAAGTAACTTTGCAAGGGCAGTTCCCCAGCTTCCTCCTCCAAGGACTGTAATTTTTCTTTTCATCTTCATCTCCTATAGTTTTAGTTTATTTTCATTACCTTGTAATATTCTCTTAATATTATCCCTGTGCCTGTAAATAGACATACTTGCAATGAATATACAGAATAATAAAAGTTTAAAATCAAAAGGTTTAACAAATAAAATTGCAACTAAGGGTGCACATGCCATTCCTATAATGGAACCCAAGGAAACCATTCGGGTCAGTATTATTATAATAATTCCAATGGCAACACAAATTAATGTAAGTAAGGGTTTTACGAATAACATAACACCTATGGTAGTGGCTACACCTTTTCCTCCCTTAAATCCAAGTATTACCGGCCAATTGTGGCCAATTATTGCAAAAGCACCTCCTAAATATGCTCCTGCTTGTCCGCCTAAATTTCTTCCAATGACTACTGCAATTAAACCTTTTAAAACATCTCCCACCAAAACCATGGCGCCAATTTTTTTGCCGAAAGTCCTTAATGCATTGGTCGTGCCTGCATTACCACTTCCATAATTTCTAACATCTTTTTTGGCAAATATTTTTCCCAATATATATGCAAAAGATATATTTCCCAAGAGATAAGCTATAATTCCGATTAAAACGTATTTCATACTACCTCCCTGCTTATAAGGGGGACATTTCTCTTATGTACCCTTCCTTTATAAGCTCTTTTCGTTTCTATTTCTGAATTCTATAATAATAGGCGTTCCTTTATATTCAAAAGATTCACGTATTTTATTTTCTAAATATCTCTCATATGAAAAATGCACCATTTCCTTATCATTTACAAAAATCAAGAATTTCGGCGGGTTTACAGCCACTTGAGTTCCGTAGAATATTTTCAGTCTCTTTCCCTTTACCGTTGCTGGTGGATTCATAAGTACTGCTTCCGTCAGAATGTCGTTTATTACTCCTGTGGAAACTCTTAAATTTCTGTAACTGTAAATTTCATCTACCAATTCTAAAATTTTATTAACCCGTTGTCCTGTTAAGGCTGATACTGTAATAATGGGAGCGTAAGGAGCGTATGCCAATTTCTCACGGATGTTTTCCGTATATTCTTTAAATGTTTTATTGTCTTTTTCAATAAGGTCCCATTTATTTATAACTATTATCAAACCTTTATTATTTTCGTGAGAGTATCCTGCAATCCTTATGTCCTGTTCTGTTATACCCTTTTTAGCATCTATTACCAGGATGCATATATCAGCCCGCTCCACTGCGGTAAATGCTCTTAGCACGCTATATTTTTCTACAGCTTCCGTTACCTTGCTCTTTTTCCTTATACCGGCTGTATCTATAAGGGTGTACTTTTTCCCGTCATTTTCAAATTTTGTATCTATGGCATCCCTTGTTGTTCCCGGTATATCACTTACTATAACTCTTTCCTCTCCCACAATTCTATTAATTATAGATGATTTTCCTGCATTGGGCTTTCCAATTACGGCAATTTTTATCCGGTCTTCTTCCTCAGATGTATCCATAGTTTTCTTGAATCTTGAAACAACTACATCTAATAAATCTCCTATCCCCAATGCTTCAGACGATGATATGGGAATAGGATCGCCTAAACCCAAGTTGTAAAATTCATATATATTGTCTTCGTCTACGAACCTATCCATTTTGTTCACAACTAAAACTATTTCTTTCTTTGCTTTTCGCAGAATTTGAGCTACTTCCATATCTGCTGGCACAATGCCTTCTTTACCGTCTACCATGAACAAAACAACATCTGCCATATCTATGGCTATTTCAGCCTGTACTCTCATTTGGGCAAATATTGTATCTGTAGTATCCGGTTCAATACCTCCCGTATCTATTAAAGTAAAATGATTATCCAACCATTCACATTCTGCATAAATCCTGTCCCTGGTAACACCGGGAGTGTCTTCAGTAATCGATATTCTTTTTCCCGCTATTCTATTAAACAATGTCGACTTTCCCACATTGGGTCTGCCTACAATGGTTACTAT
>DURT01000018.1 GCA_012843025.1 Tissierellia bacterium | reverse complement strand
TATTTCAAGCTGACCGGTTATTGGTAAAATTAGTTCTTCCATATTTATGAAATGCATCATTTCAGTTCCTGAGTTGTTGTTCCCAGCTCTGCCTGTTAAAACTGCATTGTGAATTGGTATTGTTTTTCTGTCAGGATCTGGCCCCATGTATAGCTTTCTTCCTGGAAATAATTTATCCCATTGTTTTAAATGGGGCTCCTCTTTAATTAATTCTTCTGAAAACAACTATCTCTTCACCTTATATGAACTTATTGTACTTCTATATTCCCTGTGCATTTAAACGCTTGTATTTTTCCAATCTTTCTTTGGCATCTTCTTCTGCCTTTTTGAATAGCTCTTCAGCTTCTTCAGGATATTTCTTTAATAGGCTTGAATAACGAACTTCACTTAACAGGAATTCTCTGAAGCTCTCTGTTGGTTCTTTTGAATCTAATGTAAATGGATTCTTTCCTTCTTCTTTGAGTGCAGGATTATATCTGTACAATGACCAGTATCCTGATGCTACTGCACGTTTCATTTGTCTTTGAGTCTTGCCCATTCCACCTTTGATTCCATGGTTTACACATGGTGCATAGGCGATTATCAATGATGGACCTGGATATGCTTCTGCTTCTGCTATTGCTTTTAGTGTTTGGTTGTAATCTGCACCCATGGCTATCTGGGCTACATATACATAACCATAGCTCATGGCCATCATACCTAAATCTTTTTTCTTAGTTTTCTTTCCTGATGCTGCAAATTTTGCAATAGCTGCTGTTGGTGTTGATTTAGATGATTGTCCACCTGTATTTGAATATACTTCCGTATCGAAAACTAAAACATTTATATCTTCACCAGAAGCTAATACATGGTCTAATCCGCCATATCCTATATCGTAAGCCCAGCCATCTCCACCAAATATCCAGTTGGACTGTTTTACAAAGTAATCTCTTCTTTCATATATTTCAGCTAATTCTGGTATGTCCTTATATTTTTCCAATGCTACTGCAAGTTTTTCTGCTCTTTCACGGGTTCCTTCGGAGATTGAAAATCCTTCAACCCATTCTTTCATTACTTCTTCTAAGTCTTTATCCACACCTTTATTTAGCTGGCTTATTACTTTGTCTAATATTGCATTTCTTACTGTCTTGGTTCCTACATGCATTCCATAACCATACTCTGCATTGTCTTCAAACAAGGAGAATCCCCAGGCTGGTCCATGGCCATTTTTATCCTTCTTATATGGTATTGATGGTGCAGCTCCTCCCCAAACTGTTGTACAACCTGCTGAGTTTGATATTACCATTCTGTCTCCAAATAGCTGGGTTACTAATTTTACGTATGGTGTTTCTCCACATCCTGCACATGCTCCTGAAAATTCAAAGTAAGGCATTGCAAATTGACTACCTTTTACTGTTAATTTTTGCTTGTCAGTTACATCTGCATTTTCTATATCTTTTATATAATCCCAGATTTTTGTCAGCTCTTCTTTTTTGTCGGAAAGTAACTTCATTTCTAAGGCTTTGCCTTTAGCCGGACACACATCAACACAGTTTCCACAGCCTGTACAATCTAATGGTGATAGTCCCATATAGTATTGTTTACCCTTGTATCCTATAGCATCTTTGGTTTCTATTTTCTCTGGTGATGCTGCAACTTGCTCATCTGTCAACAACTTTGGTCTTAATACTGAGTGAGGACAAATAAAGGAACATTGATTACATTGGATACATTTTTCTGCATTCCAATAGGGTATTTCTAAGGCTATACCTCGTTTTTCATATTGAGTTAAATCTGTTGGGAATGTTCCGTCTTCAATTCCATTAAATGCACTTACAGGTAATGAATCTCCTTTTTGTTTGTTCATTGGGATCATTACTTCTTTTACAAACTCTGGAAGATCCTCATCTATACTTTCTGGCTCTACTTCTGCTGTTTTCCATTCTTCTGGTATTTCTATTTTTACTATTGAATTAATTCCAGCATCTATAGCCTTGTTGTTCATGTCAACAACTTCTTGTCCCTTATTTCCATAGCTTTCTACTACAGCTTCTTTTAACAGTTTTGTCGCTAAGTCTATTTCTATTATATTTGACAGTTTAAAGAATGCAGCTTGCATTATCATGTTTATCCTGTTTCCAAGTCCTAATTCTTTTGCTATATCTACTGCATTTATAGTATAGAACTTTGCATTCTTTTCTGCTAATTCCCGTTTTATCTTTCCAGGTAATTCTTTTTCTAATTCTTCTTTGTTCCATACACAGTTTAATAGGAATGTGCCTCCATCTTTTAAGTCAGCTAACATATCATATTTATTTACATAGGCTTGATTATGACATGCTACGAAATCTGCTGAATTAATGCAATATGATGACTGTATTGGAACGTCTCCAAATCTTAAGTGTGATATTGTAAGTCCACCTGACTTCTTAGAATCATATGCAAAGTAGGCTTGTGCGTATTTGTCAGTGTTATCTCCAATAATTCTTATTGCTGATTGATTTGCACTTACTGTTCCATCTGAGCCTAAGCCCCAGAATTTACATGCTACAGTTCCCTCTGGTGATGGATTGAATTTTTCTGTATATGGAGGAAGTGATTTGTTAGTTACATCATCAATTATTCCTACCGTAAAGCCATCAAGGGGATTTTCTTTTTCTAAGTTTGCAAATACTTCCATTACATTAGATGGCGTAAATTCTTTTGATGCTATTCCATAGATTCCACCTACTATTAAAGGAGCATTATCTTTACCAAAGAATGCATTTTTAACATCTAAGTACAAGGGTTCACCTGTTGAGCCTGGTTCTTTAGTTCTGTCTAAAACTGCTATTCTTTTTACTGTAGAAGGTATTGCTTTTAGCATATGTTTTGTTGAAAATGGTCTGTATAAATGAACTTCCAACAGTCCATAATTTGCACCTTTTGCATTGAAATACTCAATTGTTTCTCTTATTGTGTCACAACCTGAACCCATAGCAATTATTATATTTTCTGCTGTAGGTGAGCCGTAGTAATTAAATAGTTTGTAGTTTCTTCCTGTAAGTTTATTGATTTCATCCATATAGTACTGTATAGTTTCTGGTATAGGTTCATAGAACTTATTTATTGCTTCTCTTGTTTGGAAAAATATATCCGGATTTTGAGTAGTTCCACGAAGAACAGGACGATCTGGATTTAATGAATTGCCACGGAATCTGTTAACAGCTTCCATATCTACTAATTTAGCAAGCTCTTCATATTCCAATACCTCAATTTTCTGCATTTCATGGGATGTTCTGAATCCATCAAAGAAATGTAAAACCGGTATTCTAGTTTTAATAGCTGTTAAGTGTGCTACTGCACCTAAGTCCATACATTGCTGTACTGTACTTGATGCTAACATTGTAAATCCTGTTTGGCGTGTTGACATTACGTCCTGATGATCTCCAAATATACTTAGTGCATTTGAAGCTAAAGAACGTGCACTTACATGAAATACAGCCGGTAACAACTCTCCAGCAATTTTGTACATATTAGGTATCATTAATAACAGTCCTTGAGATGCTGTATAGGTTGTAGCTAAGGCTCCACCTTGTAAGGCTCCATGTAAAGCTCCTGCTGCTCCACCTTCTGATTGCATTTCTTTTACAACAACTGTATTTCCAAATATATTCTTTTTACCTGCTGCTGACCACTCATCTACATGTTCTGCCATTGGTGATGATGGTGTTATTGGAAATATTGCTGCCATGTCTGTAAAAGCATAAGATACATAGGCTGCTGCCATATTTCCATCCATGGTTTGTGTTTTCCTCTTGTCCATTGTTGCTCCTTTCTAAATATGAAAATTTTATTATTCTTAAATTTTACTATCAAAGGTTTCAAATTTCATTCCGCTATGATCAGAAATATATATGCCACCACGGCTACCATAGCCACTTCCATCTTCTACAAGAATATATAAGTTTGATATTCTTTCTAAATCACCTAGTACGTCTTTAAGACTATAGTTTCCTAGTTTATATTCTGTAATTTTTTCTTTTAAAATAAGAGCATCTGCATATATTCCTGTAAAAGCCGCCCCGGGACCTCCAGGGAATGACAATAAATACATTCCTTTTTTTATTTCCTCTATATCTTCTTGGGCAGATTCTGTTTTATCAAAGGGATTACCGATTATGCCTCCAGTCCTACTCTTAACTCCAGCTACTGATATTGATGCCCCCACAATAATAGTCCACTCAGGTGATACTTGTTTGATTGCATCTGCCAAAAAACAATCGATCAAGTATTCGTCTTTGGTTTGTCCAAGTTTGAATTTACTTAAATTTGAATAACTATCAATGGTTTCTTCTTTTTTTCCTTC
The DNA here is from genome assembly GCA_012843025.1 of Tissierellia bacterium. Lineage (GTDB taxonomy): Bacteria > Bacillota > Clostridia > Tissierellales > Sedimentibacteraceae > Sedimentibacter. The sequence continues at coordinate 1,862 of DURT01000018.1, read as the reverse complement.
GGGACAGAAGCCGCCTATTATTACCTTGTGATTATCTTCAGTTTTTACTTTTAATAAAAAGGCTTCATAGGGAAACAAATTCTTCATATTACTTCTCATCTTTCCAAATAATGCTATTCGAAATATTTAGATTTAACTGCCTCAGCCATATTGGTATTTATTTGCTTCAAATCTTTGCTATCATGTTCATAAGATCTTTTAAAGGCTTCTATAGCAGCCTTAGCTTCTTGATATGGCCCAGGAACATTTATTACCATAGTTTTATTTATTATACCACAGATTAGTTTGCTCCATAAATGTCCATTTTTACCATAAAGCTCTGTTGAGTACTTTTCTTCTAAGATAGACTCTAAAGAAGTGTGTGTATAATCTTTGCCTAAAGTTTTACTATACCTGTGCCCGCCGCCGGAACCTCCGATTAACACGATTAAATCTACATTTTCGTTAACATATGTTTTTATACAATTTGAAATTAAAGATTCACTATCTTGTATAGGTTCATTTCTAATTACTGTACAGTTACCATTCATACTTAATAAAACCTGCATTATCATAGGACTGTCCGTATCTAAAACAACACCTGTTTTTAGCTCATCACCTGTAGGAATAATAATAGCTTTATTTATCATATTTACAGCCACCTTTCTCCTCTACAGCCATTCTCTATATATTCAGGCACAGAATCAATATTAACACTTTGAATTTTTTTAACTGAAGAAAGGGTTGTAACATCGGATACACTAATACCATCTGCTAATGCAATAGCCGTAATAAGACCGTCTTCTTTTCTCAATATGTCCTCTTCTTCAACTCCATAGATATCCATTTCAATAGAACTTCCCGTCACTCCAATAATTCTAACTAAACTTTTCAATTTATCTTTAAGTATCTCTTCTAATTGTTGTATATTAAGTCCTTTTACTTCTACTCCTGTAATTTTTACTACCGTCTTATCTACCTGTACTATAACCTTTATATCCTTATCCATTGAAATCACTCCCTTTCTGTTTATAGAGACAGTTTCTCTTTATATAATCTGCTACCTTTTCAGAAACCATATCATCAATACTATAACCATTTCTTATGTTATTTCTTATTGTGGTTGAAGATATGGGAACTATTGGCACATCGCAAATTACTGTATCTGCACCCATTTCATGCAGAAATTTTTGTGCATCATTTAACTTTAAAAGCTCTTCTTCATTTCTTGCCACTGTACAAATTGTAGCTAATTTAATTATTTCATCAAATCTATACCACTTCGAAACAGATAAAAAAGAATCTGAACCCATTAGTATATATAGTTTGCTTTTCTTATATATTTCAGATATTTCACCTATAGTTTGTGCAGTATAACTGCTTCCTTCTCTTTTAATTTCAATATCGCTAACTTCATATAGTTTGTTTCCCCAACAAGCAAGTCGGCACATTTCATACCTGTGTCTGCTGTCCGTTATTTGTAACCATCTCTTATGTGGTGGCACTGATGCAGGTATAATGAGTACTTTGTCTAAATTTAATACTTCACTTACTTTATCGGCTAAGTTAAGATGTCCATTGTGAATTGGGTCAAATGTACCTCCAAAAATCCCTATTTTCTTCATCTAGCTGCCTCTATCCTTTTAAAAGATGACGAGAAGAAAACTTCTCGTCATAAATATTAAATTTCAACATATTTGGTTTGAACTAAATCTGATACATTGTATCTTTCAGGATTTTCGATTCCTGGAATAATTTCATGTGCTCTTTCAATTATTTCCTCTGCTGATAATTTTTCCACGTCTTCCAAAATCCATTCTTTTGTACAACCGATACTTGCTAATTCTATAAATGCATTTTCTTCTATGTTGTCCATATCAGGT
>DURT01000096.1 GCA_012843025.1 Tissierellia bacterium | reverse complement strand
TGCCTATACGGTGGACATAGTAATCTTCTTTTGAGGGGACTTCGTAGTTGATTACTAAATCAACTTCTCTTATGTCAAGCCCTCTTGCTGCCACATCGGTAGCAATTAACACTTCAATCAAGCCGTTGTTAAACTTATTTAAGGTATCCAGTCTTTGTGCCTGTTTTATGTCTCCGTGTATCTTGTCGCAGTTGTATCCCCTGTCTATAAGCTGGTCATATAATTGGTCAACAGCCTTTTTGGTATTGCAGAATATCAAGGTAAGCCTTGGTGTATAGGTATCGATTAACCTTGACAAAGCTTCTACCTTGTCGGATTGCTTAACCAAAAAATAACTTTGCTTTACTTCCTTGGCAGTTATTCCTTCCCTCAATACCTTAACCGTAACGGGGGAATTAAGAAATTCTTTTATTATCTTTTTTATATCATCCGGAATTGTTGCAGAAAATAACAAGTATTGAACCGGATGGTCTATCTTGCTTAAGATAAATTCTATATCCTCTCTGAAGCCCATTTTAAGCATTTCATCAGCTTCATCCAAAACAACCATTTTTATTTCATTCAGTTTTATCACGTGCCTGTCAATTAAGTCTATAACCCTGCCGGGAGTCCCTACAATGATCTGGGCTCCTCCCTTGAGTTTATTTATCTGTTCTTTTATGTCTGCTCCCCCGTATACCGTTACCGTCTTGATGCCTTCCATGTATTTTCCTATTTTTCTCACTTCGTTGGCAACCTGTACAGCCAGCTCTCTCGTTGGAAGCAAGACCAAGGCCTGGGGCATCCTTAAGTCCTTGTCAATTCTTTCAAGTACAGGTATTGCATAAGCTGCAGTCTTTCCCGTTCCGGTATTGGATTGTCCTACAATGTCCTTTCCTTCCAATATTAAAGGAATAGCCTCTTGCTGGATTTGGGTGCTTTCTTCAAAACCCATATCATCCAAAGCTCTTTGAATCTTGTCATTCAAGATTACGTTTTGTATTTTCATTAATAATTCTACCTCGTTCTATTTTTGTAAGCTTCTCATTATACTATGTAAGCTACTTAATTACAAATATTATTTTAATATATTATGATTATATAAATTGCAATATTAAATGTCCGCTTTTTTAATATAGCTTTATAGTGTAAATAACCTACATTTGAATATCCACCAATCCACCATGTGAATCGAAAGGAGGGCGTAGCCCGACTAAAGATTCACATGGTGGATTGGCCGATTTTTTTCCTTTTGTCCTGCTTCTCATGCTGCTTTATACATCTCTTTTGCTGATTTATATCCTAATATTCTCCTCGGATAATTGTTAATCCAGTTTTCTATCCTTTTTATTTCTTCTTCTGTATATTTGTTTATGTCTGACCCTTTAGGAATAAATCGCCTTATTATTTTGTTTGCATTCTCATTGCTCCCTCTTTCCCAGGAGCTGTATGGATGAGCATAATATGCCACGGTCCTTGGTTCTTTTGAATACAATGATCTTTCTATTAATTGTTGATTTAAAAATTCACAGCCGTTATCCATTGTTATGCTTTTAAATATTTCTTTGAATTCTTCCTTGTATTTTCTTTCTAACTTGTCCAGCACTTTAATTACTTCTTCCTGAGTTTTTTTCTTCATTTTAAAGATTCTGTTTTTCCTTGTAACTCTCTCAGTAAGAATCAACAATGTTCCTTTAGACCCTTTCCCGCTTACTATACAGTCCATTTCCCAATGCCCTTTTTCTTTTCGCTCATTTACTTCCATGGGTCTTTCTTCTATACTTCTGCTCCTAGTGTTATTTAATGCTACCTGTTTCACCCTTCTGTACTTTCTTTTGTTTCCTTTCCTTTTTACCAACAGATGTTTATTTGTTAATTCCATAAAGATTTCTTTGTCTATATAATTATACAGGGTCTTTGTACAGATGCTCGTTTTAAATTTTATTTTCTTTGCTTTTATTTCTCCTATTACTGCATCCGGTGAATATTTTTCATTTATGATCTTTTCTTCTATGTATTTTGCTAATTTATGATCCTTTCCTATCTTTAATCCGGGGCCTTTATTCGATGCTTTTTCTTCATATTTTCTTTGAGCTACATCTGCACAATATTCATTTCTGTATGTTAATTCTGTATTTAGTAGTTTTACTGTTCCTCTTTTTATTTCTCTCCTTATTGTCCTCTCTGATTTTCCTATTAACCTTGCAATTTCTTTGTTTTTTATTCCTGCTCTTTTTAATGCTTCGATTTCATATCTTTCTTTTTCTGTTAGGTATTTATTTTTTACGGATTTTAGTGTATTATTATTTTCAGAATGATTCATGGTGATTTCCTTTCTATAGAGTTTTATGGTGATTACACTATAGCAGAAATCTTCCTCTGAATCATTCTTTTTTTCGGTCATTTTATTTTACAACTTTGCAAGGCAATGGATTTTTGTCATTTCTATATGTACACGTAAGTGTCATTGTTATGAATACCCCCTGGTGTCATCCTGAGGGCTTTAGCCCGAAGGATCTTTTGAGATCCTTCCATTCGCTCAGGATGACAAAGCACATTTATTTATTTCATATTCACTATTTCAACCCCAGTATAGTAATGCTTCAAGATTTCCTGATAGTTGTATCCTTCCTTGGCCATGCCATCAGCACCCCACTGGCTCATGC
>DURT01000095.1 GCA_012843025.1 Tissierellia bacterium | reverse complement strand
TATATCTGAAGTTTTTTCATGATAAGAAAATGATGACGCTTCAACTATAGCAGTTCTTGGTACTAATCTTTCTATTTTTATTAATTCCACATTGTTAGACTCAGAAATATAGTATACTTCAGCCCTAAAATAGAACTCTAAATTAACTGGTTTTTCTGCAAGTCTTTCAGCAAAGCTAAGGGTTAAATAACATCCTGGATTTACACTAACTATTTGAGTTAATGTGGCAGTATCCCTTGTATTTGAACCTACCGGTCCTATATCAAAGTTTGCACTTTGTCTTCCTTCATATACGATATTAGTTTCTGGCTCAATAATTATGTCAAGTCCTTCTACTTCATTATCCCAGTCAGCAAATATGGTCTTAGTTCCTAATGTTTCAAATCCGCCATTTTTAATTAACTCCTTAGGAGGACATGAACTATAACCATTGGCTTTCCCTTTACAAATACAGGTATTTACATTTTTAATGTTCGGTGTTATAGTCTTACTGTGTTTAATCATTTTAGGCGGATATATATCGTCATCAAAATATTTTTCACAACAACCATAATTTCTATATGGCTTTTTATTTAAATCTTTCATAATAATCACTCCAACAAAATAAGCTTGTACTTATATAATATGTACAAGCTTTTATTTTGTTACATGCTACCTTTATTACCAGGTAGCTATATGTCCGTCTGCTCTTTTTTCAGTACCGCCACACAAGGTTCCTTCTTTAGTTCTTAATATCATTTGACCTCGGCCGAAGGTTGTTGGATCTGGTTGTACTCTAACAGTATGTCCTCTTTCTATAAGATCTTTTGCTATATGGTTAGGTACTTCTGGTTCAAGTTCTACAACCTTATCTTTAATCCACTGCCATCTTGGAGAGTCTATTGCCTCCTGTGGGTTCATATGGAAATCAATTAAATTAGTTACTACCTGAACATGACCTTGAGGTTGCATAAATGCTCCCATTACACCGAAAGGACCTACTGGCTTATTATCCTTCATTAAGAAACCTGGTATTATTGTATGATATGTTTTCTTATGGGGGGCTAAACAATTGTGGTGTTCTTCATCTAAAGTAAAATTGTGCAACCTGTTATGAAGGGCAATTCCTGTTTCTGGTATTACAATACCAGAACCAAATCCCATATAATTACTTTGGATATAAGAAACCATATTTCCTTCTCCATCGGCAGTACACAGATAAACTGTTCCGCCGCTGTCTGGATCCCCTGCTTCAGGAGTTAAAGCAGTTTCTGTAATTAAACTTCTTCTTTCTCTGCCATAATCATCAGATAACAATTTGTTTATATCTATTTTCATATGGTTAATATCTGTAATATATTTTTGGCCATCTGCAAAGCTAAGCTTCATAGCTTCAATCTGCTTATGGTAGGTATCGCTGCTATCCCTATGTGTAAAATCAAAACCTTTTAATATATTAAGTGCCATTAATGCTACCAAACCCTGACCGTTTGGTGGTATTTCAAATACATCATAACCTTTATAATTAACGCTTATTGGTTCAACCCAGCTGGGCTTATAATCCATTAAATCTTCTTTAGATAAAAAGCCATTATATTTTTTGAAAAATGAATCAATTTTATCAGCCAAATCTCCCTGGTAATAAGACTTTCCTTTTGTTTTTGCTATAGATTCTAAAGTTTCAGCATGATATGGAAGTTTCCAAAGTTCTCCGTAGTTTGGAGTTCTACCGTCTTTAGTAAATGTATCAAACCAATGCTTAAACTCCTCACCTTTTTCATTTTGATATATACTTTTGGCTATTTCCCAATCCCTTTTAACTGTAACAGATACTGTAAATCCATTTCTAGCATATTCTATAGCAGGTTTCAATACTTCTTCCAAGGGAAGTTTTCCAAACTTCTCTGATAATTCAACCCATGCAGCAGGAGCCCCAGGTACCATTACAGGTACTACTCCATACTTTGGAATTTCGTTGAATCCTCTTTTTTTAAGCTTTTCTATAGAAATATTGTAGGGTGAATATCCGCTGGCATTTAAACCATGTAGTTTATCCTTAAACCATACTATAGCAAAAGCATCACTTCCTAAACCGTTGGATGTAGGTTCTACCACTGTTAAACATGCTGCCGTGGCTATAGCTGCATCAACAGCATTGCCGCCTTTCTTTAAAATTTCAAGTCCAGCATGGGCAGCTAATGGCTGTGATGTGGCAACCATTCCTCTGTGTCCATAGACAACACTTCTCCTTGATGGATACTTGTACTCTGATGGATTGTAATTCATTCTGTCCTCCTAAATTTATTTTATAGTTAGGTACAGGTATGTACCTTATATAATTAAAAAGAAGTAAACAGCCTTGTTTACTTCTATTGTTTTCGAAATTTATTACTTTGCATATTCTGTTGCTCTAATTTCCCTAATTACGTTAACCTTGATTTGTCCCGGGTATTCCATTTCTTCTTCAATTTTCTTTACTATGTCCTTTGCTATTAAAACTATACTAGTATCGCTGGTCAGTTCTGGTTTTACCATAATTCTTACTTCTCTTCCGGCTTGTATTGCAAAAGCTTTTTCTACCCCTTCAAATGAATTTGAAATTTCTTCTAACTTTTCAAGTCTCTTAATATAAGTTTCTAAAGTTTCTCTTCTTGCTCCTGGTCGGGCCGCTGATATGGCATCCGCTGCCTGGACTAAGACTGCTTCAATAGTCTGGGGTTCTATATCTCCGTGGTGAGCTGCTATGGCATGAATTACGGCCTTGCTTTCCTTGTATTTCTTAGCTAACTCTTCTCCTATAGTTACGTGAGGACCTTCTACTTCGTGGTCTACTGCTTTACCTATATCGTGAAGTAAACCGGCACGCTTAGCTACTTTCACATCAGCACCTAATTCGGCTGCCATAATTCCTGCTAAGTAAGATACTTCGATAGAGTGTTTTAAAACATTCTGGCCGTAACTTGTTCTGAACTTTAATCTTCCCAGCAATTTAACCAATTCTGGATGAAGTCCGTGGATTCCGGTATCAAGAGTTGCCTGTTCTCCTTCTTCTTTGATTATTTGCTCAACTTCTTTCTTAGCCTTTTCAACCATTTCTTCAATTCTTGCAGGATGGATCCTTCCATCAATAATTAGTTTTTCCAAGGCTAATCTGGCAACTTCTCTTCTGATAGGGTCAAATCCGGAAATAACTACTGCTTCCGGAGTATCATCTATTATAATATCTATACCTGTTAGCTGTTCCAAGGCTCTTATATTTCTTCCTTCCCTGCCTATTATTCTGCCTTTCATTTCATCGTTTGGCAGGTCAACTACAGATACAGTTGTTTCAGCTACATGATCTGCAGAGCATTTTTGAATTGCATATGTAATAATTTCACGGGCTTTTCTTTCTGCAGTTTCTCTTGACTCCCTTTCAATTTCTTTAACTGCTATTGCTGCTTCTTGCTCGGCTTCCTTTCTGATAGTGTCAATTAACATATTCTTTGCTTCTTCAGTGGTAAGTCCAGAAATTCTTTCTAATTCCTGAATTTGCTTTTCATGAATTGCTTCTAACTTTATCTCTTTTGCTTCAATTTCCTTTAGCTTCCTCTGAAGCAATTCTTCTTTCTTTTCTACTGCAAGGCTTTTGGAGTCAAGCATTTCTTCTTTTTTGATTAATCTTTTTTCTGCCCTTTGGATTTCATTTCTGCGTTCTTTGTTTTCTCTTTCATATTCATTTCTAAGTCTGTGCGCTTCATCTCTTGCTTCAATAAGTATTTCTTTCTTTCTAGTTTCAGCTTCTTTTGTTGCTTCTTCGATTATTCTTTTAGCTTCAATTTCAGCACTACCTATTTTGCTTTCAGATATATTTTTACGAATATAATATCCTATTATTATACCTATCATTGCGCAGATAATACCTACTACTATTTCCAACAATTCAGCACCTCCCATATTAAATTTTCAAGCTGCGAAATATATACATTTTTATAACTATGTGTATCTACTGAGGTATTTATAATAATGTTATATTAATAAGTTTTATTAAAACTTGAACATATTCTATTTTATAATTATTTAGTACTAATGTCAAGTTAATCTGTAGCAAAATGCATATATATTTTAATAATGAATAAGGTAATATATATTCTAAAGAATATATAAATAAAAGGCACCTAAGGTGCCTTGGGATATATTAGTCGTCTGTTCCGTTATCTTCGGAGGGCAAATTAACTTCTCCTATTTCATATTTTTCTAATACTTTTTTTTCTATCTCTTCCATTATTTCAGGATTAGTAAGAAGATATTCTTTGGAATTTTCTCTTCCCTGCCCTAATCGGGTATTTTCGTAAGAATACCAGGAGCCGGCTTTATTTACTACTCCTGCCTCCACTGCCATGTCAAGAATACATCCTTCTTTTGATATACCTTTTCCGTATATAATATCGAATTCTGCTTGTTTAAATGGAGGTGCCACTTTATTCTTTACAATTTTTACTCTGGTTCTGTTACCGTAAACATCCTCACCTTTTTTCAAGGTTTCTATCCTTCTTACATCCATTCTCATGGATGCATAGAATTTAAGAGCTCTTCCCCCTGTTGTAGTTTCAGGATTACCAAACATTACACCGATTTTTTCACGTAGCTGATTGATAAATATAGCCACCGTATTGGATTTGCTAATTGCACCTGCAAGTTTTCTTAGAGCCTGAGACATTAATCTGGCCTGTAGTCCCATGTGGGAATCTCCCATTTCACCGTCAATTTCAGCTTTAGGTACCAAGGCAGCAACAGAGTCAACTACTATTATGTCAATAGCTCCACTTCTTACCAGGGCTTCAGCAATTTCAAGAGCCTGCTCTCCCGTATCAGGCTGTGAAATAATCAAGTCTTCCACAACTACGCCTAAATTTTTCGCATAGGCTGGATCAAGGGCGTGTTCTGCATCGATAAATGCAGCAATCCCCCCCATTTTTTGAGCTTCCGCTACTATATGTAATGCCACTGTAGTCTTACCTGAAGATTCGGGTCCGTATATTTCTACAATTCGTCCTTTTGGCACTCCACCTATTCCTGTAGCAATGTCTAGGGGCAGTGCACCAGTTGGTATTGCTTCTATATTCAGTTTTGCATTTTCGCCTAATTTCATTATAGAACCTTTACCAAATTGTTTTTCAATATGAGCAATGGCCAGCTCAAGGGCTTTATCTTTTTCCATAACAAACTCCTTTTCAGAACATATGTTCACCTAATTATACATAATATTAAATCTCTTGTCAATGGTTTAATTATTAATTACATTTAGATTTTCGTAAATATATGTAGCTCCCGAAGTTACCGTTAATAATACTGTAATTGCAATTAAAGGAGTTATTAAAGCTTCCGTAAAACCAAAATAATCAGTATGGTTTAATAAAATAACAATTATTAAAATCATCTGGAAAATTGTTTTAATTTTACCCCAGGAATTTGCCGCTATGGTAACACCCTTGGATGCGGCTAAAGTTCTGAATCCTGAAATTAAAAATTCTCTAGAAATAATTAGTACAACCACCCATGAACTTATATACCCTATTTCAACGAAAGCTATAAAGGCAGATATGGTCAGAAGCTTATCTGCTAATGGATCCATGAATTTGCCAAAATCCGTTACTAAATTGTCTCTTCTTGCAATATAGCCATCAATAGCGTCGGTTACAGCTGCACCTACAAAAATTATAAAGGGCAGAAACTTGAAAATTCCCCTGCTTATGTATAAGAATACAAGGAATACGGGTATTGCCAAGACTCTTATTAAAGTTAGCTTGTTGGGTAAATTTAAATTTTTAAACCAGTTCATTCTATTACCCCCATTAAATCGTATTCTAATGCATCATTAATTAAAACTTTATAAATATTACCTAAAACTAGCTCCTTATCTGATGTAACATATACACAGCCGTCAATTTCAATGGAATCCATATAAGTTCTACCTACATAAATATTTTCCACATCTTTTTCCTCTATTAAAACATCATAGATTTTGCCGATTCTTGATAGATTTTTATCATAGGATATACCCAATTGAACTTCCATTAGTTCATTCCGTCGTCTTTCCTTTATTTCTTCGTCTACTTGATCGGGTAATTTATAAGCTGGCGTATTTTCTTCCTGTGAATAAGTAAAAACGCCCACCCTGTCCAATTTATAATCTTTCAAAAATTTCTTTAGTTCTTCATGTTCTTCCTCAGTCTCTCCTGGAAAACCTGTTATAAGTGAAGTACGTATTACTGCTCCTTCTACTTCTTTTCGGATTTTGTTTATAAGATTAACTATTTGATTTTTATTGGTTTTCCTGTTCATTCTTTTTAGTATCCGGTCATTAATGTGCTGCAGTGGTATATCAAAATATTTAAGCAGCTTTTTATTATTTTTAAATTCATTTATTAATTCATCGTAAATATCTTCAGGATATAAGTAATGAATTCTTATCCACTCAATATCATCAATTTCAGAAATTTTACCAATTAATTCATGGAGTTTTTTCTCACCGTAAATATCAATTCCGTACTTACTGGTATCCTGAGCTATAATTATAATTTCCTTAACTCCCTTACTTGCCAGAGTTTCAGCTTCCTTTACAATATTTTCAATTCTACGGCTCTTATATGGTCCTCTTAGTTGGGGAATTACACAATAAGTACAATTATTACTGCAGCCTTCCGCTATTTTCAAATAGGCATACCAGTCTTCCGTTAGCAGATTCCTTGGAAGATCCTTGTCTAAGTTTAGCTCCATATTTGTATCTACTATTAATTCTTTGTCTTTTTCATATTCTTCAATATATTGATGGATTTTTTCAAATCCGCTGGTTCCCACAATAATATCAATTTCTGGAATTTCCTTTGCCAGCTCTTCTCCGAATCTTTGTGAAAGACAGCCAGTTACAACAATTTTGGCATCTTTGTTTACTGAATTTTTTATATCTGCTGCTTCAATAATGGCATTGACTGATTCCTGCTGAGCATCATTTATAAAAGAGCAAGTATTTATTATTATATAATCTGCCTTATCGGCGTAATCCGTAACTTTAAAACCTTTTTCCTTAAGAAGTCCTAACATATTTTCTGAATCAACCAAGTTTTTAGAACAACCTAATGAATATATG
>DURT01000017.1 GCA_012843025.1 Tissierellia bacterium | reverse complement strand
GAATCTTCTTCTGTTACATATAATTTTTGTCCAAACAAGGTAAGATTGTGCTTTTCACCTTGTTTCACGATCATTTTTCGGATTAAATCTTTAAAGTCATTTATTCTTTTTTCATTGTCTGCTATTAACTTGTTTATTTCTATACTGTCGTACTTCTTTCTGTTGGGTTCTATATTCAGGTCTTTTTCCTTAGGGTCTGTTATTTTCTTTTGGGGTAAATTTATTGAATTTACCGGATTAATTTTATCAATCATATTAAGACCTCCTTGTAGCTATATCGGCATTCTATTGAGAAAGTAAAGTATGCTGCTTAAAAAAATTACATATCCTAAGAAAAAATCCTTTCATAAGGGACATGAAAGGATTTGGTATTTAAATTTTAAATTTCTTAATTAAGTTTTGTAGGTTTTCTGCTAAATTGGTAAGTTCCTGGCTGTTGGCTGAAACTTCTTCTGCTGTTGCTGCCTGCTCTTCTATAGCGGCAGAAGCCTGCTGGGCTGCAGCAGAATTTTCTTCCGCTATTGAGGAGAGACTTTCCATACTTTGGAGTATGGAATCTTTCTTATAGTTCAGATTTTCTCCTGCTTCAGTTAATTTTCTTACACTGTCTTCTGCTTCTTTCATAGCCTCAGCAATCATATTGTATTTCTTATTGCTGTTTTCCACACTCCTGTACTGTTCAGAAGCAATTTCAGATACTCTTTCCATGGTTCTTACTGCATTCTTGGAATTCTTCTGTAGTTCGCCAACTATTAAATCAATTTCCTGGGTTGAGGCTGATGATTGAAGGGCTAAGTTCTTAATTTCTTCCGCAACTACTGCAAAGCCTCTTCCGGCTGCCCCTGCCCTTGCAGCCTCTATGGTTGCATTAAGGGCTAGTAAATTAGTTTGCTGGGCAATGGAGGAAATTACATTGCTTGCTTCTCCTATTTTTATTGAACTGTCATGGGTCTGCAATATTACATCCTTTACTTCCTCTGTAGCCTTATTGCTTTCACGGGTAATATTATATAAATTTTCGATTTCAACTAAACCTTCTTTTACTACTTCACTGACATTGCCTGTATGTTTAATTAAATTGCCCATAATTACATTATTTTCATCTATTATCTGGCCTAACTCATTGGCATTAAGTACACCTTTTTGGGTAGTTTCTGCCTGGTCAAAAGCTCCCTTTGCTATTTCTTCCATAGTTTGTGACATTTCCGCTGAGGCAGAGGCAGATTGCTGGGAGGCAGAAGCCATTTCCTCAGATGCAGTCAGTACCTGGGAAGATGTTCTATTAATTTCCCCTATTACATCTTTAAGGCTGTCCCTTATAACCTGCAGAGCCCTGCCCAAATCTCCCACTTCATCTTTTCTCTTTCTTACCTTTGATGGAATATCTTCTGTCAAATCCAAGTCTGCTATTCTCTGAGAATATTTAATGGAGTTTGCAATAGGATTTGCAATAGAACTGCCTATAACAAAGACTAATACAATACCTACTACCAGTAGTATTACTGAAACATAAGACAGGTTTTTCTGTAGCTTAGGTACTGAAGCCAAAATTTCATCTTCATTAGCAGTTACAATGAATATCCAGCCATTAGTGCCTTCAATGGGGGCATAGGCTGCGTAGTTATTATTTCCTTCAAAAGTATATTTTTCTATACCTCTTTTTTCTTCTAATATGGTAGTAAAGGCATCGGATAGGGAAGATAAACTTTCATCTATCATGGATTCCCTTATGGGATTAAACTGCCTGTTTACCAAGTCTCTATTAGGATGGACTATGACGGTGCCCATGCTGTCAATAATATAGCCATAACCATTTTCTCCAAAGCCGGTATCAGCTGCTATTTCAGCAAAAGCTTCAGCCAACATTCTGCCTATTAATACTCCCACAACCTCACCGTCTTTTTCTATGGGAGCTGCATACATGGTAACTACTTCGCCAGTTACCCTGCTTACTATTACATCCGATACATTGGCCTCTCCCTTAAAGGCTTTTTGCACATAATCCCTGTCCCCCAACAGGGTTATATTTCCGTCTAAGTAATGTGCCTCTCCGCTGGGGTAGACTACACCAATAGCAATAAATTCTGTATTATCAACCTGTGGTTCAATAATTTCTTTCTGTACTTCCCAATCCATGGAATTCATATTTTCAGTGTTTGCCAGCATCTTTATGGTGGCAAGCTGGGTTTCTATCCTGCTCTTTGTTAATTTTGCAGAATCGTTTGATATTTTCGAAAGAGCTTTTTCCACATCTTCCCGGATTACTTTTTCTGACTCTGTAATTGCCACATATCCAAAAATTAGAGAAGTAATTATAATTAGCAGTGAAAAAGATATAGTCAATTTATACTTTATTTTCATTTTATCCTCCCATGGTGAGACCTTCTTCCTCTTCTATATGGAACTTGTTTACTAAATCATTGAGGAGTTGAACTTGTCCAGAAAGTTCTTCACTATTTGCTGCACTTGATTCAGCGGTAGCAGCATTCTGCTGTACTACTGATGATATTTGCTCAATACCGCTTCTTATTTGATTTACAGAAACTGTTTGCTGTGCTGATGCTTTTGCTATTTCATTTATTAGTTCATTGGTTTCCTTGGTTTTATTCACTATTTCAATCAAGGATTTACCAGCTTCTCCTGCCAAAGCTGTTCCCTTTGCTATGGCATTTATGGAATTTTCGATTAATTCTGTAGTCTGTTTGGCTGCTTCGGCAGATTTACCTGCCAAGTTTCTTACTTCATCGGCTACAACGGCAAAGCCTTTACCGGCTGCTCCTGCTCTGGCAGCCTCCACTGCTGCATTAAGGGCAAGAATATTGGTCTGGAAAGCTATATCGTCTATTACCTTTATTATTTTGCCTATTTCATTAGATGAAATACTTATTTCATCCATAGCAGAAAGCATGTCCCTCATTTGAGAGTTACCCCGTTCAACCTCTTTAGTAGCCTCCATTGCCTTTATACCTGCATTTTCCGCATGTTCGGCATTATTTGCAATGGTTGTGTATATTTCATTGATTTCAGCAGAAAGCTCTTCTATAGCACTTGCCTGTTCCGTTGTACCCTGGGCTAAAGTTTGAGCCCCCATGGAAACCTGTTCTGCATTCATGTTGATGGAACTTGCTGATTCTTTAATTCTTCCTATGGTTTCTTTAAAAGTATCAGAAACATGGAGTAAGGCAGATCTTAGTTTTGCAAATTCGCCAGTGTAATCGTTTTTAAACTCCATAAGCAAGTTGCCTTCTGACATGTTGTTTAATACTTCCACACATTCATCAATATATACAATGTAGGTTTTTAACCGCTCTGTCAGTCTTGCTATGGATTTAGCCAACACACCGATTTCATCGTCACTGGTTACGTCTATGTCAACATCTAATTCGCCTTGGGATAATTTGTTTGTAATTGCTGTAAGTTTGTTGATAGGTTTTGTAAGTACGTTTAAGATAATGAATATTACTACCAATAATATAAGAATGGATATTATGTAAATTGATGTGATTACTTTTACAACATTTTTTGCATATAAATTGTATTCATCTTTAGGCATGGAAGATAGAATTTTCCAGCCAGTACTTCCTATTTCTGTGCTGTTTCCTACAAATTCATTACCTTCATAGGTATATTCTATAACAGTATTATCTTTGCTTGCTATATTGGCTACTATATTTTCACTTAAACCTATATCCTGAACTCTTTCTAATATATTGTCTGCATCTATATGAGAAACTACCGTGTTGTCTGCAGTCAAAAGGGTGTAGTAGCCCCCCTGTCCTAATTTTGCTTCCCCTACAACCTGGGACAAGGAATTAATGGTAATGTCTATTCCCGTTAATCCTATTATTTCCCCCTCCACATAAATAGGTGATGTTATGGTTATTACCATATTTTTCGTAGACACATCCACGTAGGGCTCTGTAATACATATGCTGCCGTCGGTAATACTTTCATAATAAGGTCTTGTGGTCAGGTCAAAAGATATATCAGATATACCGTCTATATCATCTACATAGTATGAAGGGTCCGCTTCAGCAAAATATACAGACAGCACTACATCATCGTTGGCTTTTTGTGTGTCTATAAGGGTACTGCGGACAATATCATATTGGGGATGAGTTAAAATATCTTCCCTATCATCAATACTCAGAATGAAATTCTGAATATTTTTATCATGTGCCAATTGTTGAACAATTGTTACATACTTTCTGAAAAACAGATCCGCATCCTTGCTTACGCTCATGGAAGATTCATTTAGCAAGTATTTGTGAATATCATCAAAATTTTTGCTTACAGTAGAATAAATAACCACTCCTGTTACAGTGAACAGGAGTACACAGACGGCACCTATAACCGTCATAAGCCTTCCCTTCAGGCTTCTGACCTTGTCCTTTTTATCAGAACTTTCATTTTTATTAAAGGGAGTTTTCTCTCCCTTTATCTTATTAATAATCTTTTTCATAATTCCCTCCAATCCCTTATTTTGGAACAAATTTAAGCCTTTATATTCACTGTCTTGCTGACTTCAGGCTGATTTAATTTTCCCCTGATAATTTTTAACTCATTGTTAATATTTTTTCTGATTATGTTGTCAATTTCTGATACTTCCATAAATACTTGCTTTATTTCCTTGGTCAATTCTTTTATTTCATCAGTTTCTACGAAGTTTTCCTTGTTTCTTTCTTCTTTTATCCTGTTGTCAATTTCCCTGATATTTTCCAAAAGATTTTGTCGTTCTTCTATCATTGAATCAACTAAATCGTACTGGGTTTTAAGGTTTAAATCCTTGATTTTGTTTGTAAAATCTTTCAGTTCTAAAGCTCTGTTTAATTTGATTTGCAATAACTTTTCCATCCTATTTTACTTTCCTTGCAATTTTATCAGCTTCAGCCCATGTATTTCTTAATTCTTTTACCATGGGCAGAATTTCGTCTATATACTTGGTTGATTTCATAGATGAAGCCCTGATAATTTCTGTGTTAAAAAACATATACATTTCTGATAAATCACGAGACAACTGATAATTGTCATCTAAGGATACTATTAAGTAATTGAATATGCTCCTGGTCTTTGCAAGAGTTTCGTTTGCATTTTCATAGTCCTCATGTTCCATTAAAATTTTACTTTGGTTCAATTTTTTAATAGCTTCATCAAATAAAAGTATGAGAAGTTCACCCTTCGTCATTGTGTTAACAGAAGTTTTTTTATACTGTTCAAATGGATTTAACATATTTTCTCCTTCCTTTAATTTCCTCCCATAAAGTCCATAAGCCACATACTTTGGGCATTTAATCTATTTAAACTTTGCTCTAAGGCTGAGAATTGTTTCCAGTATCTCTGCTGCTCCCTTTCAAGTGACCTTTTCAAGACTTCCATTTTATCATCATGCTGTTTTATTTTTTCAGAAATATAGTTTCTGTCAGAAGTCATACTGTTGGCCATACCTGCTTCGTCTATTAACAGCCCACTGGTTCCAAAGGCTCCTACATTAGCCCTTAAAATGTTTTGCACCTGAATTGCAATACCTGACCTTCCATCTTCACCCGAAGCTGCAAGGGTAAAAAGATTTGCTATTTCATCTGGATTCTCCAAAAGTTTTTCTTTTAGTTTTCTTTCATCTACAACTAATTTACCGCTGGTGTCCATATTTGCCGATGAAATACCTATACCAGATAAAGTAAGGCTACTTACATCAGTAAAGCCGGACATGGCAGATCTTAAATTTCGCAAAAGGTTGTTCATTTTACTGTCCCCGTAAAGGGCACCCTTTTTGGCTTCTTCCGTCCAGTTTTTAATTTCATCCTCTTTCAGTTCCTCCCTTTGGTCTGGAGTTAAAGGAGGATAATCTCTTTTAGGTTTCTCCTTAACCTTATTGCCTATGAGTTCAATTATTTCGTTGTATTCATTTATAAACTCTTTGATTCTTTCCACTACTTCATCGGAATTGTTTACTACATCAAAGGTAACATCATTAACACCTGCAGCCTTTTCATTCAGTTCGATATTTATTTCATCTAAGGTAAAGTTGGCTGTGCTTCGTGTTATAGTGTTTGTTACCCCGTTCAGGGTGTAAGTTAATATAGTGTCTGTGCCTGGGGTTATTGTATAATCATCACCAAAAAGTGCTTGGGCCAAGGTCCCTTCTCCTGTGACAATGTTTATACTTTTATGGCTTCCCGTCTCTGTTGCTGTAACAGTAAAACTATTTGTTGTTGAGGAATAATATATCCTTACTCCTGCCTCTGCATTACTGTTGACTTTATTAATAAGGTCGTTAATAGACATAGTTTCTTCTATTTCTATATCTGTATCGTTGATATTTATAATAAATCCTTTTTTACCATTAGATAGTTCCACTGCCGTATCTTTTGTAATACCATCTAATCCTAATTCCACAATTGCTTTATTTCTGTTTAATCTGTTGTAATCTCCTGATTCGATTCCAATGAAGTTGCTAAGACCAGTAGAAATGCTGCTTATACCGAATATATCTGTATTTCCTGATGCTTCGAAAGTTAAGTGCCCCTCATCAGAAGAAACATTTACTTTACCTTCTCCAAATTCCTTGTCCAATTTGTTTTGCAAAAATGAGGCAAGGTCTTCAGACGTAATATTTTCACTATCACCATATTCTTTTTTCATGTCAGAAAGATTAATTGTTTTTAATACCCCATTAAATTCAAAAGTAATATATGAATCAAAAATAATATTTACTGTTTCTTTTGATAAATCTTCCCTTTCAATTTTTGAAGCAGAATTTACAGGTTCTCCTACTTTTAACTTTAAACTTTCCAATATAGAACTGCTGGCTGCTGTTAATTTAACTTCTTTCGCTATTTCTGCTTCTTGTCCTTCTTCTGTTTCCTTAACAACTAAACCTATACCTTCCCCGTCTTCAAGGGTCTTTATTTCAAAGGTAAAGAGGTCTTTAAGTTCTTCAAAGTCATTTACTTGGTTGTTTAGTTGTTCAACTACTTTTTCTAAAGTAATTTCATCCCTATCATCAGTATTGTTAAACCCTTTGTCAAATCTAAACTCATAACTTTTACCTTCATACTCGATTGTCATAGTTCCACCAGCTAATGTGGAAGTATACTTAGTTATTTTTTCTGATGAAAATACTTCTGGAGCAACTTTTTTGCTGGAAGTGAATCTTGCTGCTGATGCAACGCTTTCAATATTGTTGATTTTGAAGTTTTGTATATTCTCTGCTCTTCCAGTTACATTTACATAGTTGGATGTTGAGTTAAAAGTATAGGATTCAAAAAACCTAGGGCTTAGTATGTTATTAATTGAGCCTGATGAATAGGAAAAATATTTATTGTTAAAAGCAATAAGTTTTGCACTTATTTCTCTATAGGCTTCCTGTCTGTACAATAGTTTTTGTTTTGCCTGGTATTCCTTGTTTATTTTGCCTCTGGTGGCGGCAGTCAGTTGTTTTACTAAATCATCCGTATCAAGTCCTGATAATAATCCACCTATTCCCTTGTTTACAGATGAACCATATATATTATTTGAAAATGGTGCCATAAGATTCTTCCTTTCCTATTGATATCTAATAATATTATCGTCACAAATTATATTAAATTAACATTTTATGAAAAATATATTGGAACATAGTAATAAAAAAAGGACCATCTAATTGCAATGGTCCTTACTTTTTATCCATACTTCTTACATAATCCCCTATTTTCTTATCGGCTTTTGATATGTGGTTTGTCAGCCAGTCTAAAATAAATTGGTTGGCCCCTATGATTACAGTAATATTTGCTCCAGCACTTTCATATTCCTTCCTTAGTTCCGTTAATTTTTTTATGAAGCCTTCGTGCATTTGTTTCTGCTGATTGTATTCGGGATATTTTATGCTTAGCATGTATTTCTCTTCGTCTTTAAAGTGGGTTTTCGTATATTCTTCCAAGAAATCAAACATTTGGACTATGTATTCCTTGGATTTACCCTGTTTACCTGCTTCGAAAAGCTGGTCTGCTTTTTCGAACCATTTTTTGTGCTGCTCGTCAATTAGTGTAACCCCTACTTCTAAAGTTTTGTTCCATAGTATTGCCATATTCCCCTCCTGGTTTAATCTTTAATTTTTCTTGCATATTCCCCTATTTTCCTGTCTGCATTGGAAATATGATTAATAAGCCAGTCTAAAATAAATTGGTTGGCACCGATAATTACGGTAATATTTGCTCCAGCTTTTTCATACTCCTGCCTTAAGTCTGATAGCTTTTGTATGAAGCTTTCATGCATTTGCTTCTGCTGATTATATTCAGGATAATTAATGCTTAACATATATTTTTCTTCATCTCTGAAGTGAGTCTTGGCATAATCGTCCATAAAGTCAAATAACTGTATTATGTATTCCTTTGATTTGCCCTGTTTACCTGCCTCGAAAAGCTGGTCTGCTTTTTCGAATAGTTTTTTGTGCTGCTCATCGATTAGGGTATTCCCTATCTCCAAGCTTTTATTCCATAGTATTGCCATTGCTCCTCCTATCTCTAAGAATTTAAATGTTTAAATAATATACTGGAAATTGCATCTATGGGTGCCTGAACTTGGACGGCTCCTATGTTGTATGCAACCATGGGCATTCCATAAACTACGGAGGTTTTTTCATCCTGTCCTATGGTAAAGGCACCTGCTTTCTTCATATTCATAAGACCTGAAGCACCGTCTTTGCCCATACCAGTAAGTATAATACCTACTGCCTTTTTCCCTGCAATCTCTGCCACAGAATCGAAAAGCACGTCAACTGAAGGACAGTGTCCGCTTACTTTTTCTCCTTTTTTACACTCTACATAGTAGCCTTCTTCATCTTTTCTAAGTCGCATATGCTTATCTCCAGGGGCAACCAATGCAAGTCCTTTCTTTACCCTGTCCCCGTCAGCAGCTTCCCTTACTTCCATACTGCAAATTCTGTTTAAGCGTTCTGCGTACATTTTAGTAAATCCAGGAGGCATATGTTGAGTTATAAGAATGGGAGGTGCAGTTGCTGGCAACTCCTTTAATATTTTAAGAATTGCTTCGGTACCTCCCGTTGATGCCCCTATTGCAATTATTTTGCTTGTTTCTAATTTAGCAGTTAATATAATCTTTTTAGGTTCTTCTTTTATATCTTTTGCTTTTGTCAGGCCTTGATAATTTACTAGTTTTGCTATAGATGCAATCTTTATTTTAGTTTTAAGTTCTTGTATAAAGGATTGCAAGTCATTATTTGATGACATATCCGGTTTTCTTACGAAATCAACGGCACCGGATTGCAGTGCATCAAATACACTTATGTTCATGGAGCTGACCAGGACAACTTTCATAGGACGCTCTGACATTAATTTCTTAATAAATGTCAAACCGTCCATCTTGGGCATTTCAATGTCCAAAGTAAGTATGTCAGGATTTAACAGCTTTATTTTTTCCATGGCTTCAATAGGGTCAGCAGCCATGCCCACAATTTCTATGCTTTGATCTTTACTTAATTCATTTTTCAGGACGTTTCTAAATAATATAGAATCGTCGGTAATCAATACTCTGATTTTATTCTTTATCATAGCTCCTTCTTATAAATAGCCGGTTTTATATACTGATACTCTGATTTATTCCTTTGTATAGTTTCAGCATGTCCAATTAATAAGTATCCTCCCGGCTTTGATGCTTGGTAGACTTTATTTACTATATCAATTTTCACTTCTTGACTGAAGTATATCATTACATTTCTTAAAAATATTACATCATACTTATTTTTTTCAAAAAGAGGGTCCATTAAATTAAATGTTTTAAAAGTTACATATTTTTTAATTTCATCAACCACTTGGTATTCATCATCACTTATTTTTTGAAAGTATTTCTTTTTATATGAATCTGGCAGTTTTTTTATACTCTCTGAAGAATATACTCCTTCTCTTGCCTTAGAAAGAACATTTTCCGAAATATCGGTGGCTGTAATATTTATTCTCCAGTTTGCTATTCCAAACTTGAAATAATCATCCAGTACCATTGCTATGGTATAGGGTTCTTCCCCTGATGAACAACCAGCACTCCAGATATTTATTGTTTTAGTTTTGTTTTCTTTTTCAATTCTGGGCAAAATCACTTCCCTTAAATAATTGAAGTGATTTTCCTCTCTGTAAAAATAAGTGTAATTTGTAGTAAGTTTATTTACCAGTGCAGTTATTTCATCCTTGTTATTCTTTTTTACGCTTTCAAGAAATTCTCCAAAGCTGGTCATTCCTTTTTTAATTATCAAATTGGACAGTCTTCCTTCGATTAAAACTCTTTTTTTTGAAAGATCTATGCCGTAATTTTCGTGCATATATTTTACAAAATCTAAAAATTCCTTATCTGTAAGCTTTATCATATCTACATACTTTCTATTAAATTTCCTACATCTAAAATTAAATTAATACTTCCGTCTCCTAGGATGGAACATCCGGAAATACCTGATTCTTTAAGATTGTACTTGTTTAATAAAACGGGAAGGGGTTTAACCACCACCTGCAGCTCACTTACTATATCATCTGCAAATAAGCAAATTCTGCTGTAGCCCGATTCCACAAGTATCAGTATTCCATCTTCAATATTGGTTACCTTGGTATCTATGTTGAAATGCTGGTGAAGTCTTAAAATAGGATAGCATTTTTCCCTTACTATTATCATTTCCTTATCTTGATGCTGTTCATCGTTTCTTATTATTTCTTCTTCCTTTGCCATAAAGGATTGCTGAATATTCTTAATGGGAATTATGAACTCGGAATCTCCTACTACTACCTGCATACCTGAGACTATGGTAAGTGTAAGAGGTATTTTAAAGATTATTTTAGTTCCTAGTCCTGGTGTACTGTCTACTACTACAGTTCCTCCCACTTTTTCCACATTGGACTTCACCACATCCATCCCCACACCTCTGCCTGAATACTCTGTTACTTCTTCATTTGTGGAAAATCCAGGAATCATCAATAATTGATAAATGTCCTTTTCTGTATATTCGCTTTCTGCCTTTGTAAGAAGTCCCTTTTTCTTGGCCTTTTGCAGTATTTCCTCAGGGTCCAGACCTTTTCCGTCATCTTCAACGGTTATGAGAATTTCTCCTCCCGTATTGGCTGCAGATAATCGGATTTTTCCTTTTTTATTCTTTCCCTTTTTAATTCTTTCTTCTTCCCCTTCTATACCGTGGTCCATGGCATTTCTTACAAGGTGCATAATAGGGTCTGATATGCTGTCTACAATAGTTTTATCAATCTCCGTATCTTCCCCTACTATAATAAGGTCTACATCCTTTTTCAGTTCCTTGCCCATATCCCTTACTATTCTTTTCATCCTTTGGAATATACCGGATACAGGAACCATTCTTAAGGACATAACAATATCCTGAAGTTCATCAGTAAGTTTTCTTACTTGTCGGGTTGCTTTATTAAAACTTTCAGAATTTAAGTTTTTAATATCTGGGTCCGACTCTACCATGGATTCAGCAATAACCAACTCTCCCACAATGTCCACTAACTTGTTTAATTTTGCAAGATTTACAGTTATTAAACTTTGCTTATCGTTTCTAGTTAAAGTATTCTTTGGAACATCTGTCTTTTCTTCTGTTTCCTCGGGGGTTTCATCCTTTTCATCGGTCTCGAACTCAATTATAGTATAGTTCTTTACATTTAATGCCCCTTTAACCACATTTACTGCCACATCTAAGGATTCCTTATCATCTATGTAGATAAAAAATCCTTCCTTGATAATTTCTTCAGCTGTTTCTGGATTGCTGTCCACATTTTCCGGCTTGTATTTAAATTGGATTTCAGCTTCCTTCAGTTGGTTAACCAATAGGAAAGCCCTTAAATTTTCCATTTCAATTTCATCGTCAAAAATTATTTTTATGGCATACTTGCTGTCAGAAGAAGTTTCAGTAACTGCTACTTCCTCATTTTGAGTTTTAAGGACAGAACTATCCCCTCCGATAGTTTTCATGAAATCAGTTATTTCCTTTTCGAAGGGCTCTAAGTTTTCTTCAAGTTTTTGTCCCTTTTCGATTTTAGAAATTTCTACTTTTATGAAGTCCGTAAATTTAAATACTAAATTCACTAATTCTTCATTATACTTCTGTTCAATACCATTTTCCCTGATATAGTAGAACAGATCTTCAATTTTATGGGAAATAGTCATTATGCTGTCAAACTGCATCATGGCAGATGAACCTTTGATGGTATGCATAATCCTGAATATTTCATCTATGCATTCCTTATCAAATTTTCGTTCACTTTCAGCTTTAAGTAAAATATCATCTAATTGATCTAATAGTGTATTTGTTTCAAATAGATACATATCAAGTACGGCAAAATTATTCTCCATAATACTCTCCTTAGTAATATCCCTTACCTTTAATATCGACCTAAAATACAAATTATTAAGTTCTTATAATAATTTTTTTGAAAATTATGATTATTTGCTTAACAAAAGTATAGAATAATCCGATATAATTATAAGGTCTACTATACCTTACAGGAGATTTTATGTTAAACAATAATATTAGTATAAATCCTAACAATAATTTAAGCAGTAACGTAGTCAATAAACCTAAGGTTAATACTGAAATACCTTTTAGCCCGGTGGATCCTAAAAGAGTTACCCAAACTCCCAGGGAGGAAGCCCAAAGTCAAGTAAAACAGGATCTTTTCCACTATCATCCTGACTCTGTTTTTCAAAGATTTATTAAGTCATTGCAAAACTCTCCTATTCTGTCGGAAGCTGCAAAAAAACTCTTATTAAATAAGCAATTTATTAATAGCAATATAGTAAGGGACCCTCTTCTAAAAGGGATTTTTGAAACCTTCCTTAACAGTATAGAAATGGATGATAGGGAAATGTTAAATTTCCTTAAATTTCAACAGGAATCCTATACGAAATTTCAGGGGGATTTTTTTCAAGAGTTAAGAAATATACTGGTTAACAATCCTAATAATAAGGATTTTAAAATTCTCTTACGAAACTTTTTAAGAACATATGATTGTTATGTATCCTTAGAGGAAACCAATAAATCCATCAGTTCTGCCCTAAAAAATATTGAAAGAAATATTCCGGAAATATTAAGAAATCCTTTAAGGGAAATGACTGAAAAGTTAGTTTTTATCAGACAATCTGCAGAAACTGACTTAGATATATTAAAAAATGAAATACTTCCCTTTATAGGAAGGTATATATCCAAGATGAACGACTTTGGTGTGGTAAGGGATTACGTATCTCTGTTGGTTCACAACTTAATAAGGCTGGAATATGCTTTGGAAAGCAACTTTTCTTATGATTTGGAGAATTTGCTTGAATATATAAAATATAATTTTAATATGGAAGACAAAGAAGTAGAATCCCTGAAGATGTCCTTAATAAATACTTTTGAAAAGGCATCTACTGCAAAAAACACTTCCATGGAATCTTTTTTAACCCTTATAAAAAAAGGAGCCTTGGACAGTGAAAATCCAGTTACCAAGGCTTTAATGGGGGAAATGACAGATTCTCTTCTCTTTAGTCAAAATATCAATATTCCCCTTATGCATATGTTTTTGCCTTTAAATTATAAGGGAATGTTTATGTTTTCTGAAATATGGATAGGCAAGGAAGAGAATGAAGGAAACAAGAAAAAATCACCAATGGATTATGAACCGGCCTACAAGGTATTTATAACCTTTGATATTCAAAACTTAGGATATTTCGAATCAGTTTTGAAATTAAGGGGAACAAAGTTATCCTTAAATGTTTCCGTTCCCACTACCTTATCTTCCTACAGGGAAAAAATTAAAAAAGATTTAGCTGAAATTTTGATCAAAAATGGTATAATAGTAGAAGATGTATCGGTGGAAGAATGTATCAAAGTCCGAAAGTTTAATGAAGTATTTTCAAATTTGGCTGAAAGGAAGAAAATTGTAGATGTCACAATTTAGTGAAACTAAGCAGGCAGTTGCTCTTAAATATAATGCAAACAAGGACAGGGCTCCTGTAATAATTGCTTCTGGTTCAGGCTATATAGCAGATAAGATAGCCGAAATTGCAGAAGAAACCGGCGTTCCTGTATACAGGGATGCCTCCTTGTCTGCCCTTTTATCTCAGCTTAGCATAGGCAGTGAAATTCCGCCAGAACTTTACAGCACAATTGTAGATATTTATGTTTACTTTCTAAGTTTTAAAATTCCTAAGGATGATGCCAATGAAAGGTAAGCTAGTAAAAATATATGATAATGGAAAAAAAATTATAGGAAAAGGTTTCGTTCTAAGCTTAGACAGTCATTTAATAAAAGTAAAAGGGGATAATTTGCCCCTATTAAAAGCTAAAACAAAGATAATGATTGAAGTTTATGACGAAATAAACGGTATACACAAATACCATTGTCAGGTTACAGTAGCTTCCAAAATTCAGCTTAATGCTGTAATTAATAGAAGGGAACCTCCTATTGAAAGAAGAAAATCCTTAAAGGTGCCTACAGACTTAACTTTTAATGTTGAAAGTTTGTGGAGAAATGATGAAAATATAACAAAGGATTTTCCCAACATGAAAATTCATGTACTTAATTTAAGTATTGGTGGTATGTTAATTTCTTCAAATTATGAGCTTTATATAAACGATGTTATTACTTTTAGTTTTTCCTGTGAGGAAAATATAGTGCTGTTATTGAAAGCCAAAATTATAAGAATAGATAAAACCTACGATAACACCGGTAACCTTTCTGGTAAAAATTACGGCTGCGCCTTTGAAAACATGACCACTTCCTACGAGGACATAATAACAAAGTATTTATATCGAAGACAACTAGAATTGTATAAAAACAGACAGGAGTAAGTATGAAGAAAATAACTATTTTTACTATTATAACAGTAATTATTTTAAGCAGTTTAAATATAGTTTATGCATCCAGCAGAAATTTAAGGGGAAAATTTACTGAAAGTACAGTAGCTGGAACAAATTTTATAGAAATTACCTTAGAACCTTATTATTCAAACGATGATGAAGAAAGAGATTACTATATATACCTGCCTTCCGGTTACTTTGTGGAAGGAAAAAGCGCTACTTTTGTAGCAGACAGAAACGGAAGATATCCTTTTACAGTTTATGATGGAACTTATAGAAAAACTTTTGTCCATACAGTGGACAGTATTGAAGAGCCAATAGATTACCACAGCAAAAAAGATATTTATGCAGATTTTAAACTGCTCTATGATTATGAAAAAAAACAAATTGTATTCAACCTTCAGACAGATAAACTAAGAACTATAAAAACCCCCAAAGAAACTTCCTTAACCAATGAAATTAATTTCTATCCAGGAAGTATAAAGAACAATGAACCTTATAATTTAACAGTTGAAATAGATGATGAACCTTTCTACTTTAAAATAATTAAATCGGGAGAATTTTATCTATTAATATATCTTTCTCCAGTTAATTATGATGATTACAGTACTATTGTAGAATACTATGGTTATAACTTCACCAATAATGAAGACTATACTACATATCCTTCTAAAGATATCTATGACGATAACGGTAATTATGAGGTATTGGTTAAATCTAATAATAGTCAGCATATATTCAACATCAATATTTCGGATATTGATTATAGAAGACCTTCTGTAAGCTGGGCTATGTCCCAGGATGGTCTTACTATTGAGGCGGAAGATGATTTTGAACTTAGCTACATTATTACCTACGATGGAAAATATGTAAGTTTAAAAGATAAAACTGCAACCTACAATCATCCGGAAGAAATAATTTATAACGGTGAATATATTTTTATAGTAGGTGATGGGAAGGGTAATCGAACTGTTGAGAAGATTGTAATAAAGAACAAAAGAAAACTGACTACCACAAGGACCCGCCACGCTATTGAACTAGCTGTTCATGATTTTAAATACACGGAAGAATTGTTTAAAAACAAAGGTATTGAATATAGGAAAGAAACTAGGGAAGAAAAATTGTTTGAAAATATTCTTCCTGCATATATGAATGGAAAAAGTGCCAATAATTTCAGCCCCGATTCTTCTATTACGAGAGCAGAAATGGTGGCAATATTCTGCCGGTTAAATGATTTGCCCTATGATAATAGAGCTCACTTAAAAACTAAATTTACTGATATAGATAACCATTGGGCAAGAGATTATATTTCCATGGGCAGCAGCAAAAGGTATATTTCTGGTTATAAGGATAAAACTTTTAAGCCGGATAATCCTGTTACCAGAGCAGAATTTTGTCAAATGCTTACTAAAATCAGTACCTATAAACCCTTATTAAACGCCATTCCATCTTCAACCAACAAAGATTACGAAGATATAAGGGGACACTGGGGGGAAAAGGAAATAATACAAATTGCAGGGAAAAATTTAGTTTTAAGCGATTCTGAAAAATTTTATCCGGATAAACCTATAACCCGAGGGGAAGTTGTATATGCAATAAATACTCTTTACGGTTACAACCCTACCTACAGGGAGTTGGCTTATATTAACTCCTTGTATAACAAGTATTACAACTTTACGGATATAGGTAATCATAAAAACTACATTGATATAATAATATCTGTAGTGGGTATGTACAGGGAAGTTGTTGACAAATAAGAACCGCTGTTGGGAGCCTTGGTGGTTCTACAATAAGAAAGGGGGAGTATATTGATTATAAATTATATGGAAGAAGTAGTAAGCAGGTATCTTCAAAAAGCTCTTAGGAGTGAAGAGTACGCTTCTATATGCAAGTGTGAGGCTTGCATAGACGATATTATGGCAAAAGCATTAAACAATTTAAAACCCTTTTATATTACCACTAAAAAAGGAGAAGTTTATGCAGAATATTCCTCTTTAGAGAATCAGCATCAGGCAGAAGTAATCGCAGAAGTAACAAAGGCAATAGAGTTTGTGTCAAAAAAACCCAATCATTAAAAGATCCCCATTATAGAGTTTCTCTAATAATGGGGTATTCTTATATAACTAATAAATCTTTACCGAATGATTTTATGGTTAAATCTCCCGTGGAACTATCGAAAATTATGGTGCGTCCGTAGTTTTTGCCCACATCTTCGGATACTATTCTGATTTTTAATTTTTCCAATGTTTCTTTTACTGCCGCCACATTTCTGTCGCCAATGGATCCTAATAAGGAACTTCCTTGAATTTCAAACATTTTGGCTCCGCCGGCAATTTTAGCAATCATCCTTGATTTTAGACCACCCATAATTTCCATCTGTCTTACCATTTCAGTTATTCCCGTATCTGCGTATTTAAATAGGTTCTCTTTATCCCCGTTTTTGTTATATGATAACATAATGTGTGCCATCCCTGCCAATTTGGCATCTCTGTCCAATATACATATGCCGACGCAGGAACCTAAAGCGTATGAGATCAACACCTCAGGAACTTTTACTATTTTCATGTCTGAAATTCCTACAGTTACATATGAACTCATATATCAATTCCAAACTTCTTTAATAGAGTTTTCAGGGATGACATGGTAGGTAAAAGAAGCATGTAACTGTGAGCTGTTTCATTTTGACAATAGTATTTTTCCTTAATGAATACAACCTTGTCAGCAACTTCAGCAAATTCTGCAGTTACAGCATCCAAAAGAGCACCTGCCATATCGATATTCAGGGATGGGGTGGTTATATTGATTTTCATATTTGTCAGTGTGGATATTGAATTTACATAGGAAGAAACCATTATGTTGCTGATTTCCGATAGAGCTGATAACTCTAATTCTCCTATTTCCTCAAAACCTTTTAATTCTGTTCCCATGAGGGAATTCAATACTAAATGAACAAATTCCTTTTTTAATAGAAACAGTATAAGTCCTTCAATATCACCTTCAAAACCTATGAGTACGCCTACCAGAACATTTTCCGCTCCTCCTATGGAGTCAACAATATCATTGTAATCTAATAAGCTTACCTTCGGCACATTCATTTCTATTCTTTTTGATAGCATATTGGAGAGGGATGTTGCAGCATTTCCTGCACCTATATTCCCTATCTCCTTTAAAAAATCCATATGAATTTCGTTCAGTTCCAATTTATTTCCTCCATTACAAATCTAAGTCGCCGGGGTTCAAAGGAACAATTACTATGTCTTTTCCATCATTATATATTTTGCTGTAGTTTATATCCTGTCTCACCCTATGTTTTAACCAGCCTATGGTTATTCTTGTATTTCCATACATTTTGCCTTTACAGATAATCTTGTAGTTAGCAATATCTTGAGTGGGAACAATTTCCTCTAATTCCCTTTTTAACTCAACAATTTCGCTGTTGAGTTTTATCTTCATAAACAATAATTTCTTTTGAAAAGCAGTTTTGTCCTGTATAGCTATGGATGAGTTCATAAGTAAATCTATTTTTAGTTCTAATTCTTTTAACTCTTTATTTTTATCCGCCAATTCCCTTTCTAAGTCAATTCTCTTTTTCTTCTTTTCTCCCATTAATTTTTCTATTTCATAATATTCTTTTAATGTAAGAACTAAATTCGTTTCCGGGTTTGTTTTGTTTCCGACAGTGGTAGCATATATTAAATTTTCTGCCTCTGTAGTTCCCCCAATAATTGCGGCTGTAGATCCTTTAATGATTACGGAATCGCCTGCTTTTACATTACTGTTTATAAGGGCTTCTGCATATACATTACTTTCTGTTTCTATGGTAGCATTTTCAATATACTTACTTGTAATATCTCCCTTGGCATAAATAGTTCCCTTACTCATACCATTCATACCTCTTCCAATAACTACGCTACCTTCTGATTTTATATAGGCCCCTTCCACCATTCCCCTTATTTTAATATCCCCTAGGGCCGTTACAGAGAATCCTTCTTTTACATCTCCGTCTATAACAACGCTTCCAATAAAGTCTATGTTACCTGTGGTGTTGTCTACATTCTTAACCCTGTATACATTTTCTACAAATAATTTCCCGTTTTTATATTCTACAGCTCCGTCGGTACTGGCCAATAACTGAAGGCCATCAGGTGAAATATATGTATTCTTGCCGTAATCGAAGTAAACATCTTTACCTTTTCGATAGCTTATGGGATTTCCAAAGACATCTACACCGTCTTTTCCTTCTTTTGCAGGCACTATGTAGGCTAGTACCGTATCCTTTTTAACATTTATTACATTGTTTAGATTTTTAAAATCAATGGTTCCGTCTTCATTTTCCAAGAATTTTTTTCCCCTGGTAAAATCAAAACTATAAACTATATAAGCATCTTCCCCATGAATGGGAGCAATACCCTGAGCTGCTATTAGTTCTTTTGAGTATTCCTTATTTTCACAATATTCAATTATTTCTTTTTCTCTTATACCGTATACAATATTATTTTCTTTTAGATAATTTAATATTTCCTCCGAAGAAATTTCTGCTGATTTATCAAACAATTCAATTCTAATATAAGCTCTTAACTTGTTAGCCGATACTAGGTGGCTTAATTTATAAGGTTCTACCTCTCTACCTTCCGATGAAAACAAATCTTTTTCTGCTATATTCTCTATGGCTGTCTTATCCATAGTTTATCCTTTTAAAGAATTTATTGTTTGCTCTATTTCATCGGCGGTTTTTATTACGGTAGTATTGAGCTGAAAAGCTTTTTGGATTTGGATTAATTTTACTATTTCTTCGGACACTTCCACATTTGATGATTCCAAATAACCCCTCAAAACTTTAGAATCCCCTGTTTCAATTAATTCATATTCCGCATCTTCATTAGAAAATCTAAATAGGTTGTTTCCTGCCTGCTCTAAATCCCCCTTATTATTAAAGACAAATATTCCTAAATTTATGTTATTTATATCTTCAGGGCTTTCCAAAATTATTGGTGCTTCTTCGTTGTTTAATACATATCCTCCCTGGTACATGAGGTAATTCTCATCGTCCATTGTTACTACTTCAAAGTTTCCTGCCCTGGTAAACAATATTTCTTCTTCAAATTCTACAGCGAAAAACCCCTCTCCTAGTATGGCAAAGTCTGTTGGAACACCCGTTAGGTAGGGAGCTCCCTGGCTGAAGCTAATACTTACATTGTTAATTTTGGAGCCGCTACCAGATTTAAGATTGGTATTTTCTCCTTCAACTCCTCTGATATTGGTATATATTAAATCAGAGAATTCCGGCCTGGATTTTTTAAAAGCTGTAGTTTGTATATTGGCCATATTGTTTGATAGTACATCCAAGTAATTCTTGTTGCTTATTGCTCCATTTGTTGCCGTGTAATATGCTTTAATCATTTACATCCCCCTTATATTTTGCCTATTTCATTTACTGCTTTATCATTTACCATGTCATAGATTTTCAAAG
Source organism: Tissierellia bacterium (assembly GCA_012843025.1). GTDB lineage: Bacteria > Bacillota > Clostridia > Tissierellales > Sedimentibacteraceae > Sedimentibacter. The sequence continues at coordinate 20,420 of DURT01000017.1, read as the reverse complement.
CCTGGGCTGCAGTTTGCAAGGCTCTTTGAGCTGCCAGCATATTGGTTAATTCCTCTGTTAAATCCACATTGGACCTTTCCAAAGTTCCATTTAACACAGTGGGATAGTCCACTAATTCCGGTTCTTCATTGGATATAAACAGGCCGGGACCGAACTTATTTAACAGGTTGTAATCTACAAAGTCGTATACAGCTATGTTGTCCACAATCTCCCCTTCCACTACTATACTTCCTCCGGGAGTAACTTCAAATTTGTCCCCACCTACATACAGGTCGCCGAACTCTCCCTGAACTCTCCCTATACCTGGCAGTAGCAAGTATCCTTCTTCGTCAACAGTAAAACTTCCGTTTCTGGTATAGAGTATTTCTCCGTTATTTTCAACTGCGAAAAATCCAGAGCCTGCTATGGCAAAGTCTGTAATAAGGCCTGTTTCTTCTAAGGCACCCTGAGAGTGATGAGTGTTGGTTTCCGTAACAGTCCTTATGGCGGATACATTGTTAATAGGTGTCTCTTCCCTGTAAATTCCCTTTTCCTTGTACTTATGGATAAACAGGTTTCCGAAATTTGAAGTTAATGCTTCTTCCTTTTTATAGCCGGCAGTATTTAAATTGGCTATATTATTACTTTGTACATCTATCTTCCTCTGTTGGGTAAGCATGCCTGAAGTAAGAGCGTAAAATCCTCTGGACATATTACCACCTCCTTTTAATTATCGCTTTAATCGCCATGTAGATAGTTCCTTAGGCTTCTTTCCAATTTTTTCAAGGCGGAAGTATGAATTTGTGATACCCTGGAGTTGCTAATTTCTAAAATTTCCGCAATTTCTTTCATCTTTAATTCTTCCTTGTAGTAGAGAGAGATTATTAATTTTTCCTTTTCATTTAATTCCTTAACACTTTCTACCAGTACCTTGTATAATTCCTTTGACTCTATTTCATGTTCTGGCGGTTCATATCCGTCTTTTACCTGGTACAGTGATAAATTTGCTTCTCCTATTAATTCTTCGAAGGACAGCATACTGTTACTGTGAGCATGGCTTACAATTTTATTGTACTGCTCCATATCCATCTTGAGATATTCTGCTACCTCATGATCTTCAGGTGTCCTCCCTAATTTGTCAGCTAGGGTATCCTCTGCATCTTTTACAATTTTATAATCGCTTTTAACTTTCCGGGGTATCCAGTCCTGTTTCCTGACATAGTCTATAATTGCTCCCCGGATTCGGATGGAGGCATAGGTTTCAAACTTGGTATTCTTGGATATATCGTATTTTTCAATAGCATCCATAAGAGCTATTATACCTTCGTTTACAATGTCTTCTACATCACCGTACTGCTGGTAAACACCTCGCATTTTTATAGCAATAATTTTAACTAAGTGGCTGTATTTTTCAATTATTTGGTTTCTGATATTAATATCTTTACTTTCATGATAATCTTGCCACATGCGAGTTTCTTCCAATTGTAATTTGCTGTCAGTTAAAATCATACATATCACTCTTTCTTATATTGCAATATTGCCCAATGCTTGTATCTGAACAGAATTATCTATTTCATTAAAAGACAGTACGACCGCCTTGGGATAAAATTGATCTAACAATTTCCTGAAATATCCCCTTACAAAGGGTGATGTAAGTATTATAGGTATGTTAATTTCACCTTTTAACTTATTGATTTGCTCAATTAGTTGAGTAACTAATTTTTGCATTATTTCTGGGTCAAGGGATAAGTAGGAACCTTTTTCGCTCTTGCTCATAGAGTTTATTATTAATTTTTCGATTTCGGTACTTAATGTAATAACTCTTATTTGTCCTCCTTCAGACCACTTACGAGTTATTGTTCTTCTTAAAGCTTGTCTCACATATTCTGTAAGCATTTCTGTATCCTTAACAGTGGTTCCATAATCACCGATAGTTTCCAAAATAGTTTCCATATCCTTAATGGGGATTCCTTCTTTAAGCAAGTTTCCTAATATTTTTTGCAGGTTACCTAAGGATACTATTCCAGGAATAACTTCACTGACTAATATTTCATTATCCTCCTTTACCCTGCTCAATAATTGATTTATTTCTTGCCTTGACAATAGTTCGTGGGCATGGGATCTTATAACTTCCGACAAATGTGTAATTAACACCGATAGAGGGTCGATTACGGTGTAGCCGTAAATTTCAGCCAACTCTTTTTTATCTTCCTTAATCCACCTGCTGGGTATTCCATAGGCAGGCTCTACAGTTTCAATACCATCTACCTCCCCCGTCAAGTTCCCAGGGTCTAAGGCTAAATAATAATCCACTAATATTTCACCCTTAGCCACCTCTTCACCTTTTATTTTTATTACATATTCATTAGGGTTAAGATAACCGTTATCCCTTAATCTTACAGAGGGAATAACCATTCCCATCTCTTGGGCAAATTGGCGTCTAAACATTACTACTCTATCTATGAAGTTTCCCCCGCTAGACTCATCTACTAAGGGAATTAAGCTGTAGCCTACTTCCATGGCTATAGGATCTATCTGAATAAGCTCATAAATATTATCAATATTTCTGTAATACTCTTCTTCCGAAACTTCTTCGACCTGAGCTGGTTCTTTATAATCTGTTTCCACTGGGACATTAGTTTTTAATAACCTCATTCCCAAAAGTATTAACATTGAAGACAGAACTATTACCTGAATCTTGGGGAATCCTGGTATCAGTACAAAGGAAAATATTACAGTTCCTGATATTATTAACACCAAGGGCTGGGATTTAATTTGTCTTGTAAGGTCTACGTTTAAGCTGGATTCTGATGCTGCCCTTGTAACGATCATACTGGTGGCTGTGGATATTAACAAGGCTGGTATTTGAGAAACCAAACCATCTCCTACGGTGGCAATAGAATAAGTTTGCAGCACCATATCGAAAGTAGAGCCTCCCTGTACCATTCCTATAATTACGCCTCCAATAAAATTTATAAAGGTAACAACTATGGACATTATAGCATCGCCCTTTACAAATTTCGTGGCACCGTCCATGGCTCCGTAAAAGTCCGCTTCCCTCTGCACATTGTTACGCCTTCTTAAGGCTTCCTCTTCGGTTATTATTCCTGAACTTAAGTCTGCATCTATGGCCATTTGTTTACCAGGCATTGCATCCAAAGTAAACCTTGCGGTAACTTCTGCCACTCTTTCTGCACCCTTGGTAATTACTATAAACTGAACCAAGACTATAATAATGAAAATTATGAATCCAACAACAGCATTTCCCTGCAATACAAAGTTACCAAAGGTAGAAATTACTGCTCCTGCATAACCATTGTTAGTTAAAATTAACCTTGTTGAAGACACGTTTAAGGACAGTCTGAACAAGGTGGTAATTAGAAGTAACGAGGGGAATACCGAAAATTCCAATGCTTCTTTAATATACATTGTTGTAAACAATATAACTATGGATACCGCTATGTTAAGAATAAACATTAAATCTAAAAAAAATGGTGGTAGCGGTACTATTATCATCAATATAACTGCAATAATAAATACAGATATAGAATTGTTTAATATACTTTTCATACTTTTGATCCCTTTTCCTTAAGTCTGTAAACCCAGGCTAGTACTTCTGCCACTGGTTCGTATAATTCAACAGGTATTTCACGATTTATCTCACACTTGGCATATAAATCTCTTGCCAGCTGAACATTTTCAACAATATCTATATTGTTTTCCTCAGCTTTTTCAATAATTCTTAAGGCTATAGTATCTTTCCCCTTTGCCAATACAAGGGGGGCATTGTCTTTTTCAATATTGTAACCAATAGCTACCGCATAATGGGTTGGGTTTCTTATAATAACATCTGCCTTGGGTACCTGCTGCATCATCCTGGACATGGAAAATGCTCTTTGTTTTTCTCTGATTTTTCCCCTTATTTTAGGGTCTCCCTCTAATTGCTTGTATTCTTCCTTAACTTCCTGTTTGGTCATTCTTATGTTCTTTTCATATTCCCACCAGGAATATAAGAAGTCCAAGGCTGAAATTGCAACAAAAGCTATTACCACGCTTTTTACGATAGCCATAATGGATCTAGTAATAAAATTAATACCAGAAACTAAGTTTATTGAAACTAATTTAGGAACGAAATTTAAGTTTTTTATAATTGCAGAATAAATTACATAGGCTAAAATAGAAATTTTAATTAAGTTTTTTAATACTTCTACAATTGCCCTTATGGAAAACATTCTTTTTATTCCAGATAAGGGGTTTAATTTTGAAAATTTAAACTTTATATTTTCACGGGTTATTAAAAACTTAGTTTGGGCCCCTGTTAAAACAATTGTTGCTGCTATAACGGAAATCATCAAGGGACCTGCCGAGGCAAATACTGTAATTGCTATATCTTTAAAGGCTTGTACTATAAATCCGTCACTTATATAGTAGGTATCTTTTATGTAAGAAATATACCTATACATCATTCTTGAAGTATATATATATATACGGGATGACCAAAATTCTAAAATGTAAAAAGATATGGCAATAACTCCAACCGTTACTACATCCTTACTTTTAAATACATTTCCTTTTTTTCGTTCGTCACGCCGTTTCTTCGGGGTTGCTTTTTCTGTTTTATTTTGCATAATTCTTACCTTAAGTTATTAACAGGCTTAAACTGTTTCTTGCAGCATCAAACATGAGCGTAATTAAATTTTCTATAAATGTAGAAAAAGTAGGTACCAATACAAATATCAACAATAAGCCTATTATAATTTTCAGCTGCACATTTACGGAAAAAACCTGTATTTGGGGAATTGCTTTCATTAATATTCCAATCCCCGATTCTAATATTATCTCAACAGCAATTATCGGCATGGATAATTTTAATGCCAGTATTAATACTTGCTGAAACATTTCCACTAAATTGTAGTAAAAATCTTGGGGAATTGAAAAGTGTCCCACTTCTATTAATTTACAGGATGTTATAAATATTTGAATCAGTGTAAGATGACCATTGGCACTGAAGAATACCAGCATTAAAATAATATTTAAGAAACTTCCCGTAATTCCTGTTGAAATATTGCTGGTAGGGTCGTATATACTTGCCATGGACAATCCCGTCTGTATTCCTATAACTTCTCCGCTTATTATTACAGTACTAAAGAATAAATTTAAAATATATCCTATTATAAATCCTATGAATAATTCCTTTCCCACAAGGAAGGAGTACTCCAAGGGAGTATTTATTACCATATCTCCCTCTGGAGGCAATAGTCCATATACAGTTATGGTTAAAAACAAACTAATGGCGGTTTTCAGCATAACTGGTAAGCTTCCCCGCCCGAATATGGGGTTGAAGAAAACACAACCGCTCATTCTTGCCAATATTAATAAAAAATATGTAAAATCGCCTGAAAATGTCATTATATTCCTCTAATGAATCCTTAACATTAAATCAAATACATACCTGGTAAAATCAGACATGGTTTCCAACATCCAATTTCCCATAAGAACCAATATTATTGCCGTAAGAAATAATTTGGGTACAAAAGTTAATGTTTGTTCGTGAATTTGGGTTGCAGCCTGAAAAACTGCTATAGTCAAACCTATTATTAAGCTGGTGACCAATATAGGTCCTCCAACCTTAATGGCAACTCCCGCAGCAGCCTGCATAACTTCCATAACCAATGAAATACTCATAATTTCTCCTCCCTGAAAGGCCTTTAGTCCTCACACTTTTATTCACTAATATACGCCCTTCAGAAATTAAAACTAGTGATTAAAGTTTTAAATAACAATGACCATCCATCTACCACAACAAATAACAATAATTTAAAGGGCATTGAAATCATTACTGGCGGGAGCATCATCATTCCCATAGACATAAGTACACTGGACACAATCATATCTATTATTAAAAATGGTATATAGAGTAAAAAACCTATAATAAATGCCCTTTTCAGTTCACTGGTAACGAAGGAGGGAATAACCACCGTCAGAGGTAAATCCTCTATATTTTCCGTATTTCTTACCTCTTCGTCCCCGGACATATCCATAAACATTTTTAATTCATTACTGCCTGTTTGTTTAAGCATCCATGTCTTTATAGGAACAGAAGCCCTGTCCATGAATTCTTCCTGACTAATCTCTTCATTTTTATAAGGTTCATATGCTATGGTATTTACTTCATTTAACACAGGTGACATGGTAAATAAAGTTAAAAATATTGCTATTCCCACCAATACCTGACTTGGTGGTGTTTGCTGCAATCCTAAAGCATTTTTAGTAAAAGACAATACTATAATTATTCTGGTGAAGGAAGTCATCATTATTAATATGGAAGGAAGCAACGCCACTACTGTCAATAGAAATAGTATTTCTATAGTCTCTGCTGCAGTTCCGTTAATATCCATATTTATAACACCGCCGTAGGCAGCCTGAGTATTTACAAGCATTATTAACAGAATAAATATTAGTAATTTATACTTCCTTGTCATTGTTACTTCCTTTTTTATATTTATGTAATATTTTACTGAAATTCAAGCTGCTTTCTAATTCCTGGGGTAAGGGCTGAAAATCTTCCAATTCTTTAAGAATGCTTATATTTTTTTCAGTAATGCTGAGTAAGTAATACTTATTACATATTTCAGCAATGGCTAAAAATCTGTTTTGACCCAGCATTAATCTATCTACTATGTTCATATATTTTGATTTTATGTTCAAAGCAGTCTTGGTTGAAATCCATTTTGTACTGTAGTAAGTAAGAAATAGTACTAAAATTATTCCTGCAATTGAAATTATAAGTGTAACTATATCTTTAATTACAATCAGCTCCTATCCCAAAAGGCTTTGAACAGTTTTTAAAATTCTATCTGCTTTAAAAGGCTTAACTATGAAATCTTTGGCACCGTGTCTTATAGCTTCCACTACCATTGATTCCTGTCCCATGGCAGAGCACATTACTATAGTAGCTTGGGGATCCATCTCCTTTATTTCTTTTAAAGCATCTAAACCATTTTTGTTAGGCATGGTTATATCCATTAAAACCAAAGCAGGTTTTTCTGCCTTGTACAATTGTACTGCCTGCTCCCCATCAGAAGCTTCAATAAAATTAGTGTAGCCATTCTTTTGTAAAGTATCTTTTATCATCATTCTCATAAATGCTGCATCATCTACTATTAAAATTTTATCTCCCATATTATCCTCCGTCTTATAATGATCTAACTATTTCATCTTTTTTTAATATTTCAACTATTCTTACTCCAAAGTTGTCATTTACCACAACAACTTCGCCTTTTGCAATTAATTTACCATTTACTACAACATCAACCAATGCTCCTGCCTGCTTGTCTAACTCAATTATGGTCCCTGGCCCAAATTCAAGGATTTCCTTTATTGACCTGCTGGTTTTTCCTATTTCCACACTTATGGTCAAGGGTACCATCATTATTAAGTCTAAATTTGTAAGCTGTTCCTTAGGCAGTACTTCCTCCTCCTGGTCAAAGGAATCATATTCCATTGGCTTAATTTTTACTGGTGCCTGTTCCTTTTCCCTAGGTTTTATCGCAGGTTCTTTAGGCTCCTTCTTGACTTCCCTGTGACTTTCCTGTCTGGAAACAAGCTCTTCCCTTGAAACTGATTCTTTTTCTTCCTCACTGACAATATTAAGTTCTTCCTCTATCTTAATATTATCTTCAATACTAATATCTTGGGTCTCATGTAAGAAACCTGAGACTATTTCCCGTCCAAAGGGGAGGGGCAGAACATTTATAAATTGACTTTGTACGCTTCCTTCAATGAATAAATCAAAACCTACAGCAATAATAATGTCCTCATCATTAAAGTATTTATTTTTAAATTCAGTGTTATCATCAATTTCATAAGAAATGGGTGTGGAAATATTTATATGTTTCCCTAAAAACTCTGAAAGAGCCGTGGCTGCAGAACCCATCATTTGGTTCATTACCTCGCACATGGCACTTAAATTAATTTCATCCATTATAAAATCTTCGTCATTTATCTCTTGCCCTAAGAGTATTTCAATAATAGCTTTGGCGTCAGACCTTTTCCAAATCATCAAGTTTACGCCTTCCAAACCTTCAATAAAGTTTATTTCAACACCTATTGCAGGTTCTAAATTCTTGTAACTGAAATCTTTTACATATGTTACATTAATCTGTGGCACAGTTATTTCAACCCTTCTACCTAAGAGTTCTGACAATGATGTGGCCGACGAGCCTAAGCTGATGTTCATAATCTCTCCGATTACATCACGTTCCATTGATGAAAATACATTATCCTTTAACATATATAACTCCCTTAATGTATAGTTTTATTTATCTTAATTGCACTTTTATTTTTCCTTGTTCCCCATTTACCTTCAAACCACTTTTTGTTTTCAACATGTATATCAACATTGGAATTAACTTTCTTATCAAGTATGATTAAATCTCCCACCTGCATTTCAAGTATATCCTTCAAGGTTGCCTCAGTTTTTCCCAGAACACCTGTGACCGTTAGCTTAGATGATTTAATTGAATTCATAATTGCTTTTCTCTGTTCATCAACACTCTCGGACTTCTTACTTGTAGCCTTTGAATAAGTATTGGCTTTTTTAAATATTTCCTCGATAATGTCTGAAGGTATGCATATGGTGATTTTTCCTGATAATTCATTTATTACAACATTCAGTACTATAATCAGTACAGTATCGTTATAATTGATGGATTGTATAAATCGGGAATTAGTTTCTATTTTTGCTAATTCTGTTTCAATTTTTAAAGTGCTTTCCCAAACGGAACCCATGTGTTCTATAAGATTTTTCAGTATGCTTCCTAACAGGGATAATTCTATGTCTGTATAATCCCTAATATATTCGTATTCTTCACCAGTTCCTCCCAATACTCTGTCAATTATAACGAAGGACAAAGGTTTGGAAACCTCCATTAAAATCTGACTGTCTGAAACAGTATTGTCAGGATATTTAACGTCTATTAGTCCCATTAACACATAGTCATCCAAAGCATTGTTATATTCATGAAATACGGTTTCTTCCATCTGTTCCACTGTTACATCACACATAAGCCTCAGCATAGACGTCAACCTTGATGTAAGAATCCTGCAATAATTTTCAAAGATGCCATTAATAAATCTTATGGTTTCTTTTGTAATTTTCTTGGGACTTCTAAAGTCGTATTCTTTTACTTTCTTCTCACTTGCTTCCAATTCCTGCAGGTCTACTTCACCAGTGGTTAAGTTTTTAAGCAGTTCGTCTATTTGGCTTTGGGATAAAATTTCTGCCATATTTAATCCTCATCCTATATTTTATTATTCAATATAAGTTCTTCTCTCATATTCAATATTAGATTCTCTTTCTTTATTTATTGCTTCCTGTATTTTTCTGGTATAACTTATGGGGTGACCTTTTCTACTTATATATATTTCCACCCTTCTGTTTTTTGCCCTTCCTTCCGGAGTACTATTATCGGCTATAGGGCTGTATAATCCATAACCTATGGCTAAAAACTTGGCTGGGTCAATAATATTTTTATCCTCCAAGTATCTAAGAACAACATTAGCTCTGTTCGTAGAAAGGGACCTGTCAATATCTGTCTTATCATATTCCACTTCTGCCGTGTGGCCGGCTATTATTACTTCTTCTATATATTCGTCCACCAATACTAGGCCTTCAGCTAAGACATCAAGTATCTCTTTACCGCTTAACTCTAATATGTCGCTGTATCCTCTGAAGGCTACAGAATCGGAGAACCTGATAAACACATATTCTTCGCTTTTTATTACTTCCACCTGTTGTTCCAGATCTTTTTCATCAATATACTGTTTAAGCATGGTATACAGTATATCTATGTCTTCTACTTCCAGGTCTTCATCAACAGGTTCGTCAATTTCTATTCTATTGTCTTCCTCGGTTATAAGCTGGTAGTATGCTTGCGGATTCATAGCCTTGGAAAATGAAGCTACCAAAGTAGCATACTTCTGAACATCAATAGTTGACATAGCATACAGCATTACAAAAAATGTAAGCAACAATGTTACCATATCACTGTAGGTTACCATCCAGCTTGCACCGCCACTACTTTCTCTTCTCCTTTTTTTCCTTGCCATAAATATCACTACTCATTCCTTTATGTATTAGCCTGTCTTCTTCTGCTTCTTCTTGATTTTTTCTCAGGTTCCTCTTCTGCTCCTGCCATAGTTCTTCTTTCCTGGTAAGTTACGTATGAATTTAACTTCTCCCTTATGTACCTGGGATTTTCACCTGATTGTATGGACAGGACACCTTCCATTATTAATTCCTTGGCTATCATTTCTTCATCATGCTTTGCTTTTAAACGGTTTGATATGGGAGCACAAATCATATTTGTTAAAGCGGAACCGTAGAAGGTTGTAACCAAAGCAACAGACATACCCTTACCCAAGGCATCCGCCCCCTGACTAACGTCCATATTGGCAAGCATATTTATAAGTCCTATTAGTGTTCCCAGCATACCGAAAGCCGGTCCGAAGGAACCTAAGGTATCGAATACTTGCCAGGCGGAAGCATGTCTTGCTTCTATACAATCTATTTCATTTTCAATTTGAGCCCTTACCTTGGTAGGTTCAATTGCATCCACTATGAGCATAACACAGTACTTTAAGAATTCATCTTCCAATTCCATTGAGTTGACCTTGTCTTCAAGAACTAAAAGACCTTTAAGTCTTGCTTCCTTGGCAAGTTCTTCTATAGTATCAATGTAGTAATTCAAATCGATTTTTTCTCTTTTCATTAAAACTTTTAAATTCTTTGGTATATCTCTTAAGTACTTTGCTGGTACTGACATTATGGTTGCAGCAATTGCCCCGCCAAAAGTAATGTACATACTTGGTATGTTAACAAAACTGGATAATACCTGGGAAGTGTTGGAGCCACTAATTAATATTCCGTAAATTACAAGACCAAATCCCGATAATAAACCCAATAAAAATGATAAGTTCATTGTACACTCCTTTACTCTGCAGCAGTAACGCCTTTTATTATTTTCTGATTAAATGTAATGATTTTGTTAACAATTTCTTCCTTGGAATCTCTGACTAGGTAGTACTTACCTGTTGTCAGTGTGATTTTTGTTTCAGGAATAAATTCTATTTTTTCTATTAGTGCAGCATTTATTAAAAATGCTTCCCCGTTAATTCCTATAACTTCTATCATATTGCCTCCTGTATGTGTGGAACATAGCTTTTTATAAAACTATTAACCATAGTCACAAGTTCTTATGAATATAGCTAATAATTTTATATTGCTATACAGGGGGGGACAAGATCCCCCCTCCTGTGATATATGACATTATCTCTTCAGGTTAACAAGCTCTTCTAACATCTGGTCTACAACAGAAATTATCTTAGTATTAGCCTGGAACCCTCTCTGGGTAACAATCATTTCAGAAAATTCATTTGCCAAATCTACGTTTGACATTTCAAGACCGCCTGTTACTAAGGGACCAGTTCCGCCGGCTCCAGGTACATTGGCAATTGGAGTTCCTGCATTGTTACCAACTGAATAATATGAATTACCTTCCAAAATCAAGGAGTCTTGATTGGGAATGTTGTAAACAGGAATCCAGCCTATTGTATATATTTTATCATCAGTATAAACGGCTGTTATTGAACCATCGGAGTTTATGGTAATATTTCTGTATTTATCATATTCATTTATTTGTATTGGTTTTGCAGCTTCTAATTGTGTTGCTGTAGGAGTTGCAGTAATATGACCACCCTCATTGTCAAGTCCTACTACACGGGAGCCATTTACATCAACTAAGTTTCCAGCTGAATCAAAGTTCAAAGCTCCAAGACGTGTATAGAGAATATCACCGCTGGAGTTTATTACTCTTAAATATCCTTCACCGTTTATATATACATCTGTAAGTTTACCTGTAGGTGAATATCCTGAAATAGTATGAATAATATCTACAGAACCAATTTGGGCACCGTATCCTACCTGTGATGCATTAGTTCCTCCTCTATCAGTATCAGGGGATCCAGGATTTCTCAAGGTTTGATAGTATATATCCCTGAAGGTTGCCCTTTGAGTTTTAAAGCCATATGTATTGACATTGGCAATGTTGTTACCTATTACGTCCATTTTAGTTTGGTGGGTTCTCATTCCGGAAACACCGGAGTAAAGTGCTTTCATCATAGTATCATTCTCCTTTTACTGAGCTGCTAGTTCTTCAATCAGTCCGAACTTTAGCCTCCAAAATGGACCGGCTATTTTATTACAGCTCCATCGATATTTGTAAAAATATTTTCTTTTAAATTTTTGCTGTCCACTGCTGTTATTACTTTATTGTGAACGGTATTAATAATAAAAGCTGAGTTGTCAATCATTACCAGTACGTTTTTCAACCCTTTATCTTTTGCCTGCTGGGAGGCTTCTGTCAGTTTTTCCGTTACTTGGCTGTTTAGAGGAATATTTCTTTCAGCTATCCTTTCATTGGCATGCTTTGAAAAAACTACCTCCTCATTAATTTTTTCCTGAAGTAAGTCTTTGAATTTGTTCTTTTCATTTTCCTTCAGGTTCTGATTAGGTTGAATAGGATAATTGTTTAAATTACTTATTTTTCGTATAAAATTAATATCTGTCATATTTCACCTGCCTCTATTCGGTGAAACTATCTTCACCTGTACTTTCTGTATCAGTAGTTTCATCTTCAGTCATCCTGTAGGTCATACTTTCTATGTTACGTAAACTTTCCGACATACCTTTTAAGATTTCTTCAACGGGGTCTTCTTTTTTGTCCCCCTCCTTAATTTCCATTACATTTGAATAATCATATTCTTTATCATCTACATAAAGCTTTGCTTTTCCGCTATGGAGGGTGACTCTTTGAACTATTCCCTCATAAACCTCCAATTGTCCATAGTTGTTATAATCTGCCACCACTACATTTTTCCCTATAAGGGATGTAGCTTGAGCCTGCATTGCCAGTTCAGTTAAATCTGACATAGCCTGTAATGATGAAAATTGAGCCATTTGTGCTATAAATTCCGTATTGTCCATGGGGTTCATAACATCTTGATTTGTTATTTGGGCAACCAACAAATTTAAAAAATCCTGCATATTCAAATTATCTTTATTTTTTTGAATATTTAAATTTGAATAGTCGATATTGTTGGTTTTCCCTAGGTTGTATGAATTGATTTCCAAGGCTAACCTCCTTCCACTGTACTTAATTTTACCAGTTCTGAAAATATGTCTTCTTTTTTCCTTATGTTATTGTAGTAATTACTTCTCTGCCTCTGGTACTGTTCCTGCCTTTGTCCACTGTTTCCATCGAAATTACCGTAGAAATTTTCATGGCCTTGTCTGTTGTTTAAATGCTGTAAGATAGTATTTTTTGGCTCTTGATAATACTTCTCAGGACTAACGATAATTTTTATATCCTGGGACCCTTTGCTAAGCAAATCTTTCAATTCATCAATGCCGGATGATATTATTTTTTGTGTTTCTTCCTTTGCCGCTTTAATCTCCACCCTTAAGCTGTTTTCCTCAAAGATAATTTTAATATCTACCTTGCCTAAGTGTTTAGGCTCTAGTTCCATGGTCACTGTCCTTATACCCTGGTTTTCCCCTTTTTCCACATTAATTAATATTTTTTCTTTAATCTGTGACATTACTGAAGTTCTTACTTGGGAAGATTCATCGCTAAGAGGGATTATTACTTTTTCCCCTATACTCTTAGGTATTGCTTCCTGAAATTCTACTTCAACTGGAATCCTTTCATTTTTTTCTGCTTTTGGAAACTCTTTAGACTCCTCTACTATTGATAGGGGGTTCTTTTGTTCCTTGATTTTAATTTCTCTAATATCTTCCTTAATCAAGAACTTTTCCTGGGGTTTGTCTATGGGAGTATCTTTATGGAAAACTAGCTTCTCTGATACAGGATCCTTTGAGAGAGTATAATTTGGCAGTACTTGGCTTTCATTTTCCCTAGCTTCTTTAAATACCATATCTTCCACCTTAGCTTCAGAGTTTATTATTGGTCTGTAGGGTAAGAAAGCTTCTATGAAATTCAGGCTTTCAAGATTGTACTTTATGATTCTTTCCTCTTCCTTGGGAATAGTATCCTCTGCAATATCCTGGCTTGAAATTATGGGCATGTCCCCATTAATGCCTAAAAATATATCTTTACCTAAGTTCTCAGCAGCATTTTGAAGCAAGTTTTCAAAGAGCAGGTTACCCTTAAGGGTGTCACTTTTTATGCCTGTCACTTGTCCCGGGACAGGAAGATTTCCTATTACTTTCAATTCTTCACCTCCTTTCATGGTACTATATTAAAATTTAAATTGCATACTTCCTTGCTGTGTTTTTGTTTGAAACAAATTCTTCAATGAAAATTTCTTCTTTCTTCATATATTCCTTTTTGTATTTTTCTAATTCCTTTTCCCTGAGTTTCTCCAAGCTTGAAATTTCCATGTTCATGTTTATTATTTCTTGTCTTTTAGCCGCTATTTTCTTTAGTATTATTTTTCTTTTTTCTTCATTGTCTTCAATTTGTTTTAAAATGCTGTTCATTAATAATTTATAATAGGATATTTCCCCGGGAGATATAGACTTAAATGTTTTTTCTGTATATTCCTTTTCTACTTCATAAAATTTCCCTTGCAGTTTTTTAATTGCCAATTCAATATTTTTGTATTCTGTATTTAAATTGCTCAGCTCTATTTTTAAGTTTTCCAATAACTGTTCTTTTATTTCCAACACTTTTTGCAGTGAAAAATTAAATTTTTTCATATTTTACCCCTTTATATTTTTCCCCTGGAGATATTAAATTTTATCCATTAAGTCGATTATTTCCTCAAAAGTATATTTTTCATTTACACCTTGTTTTAAGAAATTATTAACTTCATCTATCTTTTCTATTGCTTCATCTAATTTTGGATTTGTACCTTTTTTGTAGGCTCCGATTGAAATTAAATCGAAATTAGCATAGTATTCTGCTAAAACATCCCTGATTTTGTTAGCCTTATTATTGTGTTCCTCTGTAACAATGTCATTCATTAATCTCGATATACTGGCATTAATGTCTATTGCAGGATAGTGGTTTGAGTTGGCTAATTTTCTGGTTAATACTATGTGACCATCTACTATACCTCTTACGGTATCGGATATGGGTTCGTTAGTGTCGTCTCCTTCCACTAATACGGTATAAATTCCGGTTATGGAGCCTTCCATGAAATTCCCGCTTCTTTCTAATAACTTTGGCAGTTCTGCATAAATGGAAGGGGTATAGCCTCTGGATACAGGGGGTTCTCCCGTTGCCAGACCTATTTCTCTTTGAGCCATTGCAAACCTAGTAATGGAATCCATCATCAAAAGAACGTCCTTACCCTTGTCTTTAAAGTATTCTGCAATAGTTGTGGCAGTCAATGCACATTTTACCCTTAACATGGCCGGTTGATCTGATGTGGCCACCACTAAGACAGACCTTTTTAATCCTTCTTCACCCAAATCTTTTTCAATAAACTCTCTTACTTCTCTTCCTCTTTCCCCTACCAGTGCAATTACATTTATATCTGCCTTTACATTTTTAGCAACCATACCTAGAAGGGTACTTTTTCCTACTCCGCTTCCTGCAAAAATCCCCATACGCTGCCCCTTACCTATGGTTAACAATCCGTCTATAGCCTTTATTCCAAAACTTAAAGTTTCGTTTATTCTGGGTCTTGATAAGGGATTTATGTATTCATTATCCACATAACAATACTCACTTACAGGAAATTTTTCACCATCGTCTATAGGTTGTCCCGTTGCATCAACGATTCTCCCTATTAGAAAGTCACCTACAGGTATTTTTAGTTTATTGTTTGTGGCAGTTACCGTATTTCCTAAGCCTATACCCTTTATATCCTCATAAGGCATCAGGAGTACTCTGCCATCGTTGAATCCCACCACTTCAGCTGGTACCTTTTTCCCAATAGCATCTGTGTCTATTTCACAAACTTCTCCTATGCGGTACTTGCTACCTGTAGCTTCAATCATCATTCCAGATATTCTTTTAACTTTTCCTATATAGGTGCATAAATTTTCTTTTGCTAATACATCTCTTATTTCTTTAAACTTTTCCCTAACCTGCATTTTTACTTAATACCATTTCTCTTAAATTTTTAAGCTGTGTTTCTATACTTGCTTCCACTATTCCATCTTCTGTTTCAATAATTGCACTGCCTTTTTCCAGTTCATCCAAGACTTCTATTTTTACATCTTTGGATATTTTATTAAGCATGTTCATTAATTCTTGATCTCCCTGAAGGGTTAGAACATCATCCTTACCGGAAATATAAATCTTAATCCATTCTGATTTACGATAATCATTTATAAGGTCCTTGATTATGGATAGAACCACATTGTCCTTTGTATCTACTTCATTCCTAATAATTTTTTCTGCTATATCTAAGGCTAAACGGGTTAAATCTTGTTCAAATTTCGAAAGGATAGATAGCTTCTCTTTTTCTATCAATTTAATCATTTCAGCCAATTCATTTAATTTTTCCTTACTTTGTTCCTCTAAAATTTCCACAGCTTCTCTTTGTCCAGATGCATATCCTTCTATATAACCTTTGTTTTTACCCGCTTCCATACCTGCATTATAACCATCTTCATAGCCCTTTTTTTTAATACCTTCTGCTTCCAAACGGGCTTCTTTAATTGCGGCATTGATGATTTTAGCAGCTTCCTCTTCAGCTTCCTTCAATATAATTTCCCGCTGGTTATATATATCAAACAGCTCTTCCTTGGAAATGGTTGTAGTTATAGGTTCAACAATATTTGTTTCCTTTTTTTCGCTGCTGTCATAAACCACATACCGGGCTTTAATAATATTAGACAATAATATCATCCTTTCCGCTCTTAGATATTACCAATTCCCCTTCTTCTTCCAAACGTCTTATTACGGATACAATTCTTTGCTGGGCTTCCTCCACATCCCTTAAGCGAACATTACGAGTATACTCCAACTCTGATCTGATAGTTTCTGCCATCTTGCTTGACATATTGGCAAATAAAACATCGGCAACTTCCTTATTTGAACCTTTAATAGACAGTACCAGGTCTCTGCTGTCAACTTCCCGTAAGAATCTTTGAATACTCATAGGATCTAATGTAACTATATCTTCAAATATGAACATTCTCTTTCTGATTTCATCGGAAAGTTTTGCATCTTTCTTGTTAAGTTCATCAAATATGTATTTTTCATTTCCTCTGTCCATATTGTTCATAATATCTGCAACATAGTTTATTCCGCCAATTTCCGTATAATCGACAGATACTATGGATTGGAATTTCTTGATTAATTCTTCTTCCACATGTTTTACAATTTCCGGAGATGTACGGTCCATTTTAGCAATTCTCTCAACTACATCTATTCTTTTTTCCTTAGGCAGTTCTGCAATAACGGCTGACGCCTGATCTGCTCTTGCATAAGACAATATTAAAGCAATTGTTTGAGGATGTTCGTTTTGTATAATTGCCAAAAGATTTTTGTAATCTGCCTTTCGTATAAAGTCGAAAGCTTTTGACCGCATTGTCTTGGTTACCCGTTCCAAAAGACTTGCTGCAGTCTGGGAACCGAAGGCTTTTTCCAATACAATTTTGGCATACTCCAGTCCCCCTTCCGTAATAACTTTTTGAGTAAGACATAGGTCATAAAAATCTTTCAAAGTACCTTCCATCGTTTGGGGGCTAATATGCTGCAGTCTGGAAATTTCAAAAGTTAATTGTTCAATTTCATCTTCTCTTAAATATTTATAAACTTTGGATGCAGTATCTGCGCCTAAAGAAATAATTATTGCCGCAGCTTTTTGTTTTCCCGTTAATCTTGACATTAGTCTTCTCCCTTTAGCCATGTTCTGATAAGCTGTGCCACTATTTCAGGATTAGTTGATGTAAAGTCTTTTAGTTGTTTCTTTATGGCTTGCTCTTGTGTTTCTTGTACTTTTATTCCCTCTTCTATATCAGCCCAGGAATATTCCTCTTCTTCTGAAACTATTTCTTCCCTAGCAAGTAACTCTTTTTTCTTCCTTCTCTTGTTAAGAACTATAACTATTATAAGGATTATTATAGTAATTAGTACTAGGGCTGCCCCGCCGTAAATAAGTATGTCTTTTAACTGAATACCTTCTTCACCAGGCTCTTGTCCAATAACAGGAACTGATGGTGAATCGGGATCATAGAAAACCATATTGCTCAAAGCTATATTTTCAGTATCAATTCCAGCAGAGAAAGCTATGAGTTTTCTTACCTCTTCCAATTCTTCATCGCTCATATATTCTCTGTTTATCACGGCAGCTACCGTAAGTTTTTCTATAGTTCCCGGATTATGTTCAATTTGCTCCTTCAGCTGACTAACTAAGTAATTTATTGTACTGGAATCTCTGAAGTATATATCATCTCCCCTTATTTCCACTCCCGGATATGTAGGTACTTCTGCATTGGATTCTGTTCCAGGTATTCCACCTGTAGTTTCTCCCTCTCCTGTAATTTCCCTTTCGTTATGAGTGTCCCTGGGAACTCCTAAGTTGGTTTCTTCATCAGGTAAGTATTGCAGTATTTCGCTTATTTTCTTATCAAAATTAATAGTGCATTTTGAAGAAACCTGTACATTCTCAGGGCCGTAGATCTTAGACAGAAATTCCGTTACATTCCTTTCCGTTTCTTTTTCAAATTCTTTTTCTATTTCAAGTTTCAGTTTAATAGTATTAGTTTGCTGCATTTCATCGGTAACTTTTAAACTGTTTCCTTCTGTATCAACTATTGCAACATTTTCTTCCTTTAAACCTTCCACACTCTTTACCAACAGCTGAATTATTCCACTTGTCTGAGAAGGGGTTAAAGTATATCCACTTCTTAAATTAATTTTAACGGAAGCCGAAGATTCATTTTTATCGGTTTCCCATGCAAAGTTTTTTCTTTCAGGTATACTTATGGTTACAATTGCCTTCTCAACACCTTCTATAGTTTCTATAGACCCTTGCAATCTTTCCTGTAGCTGGAAAACTTCATACTGTCGTTTTTCATAATCTGTTGTCATGAAATCAATATTCTCGGTAAAAATATCGTAGTTTATTCCAGTTCGGGGATGTCCAGCCTGAGCTAACTGCATTCTTAATAAACTTTCTTGTTTTTTAGGTATAAGTATGGTACCATCCTCAAATTTATAATCTACATTGTTTTTTTGAAGATGCTGCATGACTTCAACAGTTTCGGCTTCGTCCAGATTTCTGAAAAGAATGGTATATTCTTTATAATTCAAAATAAAAGCAATTATAACGGAGCCTGCTACTAATAGGATTAGCCCGATTTTTATAAGTCTTTTTTTCTTGTCTGTTAACTTTCCCCAAAATTCAATTATACTGTTCCATATATGTTTTAACTGCTCCATTTATAGCTCCCGTTAGTATGAAAATTTTATTAAACTCCCATACGCATAATTTCATTGTAAGCATCTAAAGCTTTGTTTCTCAGTTGTATAACTAAATCTAAAGAAATTTGCGCCTTCTGCATATTTATCATAAGATTATGCAGATCATCGGTTTCTCCCATCGCTAATTTGTAAACATCCTTATCTACTTCCGCTTCTGCATTCTTATAATTTTCGATAGCATTGTCCAATATTGACTTAAATAAAAATTGATCACTTTCATTCTCAGTTTTCTTTAATTCATTACTTTGGATTCCTTCAATAGGCTTGATAGGTTCAATAAACATAAACTACCTCCCTATTTCCAGTGCTTTAACTGCCATTTGCTTAAGTGTATTAAGGGCGGTTACATTGGCCTGATAAGCTCTGAATGCTTCCATCAAGTCAACAGTTTCTTTTAAGGAATCTACATTAGGCATGTTTACATAACCGTTTTCATCTGCATCAGGGTGGTCAGGATTAAATACTTTCTTAAACTCACTAGGATCTTCCACTATTTCAGCAACCTCCACTCCTCCTGCTTTATAGTCCTTTATATTTTTCAGCAGTTTGTTTTTAAAGCTGTCGGAAGATTCAAGAACCACCATTTTTCTTCTGTAGGGGCCCCCCTCCTGAGTTCTTGTAGTATCCATATTAGCTATATTTTCGGATATTATGTCCATTCTTAATCTTTGTGCCGTTAGTCCGGAACCGCTTATATTAAGTGATTGCAAAAATGACATATTAACTCTCCTTTATTATTTTTTTCCTTCGGAAATAACGGATTTTAATTTAGCAAAATATGAATTGATTTCCGTTACTGTGTACATATATTGAAGCTGAGTTTGGGCTAATTGTAGATTTTCCTTTTCTAAATCCACATTGTTTCCATCTAATCTCATGGACTGATTTTCATTCTCAATAATAGTATAATTACTGGATGAAATAATTTCTTTTAATTCAGACTCTGTCTTGCCAGATATATTTTTCAGGCTGGAT
>DURT01000016.1 GCA_012843025.1 Tissierellia bacterium | reverse complement strand
TATTATTTATTATATCATGTTCGGAAAAGAAATGTCCTATTTAGTGTAACCTATCCAGGGTTAATAATTGTTAATGATTACGTTTCGTATGCTTACAATATGTAAAAATTTCGAAAAAATTAATGAAATCGCTTTACTAAATTCTTTTATTATGATATTATTGAATATCTGAAATTTTTGCGTGATAATCAATCACCATGTCTCATCGTAAAATTATTTTTAAAATAATTTTAATGTCACCCTTTACTGTTCATATTCACACTATTTTGTTTTCCATAGTTATATTATGGTTGCATTGATTACAAGCATTTGTTTCAGTTTAAAAATATAGAAGGAGATGATAAGATGGATTGGAGAAAAGAATTAAAAAATAACCTAACCACCGCTGAAGAAATCAATGAAACTTTGAATTTAAACTTGTCCCATGAGGATATGCATAAATTAAAGCAAATTATTGACAGATATCCCATGTCTATACCTAGGTATTACTTATCCCTAATTGATCCGGATGACCCGGATGATCCCATAAAAAAGCTATGTATTCCTTCAATCAGCGAAACAGACATGAGCGGAAGTTTTGACACCAGCGGTGAAGCTGACAATACTGTAATTACAGGCTTACAACATAAATACAGTGAGACAGGAATGCTTCTATCAACAAATAACTGTGCAATGTATTGCAGACACTGTTTCAGGAAAAGACTTGTAGGACAAAACGATGACGAGGTAAACAAGCATTTTGATGAAATAGTAGAATATATAAAGAATCATAAAGAGATGACAAATATTTTAATATCTGGTGGAGATTCATTTTTAAATAATAACGATAAAATTGAAAATTACTTAAAAGAGTTATCTAAAATAGATCATCTTATATATATACGTTTCGGAACCAGAACCCCTGTAGTTTTTCCTGAAAGAATATACGGCGATAATGAGTTACTGAAAATTTTAGAACAATACAATAAAATTAAGCAAATATATGTTGTTACTCATTTCAATCATCCAAATGAAATTACGAAAGAATCAATCAAGGCTATAAAAGCTTTGACTAATATTGGTATTACCGTTAGAAATCAAACGGTACTATTAAAAGGTATTAACGACAATCCAGAAATATTGGAAAAATTAATGAAAGAACTTGTCAGAATAGGTGTTGTACCCTACTACGTATTCCAATGCAGACCTGTTTCTGGAGTTAAAACTCAATTTCAGGTACCCATCTTAAGTGCATGTGGCATAATTGAAGAAGCTAAGAAAAATCTAAGCGGTTTGTCAAAGGGATTCCGATATGTAATGAGCCACAATAAAGGTAAAATTGAGATAATTGGAATTATGGAGGAAGGAAAAGTTCTATTCAAATACCATCAAACAAAGAATAAAGAAGATGCAGGCAGAATATTTGAGCTGAAATTATCAGAAGACCAGGCCTGGTTACCTGAAAATATTTAATCATAGAACCAAAAAATACAATCCTAAGATTGTATTTTTTGGTTCTTTAATTTTCTCCTTCTGTTTCTTCAGAAGTCTCTCCTTCTTCAGCTTCTTCAGAATCAGCTCTTCTAACTTCTACTACAGAGATTACTAATAGTTCTGGGTCCCCTTCAGGTGTAATTCCTTCAGGGAACTGAATATCTTTTAAGAAGATATTTTCTGGTTTATCAATGTTTGAAAGATCGATAGTTATATCTTTAGGCATATCCTGGGGTAAACCCCTTACCGTAATTGTATCTATCTGTCTTAAAGCCATTAATTTTTTGAATTCCAGTTCATCAATTCCCCTTAGAGAAATATCTAAATCAACTCTTATTTCTTCATCTAAAGATACTTCTTGAAAATCAACATGAATCATGCTACCTTTCACTGGGGATATTTGAATATCCTTAACCATCCCAGTAATTGTATCACCGTTAATATCTAATTTGAACAAGGCAGTTCTACCGTGAGTACTGATACTTTTCCTTAATTCATCAGTTTTAACGGAAACCGAAAGAGATTCTTTTCCTTTTCTGGATATACTACCTGGCAAATAGCCTTCTCGTCGTAGTTTCTTACTTATTCTACTATTGGTTTTTTCTCTTCTTTCAAGTCTCAGAACACTTAAATCAGACATATATTCCTCCTCCTATTTTATGCTATTAATATTTCACTCCAAGATTAAATAGCAATATTTAGTTGAACTATAATTCAACTTATTACAATTCATTATACTACATTTAATTATTATGTCAAATTTAAGGTAGTTTATCAATTTCCTCCAACAGTCTATCTAATAGATCTTCTTCTTTTACTTTTTCTATGATTTCTCCTTTTTTAAATAAAAGGGCCTCTCCTACGCCTCCTGCAATACCTATATCTGCTTGTCTTGCTTCTCCGGGACCGTTAACAGCACAGCCCATTATTGCAACAGTTATAGGTTTTTTTACACTTTTTAGACCTTCCTGAATTTTTTTTGAAAGCTCAATAAGATGTATCTTTGTTCTGCCGCAAGTAGGACATGTTATGTAAGTTATTCCAAAATTTCTAAGATTAAGGCTCTTCAATATTTCTCTTGCTACTTTAACTTCCTCTATGGGGTCATCTGTTAAGGAAATTCTTAGGGTATCTCCAATACCGTCAAGCAATAAACTTCCCACACCTATGGCTGAACGTATACTCCCTTCAAACAGTGTTCCTGAATGAGTTATTCCTAAATGAAGAGGATAAGGTACTTTTTTTGCAATATTTCTATAAGCATCCACCGTCATTTTAATATCGGTTCCCTTCATAGAGAGTACGATGTTGTCGTAATCAAGGTCCTCCAATATTTTCACATGCTCCATCGCTGATTCAACCATTCCTTCCCAGGTGGGAACACCATTGTACTTCTTTAATATTTCCCTATGTATACTTCCGGCATTTACACCTATACGTATGGGAATATTTCTTTCTTTAGCATGCTCTACTACCTTTTTTACTCTGTCTCTGCTTCCAATATTGCCTGGATTTATTCTTAACTTATCTATTCCATTTTCAATACTTTTTAAGGCCAATCTGTAATCGAAATGAATATCTGCCACCATGGGTATATGAATTTGCTTCTTTATTTCCTTAATTGCCTCTGCATCTTCATTATCAGCCACAGCCACTCTTATAATTTCACAGCCGGCTTCTTCCAAGGCCAATATTTGATTTACCGTAGACTTTACATCCTTTGTAAAAGTATTGGTCATAGATTGTACTGCTATATCAGCTCCTGCGCCAATTTGCACATTGCCAACCAATACTTTTGAACTTTGTCTTCTTGCTATTTTATCCATATTTTCTCCCTTCATTACCAAAACAGGGACATTCCTTCTGACTAGCCTATACTTGCCCACCAGAAGGTGTCCCCATACGTTAAACCCTAAAAATTCTAAGTATATCCTTGTAGGTTATAAAAAGCATAAAACCAATTAGGACAACAAATCCAACAAAATGAATATAACTTTCTTTCTCAACAGGCAAGGCCTTGCCTCTTATTCCTTCAATAGCTAAGAATAATAACTTGCTACCATCAAGGGCGGGAAATGGAAGTAAATTAATAAATCCTAAATTTATACTTATAAAGGCTGCAAAACTCATAAGGGATAAGAGCCCGTTCTCAGCCGCTTCTCCCACCATGGTTATAACCATAACTGGTCCTCCCAAGGCATCGCTGCCTATTTTTCCTGTTATAAGCTGGCTTATGGTTTTAAACATGAGTTCTATATAATAAACTGTCTTATACATTGAAGAAAAAATTGCAGTTACAAAGGATCTTTCCAAGTGGGTGTTAAACCTGACTGATATTTGCTCCTGAAGGTCAATGTAAAAGTCTAATATTTCACCATTTCTATCAACTGTAACCTTGACCCTGTCTTGAGACGTTTCAATTAATGATGTAAGTTCTTCCCAGGTCATTACTGGAACGTCATTTATTTTTATTATTTTATCCCCTTCCATTATACCTGCACTGTATGCAGGGGATGTCATATCTGTAGGGGAAACCACAGTGGTTGTTTCTCCGTTTACTATAGTTGAAGTAACTCCAATTATTTTTCTATAATTCTTATTGACTTCTGTTTTTCTTAACTGTCCTTCCCGTTCATATTCTACTACATAGCTTCTTTCTTCAGGGGATATAACTTCGTAAAAAATATCTTCCCATATATATACTCTGTTACCGTTTATGGATACTATTTTATCTCCTGGTCTTAATCCTGCCTTGTACTCATTGGAGTTTTCGTCTAAATAATCTATATGATTACCGTAAACTCCAAATGAAAATGCTATTATAAGAAATAGTGCCAATGCTAATACAAAGTTCATTATAGAACCAGCCGCAATTACTTTAGCTCTTTGAAATACAGTCTTGGTTCCGAAGCTAGTAGGTGTCCTAGCCTCTTCTTCCTCACCTTCCATTTGAACGAACCCGCCTATTGGTATTGCCCTTATGGAATAAATGGTTCCTTTCCGCTCAACCTTAAACAAGGTAGGTCCCATTCCAATAGCAAATTCATATACTCTTATACCTACACTTTTTGCTGCCTTGTAATGTCCGAATTCATGAACAAGGATAATCAACGAAAAAACAAGTATAGATGAAATTATCGTTAACAATTTTTACCTCCGCTTAAAGGAAATGCTGAATAAAATAATATACGGTAGGAGCAACAAATAAAACACTGTCAAATCTGTCCATGATTCCTCCATGACCAGGTAACAAATTACCGAAATCTTTTACTCCGTATTCCCTTTTAATTTTTGATGCCATAAGATCACCAACCATAGAAAAAACTGATGCGCTTACACTAAATATTATAATGTAAAAATATTTATTTATGCTTAAGTAATTGAAATAAATCAACGACAAGATAGTACTTCCTATAACACCGCCTATTGCACCTTCAATTGTTTTATTAGGGCTTACTTTGGGATATAATTTGTGTTTGCCGAAGAGTTTTCCAGAAAAATAAGCAAATGTATCTGAACCGAATGCAATTATATAGACTAACCATACAAATTTGGAATTATTCATAAGCATCATGTGGTACATGAAAAAAACAACGTAAACTCCAATAATAATTATCTTTGTAACAGTTATAAAGTTAATGTCCTTATTAAATACAAAAATAAGGAAGTTTATGGATATGTAGAGAAACAAAAAAAAGTCAAAAAAATGCTGGTATTCTGTAGCCTTTTCAATAAATAGAGCAATTGCAAAAATATAGTTTAAAATTGCACCATAACTGAAACCATTATCAAAAAACACTTTTGAAAGTTCATAAATTGCAATACAAGTTATACCAAAATATACAAAATCATAAATTCTACCACCAAAAAAAGTAACGGCAGCAATAAATGCTCCTCCGGCAAATCCCGTTAACACTCTTCGTCCCATAGCACACCGCCTAATTTCCGTATCTTCTTTTTCTATGCTGAAAACTTTTTATTGCCTTTATCAATTCTGCTTTATTAAAATCAGGCCACAATGTATCTGTAAAATAAAATTCCGTATATGCCAGTTGATATAAAAGAAAATTACTTAATCTTAATTCCCCGCTGGTTCTTATTAACAGGTCAGGATCTGGCATATCCTTTGTAAACAAGTATTTCTTAAAGCTTTCCTCATTTATTTCATCTATGTTAATTTTATTATTTTCATATTCTTTAATAATATTTTTTATTCCTCGTATAATTTCGTTTCTTGATCCATAGCTTAAGGCAATATTTAAATGTAGAGTTTTATTGTTCTTAGTCAGTTCAACGGAATGCTCCACTTCTTTCCTTGTTTTTTCCGGCAAATCTTCTATATTGCCCATTATTGTAATTTTTACATCGTTTTTGTGTAGATTGTTAAGCTCTTTAACAACAAACTCCATTAATAAGTTCATTAAATAATCTATTTCTTTCTTGTCCCTTTTCCAATTTTCAGTTGAAAAAGCGTAAACAGTCAAATACTTTACCCCTAAATCTGCACAATTTTTCACCAAATCAGTGACACGAAGGGCACCTTCCCTGTGCCCCATTTTAGTAGGCATATTTTTTTGTCTTGCCCATCTTCTATTACCATCCATTATTACTGCAATATGCTGGGGGATTATTCCTAATAATTCTTTATCTAAGCTCATATAGCCCACCTTTTCATATATGTCATACAGGCCTATGTTTAACATAAGCCTGTCTTTGGGACATACCTCTATCCTCTATATATAAGAGGTGTCACTCTAAAAGTACGAAATATATAAAGTTATATAATCGTCACCGTAATTTTCCCTTATTACATAAGGTTTATATAGATTATTAAACTTTTTATTATTCCCAGTAACTTTTTTTATTTTGATTATTTTATTTTTATTCTCTAACTGTTTTATTGCATCTTTTAACGGATAACCTGTTAAACTATCCATCTATACCTCTAAAATTTCTTTTTCCTTATCTTTGTAAATATCATCTATTAAGTCTATGTACTTATCAGTAAGTTTCTGAGTTTCGTCTTCTGCTTTTTTCTTTTCATCCTTGGTCAGTTCGCTTGCCTTTTCAAGTTTTTTGTACTCTTCATTGGCATCTCTTCTAATGTTTCGAACAGCAACCTTGGCACTTTCTGTTTCTTTTTTTACCAATTTTAGCAGGTCTTTTCTTCTTTCTTCTGTAAGTGGAGGTATGGCTAATCTTATAATTTTGCCATCATTAGTTGGGTTTATTCCCAAGTCAGAAGCTAGTATAGCTTTTTCAATTTCTTTTAATACATTGACGTCCCATGGTTGAATAACAATGGTTCTTGGATCAGGTACAGAAATATTTGCAATTTGATTTAAGGGAGTCATAGTACCATAATAACTTACTTGCAGTCTGTCTACCAATTTTGGATTAGCTTTTCCTGCTCTTATTGAAGAAAGTGCATCTTTGAAATAATTAATTGACTTTTTCATTGATTCTTCTGATTTAACCAAGATATCTTTGTACATATTACGCCTCCTTTATTATTGTACCTATATTTTCTCCTAAAATTATTTTCTCAATACTTTCAGGATTTTCAATTCCAAATACCAAAATAGGAATTTTGTTATCCATACAAAGGGATGTAGCAGTTGAATCCATTATTTTCAAGCCTTTATTCAATATATCTATATAATTAAGTTTATCATATTTTATAGATTCTGGATTTATATTTGGGTCATCGCTGTAAACACCGTCAACTCCATTTTTCGCTAGCAGAATAATTTCTGCATTTATTTCTGCAGCCCTTAATGCAGCCGTTGTATCCGTAGAAAAGTATGGATTCCCCGAACCTCCTGAAAATATTACCACTCTGCCCTTCTCCAAATGTCTTACTGCTCTTCTTCTAATATAAGGTTCGGCTATTTGTCTCATTTCTATTGCAGTCTGAAGTCTGGTTTCAACATCTATTTTCTCCAATGCATCCTGCAAAGCAAGTCCGTTTATAATTGTTCCCAACATTCCCATGTAATCAGAGGTAGTCCTGTCTATATTTTTTGCACTTGCACCACGCCAGAAATTTCCTCCTCCTACTACAATTGCAACTTCTACACCCATCCTGTTTATATTTTTAATAACCTGAGAGATTCGGGAAACAATTTCAGAATTTATACCGTGACCTGCATTGCCGGATAGGGCTTCTCCACTGATTTTCAATACTATCCTTTTATATTTACACATTTAATCCTCCTGAGAACTGTATTTATTTAATGGAGAACCCTGCGGTTCTCCATTTATGCCAAAAGGATTATAAACCCATTTGTTTTGCAACTTCATCTGCAAAATTTTCAGATTTTTTTTCTATTCCTTCTCCAACTTCATATCTTATAACACCGGCTACCTTAATGTCGCTGCCTATTTTTGCCGCTGTATCTGATATTACTTTCTTTACTGTTAAATCGGCATCCTTAACAAAGGCTTGCTCTAATAAACATACTTCTTTAAGTTCTTTATTAAGTCTTCCTTCAACCATCTTTTCTACGATATGCTGAGGTTTTCCTTCATTCAATGCCTGTGCAATGAGTATTTCTCTTTCATGTTCAATAAATTCACTGTCAACATCTTCAAGTGAAATATATTTTGGATTCATGGCAGCTACCTGCATTGCCAAATCTTTTCCTAAAACTTTTAAAGCTTCCTTGTCACCGTCTGATTCTAAGGCAACAACAACAGAAATTTTTCCTCCACCGTGAATATATTCAACAACAGTTCCATTGTCAACTTTAACTTCTTCAAATCGTCTGATGGACATATTTTCACCTATGGTGGAAATATTTTCTGTTAAAGTTTCCTGTACTGTTTTTCCTCCAGTAAGTACTACATTGTTTAATGCTTCCATATCTGCAGGGTTGTTGTTAAGAATAGCCTGAGCCACTTCATCAACAAATTTAATAAATTCCTCGTTTTTAGCAACAAAATCAGTTTCAGAATTAACTTCTAGTACAACTCCTTTTTTGCCATCTTCAGATACAAGTGCAGTAGTAAGACCTTCTGCTGCAATTCTGCCTGATTTTTTAGCTGCTTTTGAAAGGCCTTTCTCTCTTAAATAGTCAATGGCCTTTTCCATATCCCCATTTGTTTCTTGTAGTGCTTTTTTGCAGTCCATCATTCCTGCATTTGTTTTATCTCTTAGTTCTTTTACCATTGAAGCTGTAATTTGCATTTAATAACCTCCATACTTAAAAAGAAGGTGTAAGGAAATAATTCCTAACCCCTTACTTTGTTTTTAGTTTATTCTTCATCTTCAATTTCTTCAACTTCTTCTGTCTCTTCAGCCGTTTCAGTATCTTCAGTTTCATCGATTTCTTCTTCGATTTCTTCAGAGATTTCCTCTTCTGCATCTGTCATCTGAACTCCCTGCTTACCTTCAAGAACTGCATCGGCTATTGTTGCTGTCAATAGTTTCACGGCTCTGATAGCATCATCATTACCAGGAATTACATAATCCACTTCATCAGGATCACAGTTTGTGTCTACAATTGCCACAACAGGGATTCCCAATATTCTGGCTTCTTGAACAGCTATTCTTTCTTTTCTTGGGTCCACAACGAACAGAGCTCCTGGAAGTTTATCCATATTCTTTATTCCGCCTAAGAACTTCTCAAGTCTTTCAGCTTCATTTCTTAATTTGATTACTTCTTTTTTAGTTAGAAGATCAAAAGTTCCATCCTCTTCCATTGCCTTAAGAGCATGGAGTCTGTCAATTCTCTTTCTTATTGTGGAATAGTTAGTCAACATACCGCCAAGCCATCTTTGGCTTACATAGTGCATTCCACATCTAAGAGCTTCAGATTTTGTAGATTCCTGAGCTTGTTTTTTAGTTCCTACAAATAAGATTTCCTCTCCATTTGCTACAAGCTCCTTGATAAACTTATAAGCTTCATCTACTTTGTCGCTTGTTTTTTGTAAGTCAATAATGTAGATACCGTTTCTTTCGGTAAAAATGTACTCTGCCATTTTAGGATTCCATCTTCTGGTTTGATGACCGAAATGAACTCCTGCTTCTAGCAGTTTTTTCATACTAATAATCGCCATATTTTCCTCCTTTTGTTTTACCTCCAGAATTGTCATCTTATGTTAAAGACCCTAATGGGCACAACTCTAACATAATCCAAATCTGTGCGTAATTAAGTTTAGTATATCATAGCCCTATTTATTTGGCAATAATAAATTGTAAATTTTATATAATTATTGCGAAATCAAGGCTCCCGGGTACCCAACAGCAATCTCTGATATTATTTTGCATTTTCGCAATTTTTATTAATACAAACAACTTCATTATTCTTCAAAACCATCTGCTCCTCGCAAGAAGGACATTTTTCTTTAACTGGTTCGTACCAGGAAACATAATTACAGTTGGGATAATTTGAACATCCGAAAAATCTTCGTCCAGCTTTTGAAAATTTAACAGCAACTTTTCCACCGCACCTAGGACAGGGAACATCAATTGTTTTAAGTATGGGCTTCGTATTTTTACATTCCGGATAATTGGAGCAAGCTAAAAATTCACCATACCTGCCCTTTCTCTTAAGCATTTTAGATCCACACTTCTCACATACTTCATCCGTTTCCTCAGCCACATCCTTTTCCAAGGGTTTTGTGTTCTTACATTCAGGATAGTTAGGACAAGCCAAGAATTTTCCGTACCTTCCGTTTTTTACCACCATGAAAGCTCCGCATTTCTCACAGGGAACGTCACTAACTTCATCCTTTACTTCTATTTCTTTCATTTCCTTTTCTGCAACATTCAGATCTACTTTAAATTTTTTATAAAAATCTTCTATTACTTTATGCCATTCACTTTCTCCATTGGCAATATCATCTAAGTGGTTTTCTAATTCAGCGGTAAATCTTTCATTTACTATATCAGGAAAATATTTCTCCAACATTTCCGTTACTAAGAAACCCATGTCCGTAGGAATTAAGTATCCCTTTTCCTTTGCCACATAATCCCTTCCCGTAATGGTGGTTATGGTAGGAGCATAAGTACTTGGCCTGCCTATTCCCTTTTCTTCCAAGTCTTTAATAAGGCTTGCTTCTGTATAACGGGCTGGCGGTTGGGTAAAATGCTGATTAGGAATAACTTTGCTAATGTTCAGCACTTCCTTTACTTCCATTTCAGGCAATATTTTATCGTCCTGTTCATCAGAATCCTTATATACGACTCTGAAGCCGTCAAAATTCAGTATCTTGCCGCTAACTTCAAAAATATTGTTATTATTGTCAAATAGAACTTTAGTAACATCGTATACAGCATCAGCCATTTGACAAGCAACGAATCTTTTCCAAATAAGGCTGTATAATTTGTATTGATCTTGAGTCAAGCTGTCCTTTATTTTTTCAGGAGTTCTAAGCACAGAAGTAGGCCTGATTGCTTCATGGGCATCCTGAACCTTCTCCTTTTTCTTAGACTTGGTATAAACTCTGTGCTTGTAATATTTTTCACCATATTTTGATATAATGAATTCTTTTGAACCATTAATTGCTTCTTCTGATAACCTGGTGGAATCCGTTCTTATATAGGTAACCAGTCCCACGCTTCCTTCTCCTTTTATATTAACCCCTTCATAAAGCTGCTGTGCAACCATCATTGTCTTTTTTGATGTAAATCTAAGCTTCCTACTTGCTTCCTGCTGAAGGGAACTGGTAGTAAATGGAGCGCTGGGCTTGGAGTAGCTTTTGGTTTTATCAATTTTATGAACAACAATTTTTTCCTTATCAATACTTTCAAGGATTTTGTCAATTTCATCTTTGCTTTTAATTTTTACCTTTTTGAGTTTGTCATTTTCATAGTAACCTACATATTTTGCAAGCATTTTTTTACGGGACTTTTTAACTTCAAGCTCAAGGGTCCAGTATTCTTCCGGCTGAAAGTCCATTATTTCTCTTTCCCTGTCTATTACAAGTTTTAAAGCAACTGATTGTACTCTTCCCGCACTTAAACCTTTTTTTATTTTTTTCCACAATAAGGGACTAATATTATATCCCACCAATCTGTCAAGAACACGTCTTGCTTGCTGAGCATCAACCAAATCTTTATTTATTTTTCGAGGGTTTTTACTGGCATTTTTTATAGCTTCCTTTGTTATTTCATTAAACTCAATTCTTATTTTATCATTTTCATCCAAATTCAATATTTTCGCCAAATGCCAGGAAATTGCTTCCCCTTCTCGGTCAGGGTCCGTGGCAAGAAATACTTTATCTGCCTTTTTAGCTTCTTTTTTAAGCTCCTTTATTACATCCCCCTTACCTCTTATGGTTATATATTTTGGCTCGAAATTATTATCTATATCTATGCCGAGTTTGCTTTTCGGTAAGTCACGAACATGTCCCACCGAAGCTTTAACGGTGTAGTTTTTACCTAAAAATTTACCTATAGTTTTCGCTTTTGCCGGCGACTCCACTATTAATAGATTTTTCATTTTTCCTCCATATTATAAGGTATGCCTTGTATGCATACCCCACCATATACTACAATTTATTATTTGTCAATAGCCTACATATTAAACAAATACCTTAAGAAATAGAAAAGCTATATCACAAGATATAGCTTCTAGTTACCATATTTATTTAGAATTCAAGGCATTATTAACCGCTTCTTTGATTCCTTCACTGGTAAATGTTGCACCAGATACTGAATCAACTTCTGTTGAATCTGCTTCTACTATTAAATTAGGAAGCTCATCTATTGCCATAGTTCCTATTCCAGGTGTTTCATCGGGAGCATCTACTTCAACAGAAAGAATGTCATTACCACTTACCAAAACTGTAACAGTAATATCTCCACCGAAGCCTTTACCTGTTCCAGTCAATGTTACTTCCTCAGCTGATCCACTATTGCTCAAAGCATTATTAACCGCTTCCTTGATTCCTTCGCTGGTAAATGTTGCACCTGAAACTGAATCAACTTCTGTTGAATCTGCTTCCGCTATTAAATTAGGAAGTTCGTCTATTGCCATGGTTCCTATTCCAGGTGTTTCATTGGGAGCATCTACCTCAACGGAAAGTATATCTTCACCTTTAACTACTACAGAAACTGTAATATCTCCGCCGAAACCTTTCCCTTTTCCAGTCAATGTTACTTCTTCAGCTAGTGCAGTATCTGTGTTGTCGCTTCCTATATTATTAACTAAAGCTAAAAATCCAAAGGATAGCGCAAATATGATAACTATTGATAATACCTTCTTCATTATTTCCTCCTATATACTAACTCAGCGTATTATAAACATTTAAGATTATACAACATTTAACATGGTATGTAAAGTTGCAAAAAATAAATATTTGTTATTCGCCTTGTACAAAGATTACAATCAAATAAAAAACTCCTCTTAATAGAAGAGTCTAATAATCCCGCCTTTGTATTCTCCGTTCCGCATCCTTTTTAGCAATATCCTGGCGCTTATCGTAATTTTTCTTACCCTTGGCTACCGAAAGCTCCATTTTTACCAATCCATTTTTAAGATACAAGCTAAGGGGAATAAGGGTATAACCTTTTAATGTCATTAATCCCGTTAACTTTCTTATTTCTCTTTTGTTTAGAAGGAGCTTTCTTGGTCTTAAAGGATCCACATTGTAAATATTACCTTTTTCGTAAGGGCTTATATGCATGTTGTAAACAAATGCCTCACCATCTTTTATGTTTACATAACTATCTTTTATGTTAACCTTTCCTAACCTTATAGATTTAACTTCTGTCCCTACAAGGACCAATCCAGCTTCATATTTATCTTCTATGAAATATTCGTGATATGCTTTTTTATTGGTTGCAAGAATTTTATTAGCCATTTTTTCACCTGCCCCTTAAATGTAGGATGATTATAGCATTTATTAAAATCTATGTCAATAAATCAATCTTCGGAACTTATATCTACGAACCTTCTACCCCTTCCCCATACCCTGGCAACAGGCAATACTTTTACAAAGGCTGAAGGGTCAATTTCTTTTATTAACTTTTGTATTAATACTGTTTCATGGGGAGAGCAAATTGATTCTAATTGTATTTTTTCCTCATTAGTATAAGCTCCCTTAATTTTAAAGAGGGTTACACCCCTGCCTAATTCATACATTATATAATTACTTATTTCATCGTACTTTGTGCTAATTATTTCAAGCTTGTACAATTTGGTTCCAAAACCGAACATAATATTGTCGCATATTTTTGTTACGATGAATTGGCTGATTATTGAGTATAAAGCAATGTTTCTTCCAAAGGTAAAGGCTGCAGTAATAATAACCATTCCATCTAAAACTAGCATTATGTAACTGACATTAATTGAAGGAAAAAGTTTTTTATTCAACATCCTTGCAATAGTATCTGTTCCTCCGAAAGAAAAGCCCTTACGGAGTATCATTCCAACTCCTATACCATAGAAGATAGAAAAATATATGGTTGCTAAAAGAAGGTCATTTTCAATAAATTTAAACTGGAAATTTTGCATAACTAATAATACGGTAGGGTATAAAATTGAAAGAAAAATAATTTTCATAATTTCTTTTTTACCCATTAATAGCCATGTAATAAAAAGTATTATGAAGGTTGCAATATAATAAATAAAAGAATAATTAATATGTAAGTATTTTTCTAAAACAATGGATAGTCCAGTTATTCCGCTTGTAATTAATCCATTTGGCTTAAGAATATAATTTACTGAAAATGCCGTTACCAAGCAGCCAACCGTTAAATAGAAGGTATCAAACAATATTTTTTTTATATTTTTCATGGTATCTCCTTAGTTATTCGGATTTACTATAGCTTTTATTATATCATGGTATCCAACATAGGAAAAGTTGAAATTAAAATAGACGCTTTCGCGTCTAAGTATTAAAGTTATGCTGAAAGCTCTGTCTGACGAATCTCCTTTTTAGAACTGCTCTTCCTAATTTTAATATTTTCCACAATACCCTTTAGTAACTGTGCCTGGCTGCTCAACTCTTCGCTTGCTGCCGCACTCTCCTGGGCAGTAGCAGAATTATTTTGAACAACAGAAGAAACTTGTTCTACTCCTGCTGAAACCTGGTATATACCCTGGGCTTGTTGCTGAGTAGCTGCAGCTATTTCCTCCACTAGGTCTAAAGCAATTTTAGCTCTTTCAACCACCGATTTTAATGACTCATCAGTTCTCTCGGCTATTTCTACACCTTTTGATACTGCTCTTAAAGAATTTTCTATTAGTTCCGTAGTATTTTTTGCCGCCTCTGCACTTTTTGACGCAAGATTTCTCACTTCATCAGCCACTACCGCAAACCCTTTACCGGCAGAACCAGCTCTGGCAGCTTCAACAGCAGCATTTAAGGCAAGAATATTTGTCTGGAATGCTATATCTTCTATATCTTTTATTATTTTTTCTATTTCCAAAGATGTCATATTTATTTCATTCATTGCATTGCTCATTTCATGAACCTGCTCACTTCCCTTTAGTACTTCCTCCGCTGCTTCTTTGGATGCTTGCTTAGCTTTTTCTGAGTTTTCAGCATTTTTGTTTATTTGTTCTGATATTTCGTTTATAGTTGCAGCTAATTCTTCAATGGAACTGGCTTGCTCTGTAGCACCTTGAGACAGAGCCTGAGCACCTGAAGCAA
This sequence comes from Tissierellia bacterium, assembly GCA_012843025.1. Lineage (GTDB taxonomy): Bacteria > Bacillota > Clostridia > Tissierellales > Sedimentibacteraceae > Sedimentibacter. The sequence continues at coordinate 76,917 of DURT01000016.1, read as the reverse complement.
CTTGTTCCGCACCACTTGCAACTTGCTGGGAGCTCTCATCTATTTGATACATAATGTGGTTAAGGGACTTGATTATTGCTTTTAAGGAATGTTCTATTGCATCTAAGTCTCCTAAGTAATCTAATTCCACATTGGTAGTAAAATTACCTTTTTCTATTTCACTTAAATGATATGTTATGTCACTTATTACATTGCTTAGGCCCTTTACTGTAAAACTAAGGGCGTTTGTTAAAATTTCTATTTCTTTGCTGTAATTAAATATTTCAACTTCTGAATGCAGATCTCCCTCTGACAGTGCTCTTATTCTTTCTGCACACTTGGTTATGGGCAAAGCAATACGTACAGATAGTCTTATACTAGTTACAATAGAAGCAATTATAGCGAAAATACATGCAATTGCAGTTATAATTGTGTTCCTGTATATATAAGTAATTAATCCTACTACTAGGACGATAATTACTACCAAGGACACAATATTAAAAATTAGTTCATTTTTTATACTTCTGTTAGATTTTTGCTTTCTCTTCTCCTTAACCTTATTGTTTTCCATTTCTATCTCCTTCATGCCAATATTCACTATGTAATATATCGGCATTAAAAAAGAAAATTTTATATAGTTCTGATAGAATTAGGCTATTACAGAGCATAATAATAGTCCTCCATATGAGGACTAAAGGACTTTCTATTATTATCTTCTTCTGTTTCTAATAAGAATTAATCTTGCTAGCTGAGCTATACCGCTTGCCATTGCTGCTACATATGTTAAAGCAGCAGCTCTTAATACATTTTGTGCTCCCTCTTCTTCTTCAACACTATAAATTAATCCATTGCTATCCAATAATTCCAAGGCTCTCCTACTTGCATTAAACTCTACTGGAAGAGTAATAATCTGAAATAAAACTGCAGCTGCAAAGAGCAGGATGCCTATATCCATTAAGCCTCCAAGGCTGGGTATTAAAAAACCTATCATAATGAATCCCCAGGCAGCTGATGATCCGAATCTAGCAACAGGAAATATTGCATTTCTCAGAGATAAGGGCACATATCTATTTGCATGCTGTATGGCATGACCAACCTCATGGGCTGCCACACTGACAGCCACAATTGAACTTCCCTGATATACTTCTCCTGATAGTCTGAGAACACGCCTTGTAGGATCATAATGATCTGTTAATTGCCCTCTGGCAATTTCAATAGGTATATCTCTTAATCCATTCTGATCCAATAGTATTCTTGCAACCTGAGCTCCTGAGTACCCTCTTCTTGTAGGAACCCTTAAATACCTTTCAAAGTTAGATCTTACCTTCCCTTGAGCATACAGAGTAAGTAAAATAGCAGGTATCAATATTATCATTGTATAATCATAATAAAAACCATATGGATAAATCATTTGCATCTCTCCGTTCTTATAAGATATCTCCATCAAAGACTCGCTTATTTTATACATGCCAGTCGAAAATATATCTGCTAAAATAATTGGAAATGATTTCATTATAATAATATATAATCTATCTTAAACAAACCTTAATAATGTAGTTGCATATAGCTTTTCCAGTTCATTTATTATTATTAAACCTTAATTAGAGAAAACTCAAAAGGCTTAGGAAGTATACCCTAAGCCCTAGATTGAATACCTTCAGTCATATTTATAGAAGGAGATCACAGAAGGTCATAAGATAAATTTTGCTTGCATTTAAAACATCTTCTATATCTACATTTTCATTGTAGGAATGTATACCTTCTGTATTGGATGGACCATATTGAATTGTTGGTATACCCAGCTCTCTGTAATATCTGGCATCGCTTGATGCCCACTGATAGGCTGGCAATACTTTTATCCTCCATATTTCTTCTGCGTTCTTTTTAAGGGATTGAACTATACTTGCATTAATGGGAGTGGAATTTCCAAAATTCTTCCAGTCAGCTTCGTACTCTACTCCTTCTACATTGCTGTCCTTAATCATATTTTCAATTTCTCTGTTCAACTCCTCAGTATCCACTCCTATAGGAAGGCGGACGTCCACCTTTGCTTCGCAATAATCAGGAACCATGTTCAGCTTGTTGCCACCTTTGATAATTCCAACGTTGGCAGTAACTCGGTCTATTACATTTTCAATTCCCGGGTGATTTAACTTTTCTTGTGCTATTAATTTTGAATTAGATAGTGCCTCTTCCTGATCTTCAGTGAATTTTCCTTTAACATTGTGCAACCTTCCTATATTTTGCAACACTTTAGACAGTTTTAAAATAGCATTATCTCCTTTGTAATTTCCAAGGCTTCCATGTGCACTTACTCCATATGCTTTCAGTACCAATTCATTGGACCCTTTTTGTCCTATTTCTATAGTTGAATTGGATGTAGGTTCTGCAACTAAACATGCATCTGCTCCTTTGGCATATCCTTGCTCACATAGCCACTTGGTGCCAAACTCACCACCTGTTTCCTCATCAGATACAATGTGAAGGCGTATATTTCCTTTTAGTTGTGCCTTTGATTCTTTTAACAGCTTCATTGTAAATATGGCACATGCAACTCCTGCCTTCATATCTGAAGTTCCCCTTCCCAATATCTGAGTGTCAGTAATTTCTCCTCCAAAAGGATCAAAGTCCCACTTTGTTAGGTCTCCTGCGGGAACTACATCTACATGGCCATTGATGATTATGCTGTAGCCCTCATCGGAACCAATTTTGGCAAGAACACATGGATATTTCTCATTGGCTGCTACTTCCTGGGCTTCTATTCCAGCATCTTCAAGATATTTTTTTACAAAATCTATTATTTCCCTTTGACTTCCTGTAGGGTTTTCACTATTTATTTTAATTAAATCAGATGTTAATTTTATTAGTTCATCTTCCCTTTCTTTGGCCAATTTAAGTAATTCTTCCTTAGTAATCATTTTTACCTCCTTGTAATTAGAGATTCTTTGGCTGCAAAGAATCTCAATATAGAAAACATGCTACTTGATGTCCATCTGCTACATCTCTTAGCACAGGTATTTCTTTAGTACACCTTTCTGTAACATAGGGGCAACGAGTTGCCAGGGCACAACCTTTCTGCTCTCCTATCGGACTTGGGATTTCCCCTTTCAGCTCTATTTGTACCTTCTTTTCAAACGGGCTTTCCGGAGGTATTGCCGAAAGTAAAGCTTGGGTATATGGATGTTTAGGGTTTGTATATATTTCCTTGGAGTCGCAAAGCTCAACAACTTTTCCCAAGTACATAATTGCAACTCTGTTGCTTACATGTTTTATAACGCTTAAATCATGTGAAATAAATATTAGAGTTAGATTATGCTTTTTTTGCAAATCATTTAATAAGTTTAAAACCTGTGCCTGAACTGATACATCCAAAGCTGATACAGGCTCGTCACATACTATTATCTTTGGATCTAAGGCTAAGGCTCTTGCAATATTTATACGCTGTCTTTGTCCTCCTGAAAATTCATGAGGATAACGGTAGACATGTTGAGTATCCAGTCCTACCTCTTTCATTAATGAAAGGACTTTTTCTTTTCTTTCCTTTGGGGTGTAAAGGTTGTGAATTATCATTGGTTCTTCTATTGCAGCACCTGCTGTTTTTCTTGGGTCCAAGGATGAATATGGGTCCTGAAATATTATTTGTATATCTTTTCTGAGCTGTTTTAATTCCTTTCCTGTTTTATTTAGTATGTTTTCACCCTTGTATATTATTTCTCCTGAAGAAGGCTTGTGCAATTGTACAATACATCTTCCCAATGTTGATTTCCCACAACCGGATTCACCGATAACTCCAAGGGTTTCTCCTTCATATATATCTAAGCTGACATTGCTTAATGCATGCAATATTTGTTGTTTTTCCAAGAGCTTTCCGCCTCTTAATTTGAATCTTTTACTTAAATTATTTATACTGAGTATGGGCTTGTTTTCATTCATTTTTGTCCACCTCACCTTTTTCTAATCTTTCATCGAAGTTCTGTCTGTGGCATGCTACAAAATGCCCTTCCTTTATTTCTATTAAGGGTGGAACTTTCTCTTTACAAACTTCTTTTACATAGGGACATCTGTTGTAAAAGTTGCAACATGATCCTGTCAATCTTAAATCCGGAGGTGTTCCCGGTATTGCATTAAGTCTTGTTTTATTTTCATCGCTTAGTTTGGGTATTGAGTCTAAAAGTCCCCAAGTATATGGATGCAAGGGTTCTGTATATAAATCCTTTGTAGTTGCATATTCTACAGTCTTTCCAGCATACATAACCATGACGCTGTCACACATTTCCCATACTATCCCCAAATTATGTGTTATCAATAGTATAGCATTGTTTAATTTGCTTTGCATTTCCTTTAACAGTTTTAATACTTGTGCTTGTACAGTAACATCCAAAGCTGTAGTAGGCTCATCAGCAATAACTAATTTGGGATTTTTGCATGCGGACATGGCAATAATAACTCTTTGACACATACCGCCTGACAATTCATAGGGATAAGACTCCATACGCTTTTCCGGATTTGGAATACCTACTTTTGCCAGTGCATCAATAGCTTTTTTCTTAGCTTCTGTTTTAGAAATATTTTGATGGGCACAAATCATTTCTACCATCTGGTCTCCTACTTTAAAAACCGGGTCCAGAGCAGACATGGGATCCTGGAAAATTACTGCTACATCCTTACCTCTGAATTGCAATAATTCTTTTTTATTTAGGGATAAAACATCCTTGCCGTCAAAATTTATAGTACCACTTACAATTTTTCCTTTATTCCGGGGGAGGAGCCTTATAATTGATGATGCTGTCATACTCTTTCCAGAACCTGATTCACCAACTATTCCTAATGTCTTTCCGCTTTCTATGCTGAAACTTACCCCGTCAACGGCTTTAACAACACCACTGGCTGAATATAAATATGTTTTTAGATCCTTAACTTCTATTACTGTCTTAGTCATAATCGCCCCCCCATTCATATTTTTTCTTCATTTCTTCAAAGGCTTTCTTTATTTCATCCATTATTTTTTTATCTGATAATATATCAATTGCTGTCATGGCCATAGCCTTTGCTCCAATTTTTATGGCTCTGTGTCCTTTTGGACCTCCACAAGCTTCCTGGAATTCTATGGTATGGCCTCTTAATTCCGGAACAACTTGTACATAGGATTGAAGAGCAGGAATTTTATGTGTAACATTACCAACATCTGTTGTTCCAATACCTAACTCTTTTCTCCTGGGCATTACCTTTTCTCCAAGAACTTCAAAATTTTTTGCCAATATGTTCTCTAATATAGGATTGTTTCTTATATCTTCATAGGGATATCCATCTATTTCATATTCAAACTTAGTCTTTGTAATTTTAGCCAGGCTTTCACACATTTTAATCAATCTGTTAAAAAGTTCAATTTTATACTTCATACTGAAAGACCTAACAGTGAATTTTGCCTGACAGTGGTCTGGAATGAATATTGGATCATCTCCACCTTTAGTAATAATGCCTAGTATTTTCCCTCTGTCAGCTATTTCAAGTCTTGCAGCATTAATTAAATTAAACAGTTCCAAAACCGGAGTCAGTGCACTTATACCTTCTTCCGGCCATGTTGCTGCATGGGATTTTTTACCGTAGAAATTAACTATTACATCTGTTTTCGAGTAAGATATGTCATTAACAACAGTTTCGTTTGCTGAATGCAGTATCATTGCCAAATCTAAATCATCAAAGGCACCATTATTCAGCATGATAACCTTGCCTCCGCCGCCTTCTTCTGCTGGGGTTCCAAATACTGTAATTGTACCTCCTAATTCATCTATTACACTTTTAATAGCTTCTCCTGCCCCAACTGCCATGGCAGCCATCAAATTATGACCACAGGAATGACCCATTCCCGGTACTGCATCGTATTCTCCAAATATACCTATGTGGGGACCTGGTTTTTTGCTGGCATATGTTCCTTTACATGCAGTTTCCAAACCTGCTATTCCCACAGTTACAGTAAAGCCAAATTTTTTCAGTAAATTTGAAAATGCCTCACAGGCAATGTATTCTTTGAAATTATACTCTGGATTTTTCCATATTGTATCGGAAAGTACAATAAGATCCGGCATTATTGTTTCCACCCTGTCTTGGGCTATTTTTTTGTAATCCATTTCAGTCACCTACCTTCACTTACTTTTTCATCTTAGGATCTAAAACATCTCTGATACCATCCCCCAAGAGGTTAAAACCAAGGACAGTTATAAGGATGAAGAAACCTGAAATCATTGCAATATGTGGTGCTGTATTTAAATAGTCTTTACCACCCCGGAGAATATTTCCCCAGGATGCAGTTGGTGGAGAAATACCCAGTCCTAAGAAACTTAATGCAGCTTCTGAAATTATTGAACCAGCTGTGCTTAAAGTTGCTTGTACAATTACTGGTGAAATTATATTTGGTAAAATATGCCCAAACAACAATCTAAAATTTGAAGCCCCCAATACTCTTACAGCATTACAGTACTCTTCATTTTTTACTACCAATACTTGTCCTCTCACAATGCGGGCAAATATTGGAACATTTGCTATACCTATTGCCAAAACCACATTTACTGCACCTGAACCTAGTATTGTCATTAATAATATTGCTAAAAGTACAAAGGGGAAAGCCATCATGCCGTCCATTATACGCATTAAAATTGAATCAATAATTCCACCGCTATATCCTGAAATTAATCCTAATACAAGTCCTATTGCACCAGCAACTAGGGTAGCACCAACTGCAACTAATATTGATATCCTGGAACCATAAATAATACGGCTTAAAAGATCACGTCCGAACTCATCAGTTCCAAAAATATGGCCATTAACCCCAGGTTTAGAGTAAGCATTTCCTAAATCCAAAGCATTTGGATCATATGGTGATATAATATCAGCAGTTATAACCATAAAAACCATTATACATATAATTACCAGTCCAAACATAGCTGTTTTGTTTCTTTTTAATTTATTCCAGGCATTATTTGATTTCCGCTCCTTGTTGAGCATTTCAACCTGTGCTTCTATACCTAAAAGGTCTTTTTTTTCTGTCATTATTCTCCCCCCTTAGCGTTGTCAAGGTTAACTTTAGGATTAATAATCATATATACTATATCTACAATTAAATTAATAAATACGAAGGCAGCAGCTGTTAATACAACAGCACCTTGTATCAACATATAATCCCTGTTTTCAATAGCTCCTACTATCAAAGTTCCCATTCCCGGCCATGAAAATATGGTTTCAGTTAATATGGCACCTGTAAATGAACTTGCCAATTGAATACCTAGTACTGTAACTATTGGAGGCAGGGCGTTCTTTAAAGCATGCTTGTATATTATAACTCCTTCTTTCAGACCTCCTGCCCTTATTGATTTGATGTATTCTGCATTTATTACTTCTAGCATACTTGAGCGTGTTATTCTTGCGAAAGTTGCTGTTGGAATTGTTGTAAGGCATGTAACTGGCAACACCATGTGTAAAATTACATCCTTTAAACCATTTTCAAGGGAACCCATTCCAAGAGAGGGAAGCCAGCCTAAATTTACACTGAATACTAAAACCAACATTAATCCCAGCCAAAATATTGGCATTGATACTCCAATAAGAGCCAGTACCATTGATATATAATCAAAAGGAGTATACTGTTTTACAGCAGAAATAATACCAATTGGAATTCCTATCAAAATTGCTAACACAATACTTGTAAGGGAAATCAATAATGTATTTGGTAATCTGTCCATTAATAATTTAGCCACAGGTTGATTAAAGGAATAAGATTTTCCAAAATCGCCTTTCAAGAGTTTTCCCACATAATCTGTATATTGTTTCCATAAACTGTCATTTAGTCCTAATTCCTCTTCCAACTTTGCTATATCTTCTACTGATGCCTGAGGTCCAAGTAATGTAACAGCAGGGTTACCCGGTATCATTCTGGTAATGACAAAAGTTATTGATACAACTACTAGCAGTGTAGGAATTATTTGAAGCAGTCTCCGTAAAAATGTCTTAACCATGTACTCACCTCTTACTTCTTAATATTCAAAAGGGTTTAGGTAATGTATATCCCCCTAAACCCTAAACCTAACCTAAGTATATCATTTATTTCTGAACTTTCCAAACATTAACTTCAGTATTTGTTAAGAAAATACAACCGTCAGCTCTTTGAACCAAACCTTGTACTTCTGGTGCAACACCCCAGGTTACATTTTCATTTGAATAGAATATTCCAGGATGTTGTTCAACTATTATTTTAAGTGCTTGTTTATATAATTCAGCACGTTCTTCTTGTTCTGAAACTACTAATGCTTCTGCTAACAATCTGTCTACTTCTGGGTTACTGAAGCCTTGACCATTTCCTAATGAGCCAATTGCATCTGATGCAAATATTTTATTCAAGAAGAAGAATGGATCTGGATACCATGTCCATGACATAGCAAATATGTCTGCATTTCCACTTGAACCTATTTCACTGAAAGTTCCCCATTCTGAAGTTTGAATATCTACATCAACATTTAAGTTCATCTTCAGATATTGCTGAACTATAGTTGCCATTTTAACACGGTGTGGTGTGTTAGAAATATATAATGTTGTTTTAAATCCATCAGGATAACCTGCTTCAGCCAATAATTTTTTCGCTTCTTCCGGATTATATTCTGGTACTATTGATTCTAAAGATGCATCATATCCCCAGGATCCAGGAGGTAGTGGCAGTGAGGCAGGCTGAGCTTCACCGTATTGATATACTCCTTTTACTAATTCCTTAGTATCTATAGCTTTAATAAGCGCTTCTCTTACCCTAATATCAGCTGTAGGGCCTTTTACCTGATTGAAGTAAATATATGCAACGTGAAGTCCTGGCATTTCAAGTAGTCTGATATTTTCGTCTTCTCTTATAATTTTAACGGCTTCACCGCTTAAACCTGATGAAAAGTCGATTTCACCTGTTCTTAGAGCATTTGCATTTTGGTTAATATCTGTAATTACTTTAAAAACAACGCCATCCAAGTGAGGCCTTTGTGCCCAGTAATTGTCATTTCTTACTAATACTGCTTCTTCATCTAGTTTAAATTCTTTTAACATGAAGGGTCCTGTACCAATAAGGTGGTTACCAAAATCATCTCCCCAACCTTCAACTTCTTCTTTTGGTACTATTATATTACCAGAGTTAGTGAGAGCTGTTAAGAAAGCTGCATTTGGTTCTGGCAGATGAACTATAACTTCAAAATCATTAACAACTTCAACACTTTCAATCATGTCAAGTCTGTTCATTGCAGATAATTCATGAGAACGCTCCAATGAATATTTAACGTCTTCAGCAGTCATCTGTCTGCCATCTTGGAATTTACCAGGATGGAAGTAAACATCATCTCTTAATTGGAATGTATAGTGTTTTCCATCTTCACTAACTGTCCAGGATTTTGCCAAGTTTGGGATGATTTCGCTTAAATCCATACTGTAAGCAACTAATGTATCCCCAACATTTTGAATAATTTGTGATTCATATGTTCCTGTATATTTTACAGGGTCTAAATTTTTTGGTGAAGAAACTAAAGCTATTGTTAATACTCCACCATCTTGTGGTTCGCTTGGTACTTCAATTTCTTTTTTTGTTACTTCTTTGTTTGTTCCACTGGTATTACTTTCATCATTAGCTTGTGGTGTAGTATTATTTCCACCACATCCAGTAACTGAAACTAAAACAAACATGGCAACAAGCAAAAATGCTAGTATCTTTTTCATCTTACATCCTCCTATTTATTAAAAGTGTGGGAGGGTATGCCCTCCCAATAAACCCACAAAGGGGGAAAAGGGTGTTATACTAAATTAAAATTACCATTTTTAATAACTAATTCATTGTCTAAATAAAGGGTAGGATTTAATATTATCCCATCTAAATGGCAAGCAGCTTTATTAGTTCCGCCAAAGGATGTATTGGTTCCAAATGCAATATGAACAGTGCCATATATTTTTTCATCTTCAAGTATTATCCCTGTTAATCTGGCTGATGTGTTTGTACCAATGCCAAGTTCTGCAAGAGTGCCATTTCTGTCATTTTCCAATAAAATTTGTAGTTTATCAGAATTCTCACCTTTTATGTCTCTTAGCACTCCATCTACAATTTTTACATACAAGGGTGAATCTAATTTTCCAATACCTACCATACTACCATCTATGATCATTTCACCATTAGCAGTTCCTTCAACAGGTGCTATGTAAGCTTCTCCTGATGGTAGATTTCCTGCTTCACCCGGATTTTTATATATCCCTGTGCTGGGAATTCCTTTTCTGCCCTCTAAGGACATTCTTAGTGTATATCCATCCTTGACAATTTTAGCCGTCTTTGACTTTGATAACAAATCAGTAATTCTTAGAGTTACCTCTTCTATATATTTATAATCAGCGGTTATAGCACCTTCACTAAACATATCTTCTGTTATGCCTGGCATGCTTGCAAGTCTCGCACCAGCTTCTACAGCATTCTTCTTTGCATTTGTGTGAGTTAATGATACTGCTGTGGGACAAATTATCACATCAAAATTTTTCATTGACTCTGCCACAGCTTCAGGCGGTTCCTCACCACTTACACTTCTTGCTTCCATAACCATTAATACAGACTCTTTAGCTATTTTTCTTGATTCTTCAAATAGCTTTTTACCAATATTGTATTTTATATCATCTGTAAGGATTAATACTGTATCATTTTCCTTAACAGCCATACAGTCTTCCAAAACTATTTTGTAACCTGATTTTTCCACTATTTAAACCTCAATTATTTAATATTTCACCAAGAACTCTTGCAACCATTGTTCTGGCAAGTATAACTTTTTTTCCAGTGCCCTCTGCTATTCTTTTTTTCATAACCTTATTATAGCCTATACAATCCAACAAAACTAATTCAGCATTTGTTGATTTTAATATTTTAATTGCATTAGATATTTCATCTTCTTCAGAATAGGGTGACCCTGAAACTACATCCACATCAACACCTGTTTCTATCCATTTGTTTTTACACTGTAAAATTTGATCCTTATTGGGAATAACTACAGCTAATTTATTGTTTCCTAACAAATGTGGTACTAGGTTGTGAAGTATTTTTTGCGGGTATAAGAGAGGTACCCTTGATTTAAAAATATCAGGAAAAACCCCAGTGCATATAAAAAGGATTATTTCAGCACCTTCTTTTTCTAACCTTTCAATACACTCCTGCAATCTGGGCAGTATATGTCTTTCTGCAAACTTTACACTTCTTCCATCCCTGAGCCTTGATACCAGTAAGTAGTCATTATCTTTAACATCAAAACCCATTATTTCTTCATAGGTAAGATGATCTAAAGCTCCGGCTTGGATTATTTCCACCTCTCCAAGATACTCTAACATTTCTGGTATAACATCATCTCTAGGAGATTGTCCAACTGTAATGGCCCCTAATTTTCTTTTCATAATACACCTATTTGCCAAGTGTTTGCAGATGTTTCATACTACCATACAATTGTAATAATCTCTTGTATTCTTCCTGGTCGAAGAATTTACAATTATCTTTTCCAAAATGTTTTGCAACTTCAATTGTATATCTTGCTGCTTGTTCTAAATCAAAGGGATGACTGGCACCAGTAGCACATCCAGGAACAGCAATTTCAGATGTAATAGCTATACCCACAACTGGAGCAGTTGTTGCTGTTGCTGGTTGAAGAATACTATTAATATGATAAACACCATTTCCATACGGAGTAATATCCTGGATAGTCAAAGGAAATACTACTGGTAATTTCCCTGTAGTGTATTCCATTATATCAAGCAAATCATCACTAACCTTTAAAATATATCCTTCTTTTACCGTTGGTGATATTGCAAAACCTCTATGATTGATTACTCTGTTTCCTTTTGTTGTATCAATAGATAGAATTGCATCTAATTCACCATCAACTTCTTCCCTGTTTACTGTAGCCATATCAACTGGTGAATCCATGAATGCGACCGGTTTATGAGGCTGAGTAGGTGCATCTGGACAAATATGTGTAGAAACAATTACGTCGCCATCTAAATAATCGCCTTTTCTCTGCATGTCCAACAATTTTGCGGCAACAGCCAATGCTACAACTGCACCATCACCGTCTGAAACCATGCCAATCATTTCTGGTCTGGCTCCAATTCCTCCAAGTCTGCCTAAAACTCCAAGAGTTGGAGCATCTTTTCCTTTTGATTTACCATTAATTCCGGGAATTCTGATTCTTACAAAATCTGTTTTTCCCTTTTCTCCAGTAATTGTTTTTACTTCAATATCTTGTCCACCATAAGATTCTAAGTATTCTTTTATCTGCTGACCATTTGCAGTTGATGAATCAACTTGTTCATAAACTTCAAGTATTTGTTTTAAAACCATTTGTAACCCCCTGATGTTAATAGTGTACTTATGTATTAATCTAAAAAAACGTGTTAGTTACTTATTATAGCATAATTGAAAACAATATCAATTGTAGAAAAACATAAAAAATAAAAAAGACCATTTATGACTTTACATAAATGGTAAAGACTATAGTGCTTTTTTGTCTTTCATTTGAGTCTTAATAATCTCATCAACTTAATTCCCATCTGTAAGGCAAATAATCCCTCTGTTTCATTTGTTGAAAATCCTGTAATTTCTTCAATTCTGTTTAATCTGTATCTCAATGTTTCAACATGAATGAACAGCTTGGATGCTGTTACTTTGTTGTTCATATTGTATCTGAAATATGTTTCTAAGGTTTCAACTAAATTTGAATCATGCATGGCATCATAAACTTCTAATTTCTTTATGGTCTTATTATAATATTTTATTATTTCCTCATCATCTTTTAATGGGTAAAGCAGTTTTATTGTATCCAAGGAATTAAAATATACTATATCATAGTTACTAAACAGGACTGCTAAATAAGATTCATCATATAACTTATCGACATTTTTAATGCATTCATATTTGTTAGAAACGCCAATAGAAACTATAAATCTTGTTCTATATTCATTAAGCTTTTTATAAATATAATCAACTACTTCCTCTAAGTTGTCGTTATTATCTAATTTTAACACAATGAAGTTATAATTATTTTTATCGGTAGCCATATAATTTTCGCTACCTATTATTTCGCTTATTATATTATGAATAGCATTATTAAAGTCTTCCATATCATTATCATCAATAAATTCAACTTTAATACATAAACCAGCTATATCTCCTTCTTTATCCCATCCAATATCCTTTTCTACATTTACATAGAATTCATAAGGCAATTCCTTATTGTTAAGCATTATTTCAAGCAGTGTTTTCTTAAATTTTGGTTGATTAATTCTGAAAATTTCGTTTTCAATTCTTGAGGAAATTATGCTAACACCATATTCTATAATATTCTGTATCAAAGTATCAATTTTTTCATCAGTAACAACCAACATATAGGCAACTTCTTTATTATTTTTATTTATAGGGAAAACACTTATATAAGAATTATTTACTTTTTTATTAACAATTAGCTCCTTTATATTAAAATCTAAAATAGCACCTTTGCTGTCAAAAGGAGCAAAGGATGATACATCCTCATAGCTGCGTGTGTTAATAACTTTCTGGCACACCAAATTCATTAAATTATCAAACAAAAACACATTTGCATTTGATAAATCGGATATTGAAAACAATATTTCATCGTTATTCTTATCAATAAATGATAGTTTTAACAGCTTCTGATACAAGTTATTTAAATTTAATATATTTTCATTTTTTTTGTAGAATAAAAGATAATAAAAATCAGATATCATTTCTGAGTAGATTACACTGTAGGGAATTTTAATAAGGGGTATCTTATACTTATCTGAATCTGCTACTAGTTTTTCACTAATTTCACCGAAATACCTCCTATCTTTTATTGCAATAGCGGAAACACCTTTTTTATAAAGATCTTTAATTAAGTTTTCTTTCGCTTCCTCCTGTCCAACTAGGGCATAACCGGCTGTTACTAAGAATTCTCCACCTTTAAGCCAGCTTATCCCATCAGGAGTTTCTAATATGGTCATATGCCTGCATATATTTTTCAAGCCTTCCTTACCACCAAGTATTTGGCAACCTTCTAATGAAGGCATGCTCAATACCTCTTCTACCCTTATATAATCACGTTCCCCTATTTCTTTATTCATTCTTATTTCATTTAGTATTTTATTAATATTGTCCTTCATCTGCTACCTTGCCTTGTTTTATTTTGGTATAAAATCTTTATTCTTACTAATATTATATTATTTTTTCAACTATTTACAAGAAGATAAATGATATTTTGAAAGAGGTCGGCTTCTGCTTGTAAGAGGGCACCAGCAGGATTATGTCCAATACCAATTCTTCATACAAAAAAATGCACTAACGATATTGTGTGCATTTTAATTTGCCTTTGTTATGAATAATAGATGGAGGCGGTGGGAGTCGAACCCACGTCCGAAAATATTTCCAAAAGACTTTCTCCGAGTGCAGGGCATATTTTAGTATTTCGCTCCGACTGCCGCCTATGCCCAGGCTGCAATCTTTGCTATCTTCAATTGATCCGCCTAAGGTCGAAGAACCCCTTAAGCAGTTCCCTGATTTTTGATGATGCTCCGGATTAACCTACAGGTCGGTTAAGCAGAACAAGCAGCTGCAATTAAGCAGCAAATGCTAAATTATCTTCGTTTGCGTTTATATTTAGTTGCCACTTTTTACGTTGTTTGGCGACAACGACTCGCTTATCTTTCTTCCATATCCCCGTCGAAACCATTTACGCCCCCGATATAAAGGGGGAAATGATTCCCTCTCTAATTATAATAGAAAATTTTCCTTTAACAAACCTTAATTAGAGACTTTTATTACTTTAACATATTTTTTTCTAAAAGTCAAATTAATTCAAAATCAATTTCTGCTTTTTCTATACTTACATTTATAACACGGATTTTAACAGTATCTCCTATTCTGTAAGTTTTATTGCTGCCCTGACCATACAATTCTTTTTTCTCGTTGTCATAAATATAGTAGTCATCCACCATATTGGAAATATGCACCAAGCCTTCTACTGTATTATCTAATTCAACAAACATACCGAAACTGGTTACCCCTGAAACTACACCTTCATACTCTTCCCCAACTTTATCGTACATAAATTCTGCAATCCTGATTTTATCCGTGTCTCTTTCTACTTCATCAGCAATTCTTTCCATTTTAGATGATTGTTCAGCTACCATTGCAGTTCGCTCAGTAAGTCTTTCTAAATCTGATTCCTTATACTTTCCTTTCATATGCCTCTTTATAATTCGGTGTATTTGCAGGTCTGGATACCTTCTTATAGGTGAAGTAAAATGGCAATAATATTGAGTTGCCAAACCGAAGTGAGGCGAGGAATCTGGTGAATATATGGCTTTTTTTAGAGACCTTAGCAGTAGATTATTAACTAATGACTCTTCTTTTTTATTTCTGACTTTTAATAAGAGCTGCTGCAATTCCCTGGGATGTACGTAATTTCCCTTTAAGGTATAACCTAAGTTATGGATGAACTTGCTGAATTCATACATCTTTTCTTCATCTGGATCTTCATGAATTCTGTAAACAAAGGGCATATTTAACCAATAGTAATGTTCTGCCACTGTTTCATTACATACCAGCATAAATTCTTCTATTATTTTATTTGAAGTTTTTCTTTCGTACTTTTTTATATCTATAACTTTCCCTGTTTCATCGGTAATAATTTTTCTTTCTGGAAATTCAAAATCAATAGCTCCCCTTAAATCTCTTTTCTTTCTTAAAATGGAACTTAGCTCCTCCATAACTTTTAACATGGGGACTATTTCTTTATATTTTTGGATAAGTTCTTCATTATTGTTTTCAAGTATTTCATTTACATCGTCATAAGTCATTCTATAGCGGTTATTTACTACACTTTCAAATATTGTATAATCTGTTACTTTCCCTAAATGATTTATTGTCATCTCAACGGATAAGGTAAGTTTATCTTCTCCTGGATTTAAGCTGCATACACCGTTTGACAACTCCTTAGGCAGCATTGGTATTGCCCTGTCTGCTAAATATATACTGGTTCCTCTTTTCAAGGCTTCCTTGTCTATCTTTTTATCTTCTTTTACATAGTAAGATACATCAGCAATATGAACACCTAGCCTATATTCCTTTTCGTTTAATTTCTCCGCATACACTGCATCATCCAAGTCCTTGGCATCACTTCCGTCAATAGTAATAATAGGTAGTTTTCTTAAATCTTTTCGTTTTTTATATTCTTCCTCTGGGATACCGCCTTCTGAAACCTTTTTCGCTTCTTCAATAACATCCTTTGGGAAAACCTGTCTTACCTTATGTGATAGAAGTACTGCTTCAATATGGGTTTCTGTATCTTCAATACTACCTATTACTTCAACTATTTTGCCTTCGGGGTTTTTTCTTCTATCAGGCCATTCGGTAATTTTTACAGATACTTTATTATTCGCTTCAGCATTATTAAATTCTTCCTTAGGCACGAATATATCGTAGGATATTCTCTTATCATCAGGTATTACAAATCCGAAATGTTTACTTTTTTGGAATGTACCTATTACATATTCATTTGCTCTTTGGATAATTCTTATAACCTTTCCTTCAGGGCTTTTAACATCCTCCAAAACCTTCATTGGTCTTACTATTACCCGGTCACCGTGCATTGCTCCGTTCATGTCCATGGGTGAGATGAAAATATCCTTTAAGTTTTTATCATCAGGTATTAGAAAAGCATATCCCTTTTGATGACCTTCTAAGGTACCTATAACTAAGTTCATCTTTTCGGGTACACCGTATCTTTCTCTTCGGGTAAATATTATTTTTCCTTCATCTTCTAATTCATTTAAAGCTGATAAAAGTTCTTTTTTCATTTTTCCTTCAACTTCAAAAACTTCTGTAAGTTCCTTGAAGGTTAAGGGTTTGTATGCTTCTTCCCTCATGAAAGACAGTAATTTTTCTTTAAAATTCATATACTTTCTCCTTTGTATACTATAAGCTCTGCTGTTACTTGTGTTTTCCACTTGCCCTCATTTTATTCAACAAGTCAATATCATAGGATACTATGTTCATATTTCTTTGACTATGCTGTAGTTCTCCTAACTCAATAATTTTATTGATAAGTTGTTTAAATGTTATTCCCTTCCCTTCCCAAAGATAAAAGGAAATAGAGCCAGGTATGGTATTTATTTCGTTTACAAATATATTGTTGCCGTCAAGCAGAAAATCTATTCTTGCATTTCCACAACAATCTACTGCTTTAAATGCTTCTTTGGCATAATTTATAATTTGTTCTTCAATATTTTCTTCTATATCTGCGGGAATTCGTCGCTTTGATTGAGATAAACCTTTTTTTCCGTTAATATATTTATCTTCATAGGTTAAAAATTCTTTCCATCCAACCGGTTCTTCGCAGAGGGAAACTTCTAAGTCATTTTCATAGCCCATTACTGCACAGTTTATTTCACGAACATTTTCCAGGCACTTCTCCACAATTACTTTTCTGTCATAGGACATGGCAACTTCTATTGCGAACAACAATTCATTTAAGTTATTAGCCTTACTTATACCTACACTGGATCCCAAATTAGCAGGCTTTACGATTAAGGGATATCCTATTTTTTCCGCTTCGTTTAATATGCTGTCTCTTTCATCTTCAAAACTACTTCTGTAGAACCACATGTATTCTACAAGAGGAAGATTGTAACTTTGAAATACTTTTTTCATTACTACCTTATCCATACCCACTGCTGAACTTAATACAGAGCTGAAGGTAAAGGGCACACCGTTCATTTGAAAGAGCCCTTGTATTGCGCCATCTTCAACATTGGTACCATGAAGTGCAAGAAATACCATATCTATCTCATGAGCAGGATATTTTTTTCCAAAAAAACTAGTTTTTATTTCAGGATGAGGGTACAGGATTAACTTATTATTCTTAAATCCAGGCAATACTTCATATGTATCTTTAAATTCTTTTCGTTTATAATTGTTTATGTCATGAAGACAGTTACCAATAAGCCATTTGCCATCCTTTTGGATATATATTATCTTAGGTTCATAAAGGTTTCTGTCAATATTGTCAAAAACCTGCATCCCAGTTATTATGGAAACTTCATGCTCAACGGATTTACCGCCAATAATGATACCTACTGATTTTTTCATACACCCTCCATTATTATTCATTATATGTGTCAGGCAAATCATTTTCAAAAAGAACAACGTCATTTACTCTTGTCAGTGTTTTTAATATTTCTGTAGCTTCATTCAATGAATTAACTACATACAGATTCTCTTCATTATAATTGTGCTTTTTCATACCTTTTTGAATAGGAACACTTCTTTTTTTACCTATTAATATTGCAATATCACAGACTTTTGCAATGTTTTCTCCTAATTTTTCATTTTCATCTTCCTCAATATCTCCCAATTCAACCATACCTGGTGTCACGATTATTTTTCTTCTGCCTGTAAAAGAATCCAGCACCTCTAATGCGGCTTTTGCTCCTTCAGGATTGGAATTAAAGGCATCATCTATGACCAATACCCCAGTTCCCTGGTCTATAAGCTGAAGTCTGTGCTCCACAGGTTCTAATTTAGAAATACCCTTAGCTATTTCTTCCAAGGACAGGCCTAAAACTGAAGCCGCTGAAGCTGCCGCTAATATATTCAATATATTATGTTTACCCAAAAGTTTAGTCTTACAGTCAATAACCCCTAAGCTGCTAATACACAAACTAAAGGAGGAGCCTAAGCTGTCCACTTGTACGTTGGTTGCAAATACATCTGTTTCCTCAATATTTTCAATGCCGTAGAGGATTTTTTCCTTAAAAGTTTTGTCAGCCAATCTTTTTACATATTCGTTGTCATAATTAAAAATTCCTATTCCATCTGTTGGTAAGTTTTCAATTAATTCATACTTGGTTCGCATTATATTTTCTATTGATTGAAAACTCTCCAAGTGGCAAGGACCTATAGAGGTAATTATGCCAATTTGAGGATTTGTAAGCTTTGCCACCTCATCAATATCCCCAGCTTTAGTAGCACCTAATTCTCCAATGAAAATATCATAATCTTCATTAAGCTGATTATTTATTACCTTGCTTATTCCCATGGGAGTATTGTAGCTTTCCGGGGTATTCAGTACCTTGTACTTTTCTTTTAATATTGTTGCTAAAATAAATTTTGTACTTGTTTTACCGTAGCTGCCTGTTATACCTATAGATTTAATACCCAGATTTCTGATTTTTTCACATGCAGCATCATAATATTTTTTATTAATCTTTTCTTCAATCGGTTTTGCTATTAAATTTCCTCCATACATATAATATGGAGAAAAATAATATAAAACTGTTAAAATCCCTCCCCATAAAGGAACATAAGACAGTATATCTCTTGTAATAATATGAACAATAAACAAGGTTATTAACAGATCAACCAAGACTAATAAAAGAGAGATTCCGAACAATCTTTTAGCTCTCGGAGTGAAAACCAATGGTTTTTTCGTCTCTTCTTTCTGATTTATTTTAATAAATAGTGCTATTAGGGACATAACAATATTTAGCCCTACATAAGTAGTTACTTGCTCACCAAAAGAAGTAATTGAATAAAATACTGAAAAAATAACTAAGACAGAAACAAATATTCTGTCAGTTTTCTCGTGAATTCTATTCTTATTATTCTCAATCCAGTACATATATTTTTCACTGCTATAGCCTTCTAATTGCATAATATGCAGGCACTTTTTTAATTTAAGGATACATAAAAGAAACCAAAAAAACAGATAAAGAAATACAATAAACTGCATTCTAATCACCACTTTCATCTTTTAAAAATTCATTTATAATTGCTCTAAACCGTTCGTAGCTATCCACATAGGAATAATGCCCTGCTCCCTTTAATACAACTAATCCGCTGTCAGGAATAAGTTTTTCCATTAACTCTCCCATGTAAAAAGGAGTATCTTCGTCTTTTTCCCCCCATATTAACAAAGTGGGAGCTTTAATAAGTGGCAACAGTTTCAACAAGTTATCATTGACCACCTTAACCATAGTCTGACGCATAACTCCTTCAGAATCTCTGTAATCCCGGGAGCCGTACCTTTTATAAAACTTTTCTAATCTTTCTTCCTTATTACTGCCTGGCAGCAATAAATATGTTTTTTTTAGAAACTTAAACCAGTATACTTTTATGTAGTATTTTAAAGATCTCTTTGGGATTATTCCTGCACTGTCAATAAGAATCAGTTTTTTTACTATATTGTACTTGCTTGCTAAGATTATTGAAATTCTCCCACCATGTGAATGACCAAACAATATTAGTTCTTTAATACCTAATTTATCAATAAATTTATATATACATTCTGCATAGTTGTATGAATTCCAGGGTACTTTAGGTGTATCGCTTTTCCCGAATCCTGGTAAATCTACTGTAATAACTCTAAATCTATTTTTAAGTATATTATTAATGGGCAGCATAGTCTGTATACTTCCACCCCAACCATGGAGTAGCAGGACGTTTTCGCCCTTTCCCTCATCTCGGTAACTTATTTTTATTCCGTCAACGTCAATATACATACATACCCCTCTTAATTATATGTTAATTGCTTGCCAACAGTTCCAGGCTAATATTATTATATGCCAATATATTGAAATGATTATAACATCTAATCAATCCATCTTCAAGAAAAAAGACTTCTCAATGAGAAGCCTTTAATAATTTCTATATTAGAATAACTTAAGTATTATTCCACCGTATTGAGCTAATAATGGCCCGAATACCAATGAAACAACTGTCATTAGTTTAATAAGTATATTAATTGAAGGTCCTGAAGTATCCTTGAAGGGGTCTCCCACCGTATCTCCTACTACTGCAGCTACGTGGGCAGGACTTCCTTTTCCACCGTGGGTACCACTTTCAATATATTTCTTGGCATTATCCCATGCTCCTCCTGAGTTGGACATAAATATTGCCATGAGTACACCTGAAACTAAGGCGCCAGCCTGTAATCCGCCTAATGCTTCGGTTCCTAACACAAATCCTACTATTAAGGGTACTATTACTGCCAATAGTCCTGGTACAATCATTTCTTTTAATGCTGCAGCTGTTGAAATGTCAACACATCTTCTATAGTCAGGTTTGCCTTTACCTTCCATTATTCCAGGTATTTCCCTGAACTGCCTTCTAACTTCTTCAATCATTTCAAAAGCAGCCTTACCAACAGCACTCATAGTAATTGCTGAGAATAAGAAGGGTAACATACCTCCTATTAGTAGCCCTGCTATAACTGTCGGTTCTGTTAAACTTATAGATGTAATTCCAACGGCCTGAGTATAGGATGCAAACAATGCAAGGGCTGTTAATGCCGCTGAACCAATTGCAAATCCTTTACCAATTGCCGCTGTAGTATTTCCAACGGAGTCTAACTTATCAGTTATTTCTCTTACTTCTTCTGGTAATTCACACATTTCCGCAATTCCACCAGCGTTGTCTGCAATAGGCCCATATGCATCAACTGCTATAGTCATTCCTGTAGTTGATAACATACCTATAGCTGCTAAAGCTATACCATATAATCCCTTTACAGCATCTATTCCTGTTGAAGAATATCCTGCTATCAAATATGCGCCTATTATTCCTACTGCCAATACAACAATTGGATATGCTGTTGATCTCATACCCACTGACAAACCACTTATTATAGTAGTAGCAGCTCCTGTTTCTGACTGGTCAGCAATTTCTTTAACATACTTGTATTCATCTGAAGTATATATTTCAGTTATTTTAGCTATTACTAAACCTACAACCAATCCAAATACAATTGCCCCAAAAGGCTGATAGTTACCTATTATTGACTTACTTAATATAAATGCTACAATAACAACCACCAATGATGAAGCATATGTACCCATGTTTAAAGCTTTCTGAGGATTCGAATCTTCTTTTCCTTTTACAAACATTGTACCTATTATAGATGCCACAATACCTGCAGCTGCTACCATTAAACCATATAATACTCCTCTACCGCCTTCTGCATAGGCTAAAGCTCCTAGTGTAATAGATGATACTATTGCTCCAACATAGGATTCAAATAAGTCTGCACCCATACCTGCAACGTCTCCTACATTGTCACCAACGTTGTCTGCTATAACCGCAGGATTTCGTGGGTCATCTTCAGGTATTCCGGATTCTACTTTACCAACTAAGTCAGCTCCCACGTCAGCAGCTTTAGTATAAATACCGCCCCCAACACGAGCAAACAAAGCTATTGATGAAGCACCTAAACTAAAACCAGTTACCACACTTGCGTCTTTGAAAAGTATCCAGAACAAACCTGTTCCTAATAGACCTAAGCCTACAACAGTCATTCCCATAACTGATCCACCTGAAAAAGCTATATCCAATGCTTTATTCATTCCGGATTCCTTGGCTGCATTAGTAGTTCTAACGTTAGCTCTTGTCGCAACCTGCATTCCGAAATAACCTGCAAGAGCAGAAAATATTGCACCTACAGCAAAAGCTAGTGCAGTAGGCCAAGAGATTGCTAGCCCTAAAATTACAAACATAATTATTGCAAAAATACTAACTGACTTGTATTCTCTAGCAAGAAAAGCCATAGCCCCCTCTTGGATAAAGGAAGAAATTTCCTGCATCCTTTCCGTTCCAGGGTCAGACTTACTTACAAGTGAAGCTTTATAAAAAGCAAATAATAGAGCCAAAACTCCCGCTAAAGGAGCTATTATTAAAGTTCCCATTGTTTCTTTCCTCCATAGTTAAAATTTACTAAGCAATATTGCTTATACACCAAATAAATTTAAGTACTGACATAAATTAGATATTATTATTAAATAATTGCAATATTATTGGATTGCCACTAAAGCTATTGAAGCAATCACAAAAATAATTGCTGATATAGCCGTAGCTTTTTCTAACTTACCTTCAATAGTCCTGCTTTTGTTTTTTCCCCAGATAGATTCTGCGCCGCCAGCAATTTCGCCGGACATTCCTGCGGATTTACCCGATTGAAGTAAGATACTTGCAATTAACACTAAACTTGCTATTATTAATAGAACCCTTACTACTGCTTCCACTATAACACCTCCTGTCTTTCACTGCATAACATTAGAATTATAACACCAAAAATTCATGAAATCAATATAAATTATAAAAAACATCCATTCCAGTATACTCTGCTGTTTCCCCTAATCTGTCTTCTAATCTTAGAAGTTGGTTGTACTTGGCCACCCTATCCATCCTTGAAGGAGCACCTGTCTTTATTTGTCCTGCATTTACTGCAATTACCAAGTCAGCAATAGTTGAATCATCGGTTTCACCAGATCGGTGTGAAATTACAGCAGTATACTTTGATCTCTTTGCCATTTCAATAGCGTCTAAGGTTTCCGTAATAGTTCCTATTTGGTTTAATTTAATTAAAATTGAATTTGCTACTTTCAAATCAATACCTTTCTGTAGTCTTTCAGTGTTAGTTACGAATAAATCATCTCCTACAAGCTGAACCTTGTTTCCTAATTTTTCAGTAAGCAACTTCCAACCTTCCCAATCTTCTTCATCCATACCATCTTCTATTGAAATAATAGGATACTTGTTTACCAAGTCTACATAGTATTCAACCATTTCTTCTGCAGTAAACTTTCTTCCTTCCCCTACTAGATTATAGGTCTTGGTTTCTTTGTTATAAAGTTCTGTAGCAGCCACATCTAAAGCTAACATTACTTCCTTACCTGGCTCATAGCCTGCATTCTTTATTGCTTCTACTATAGTAACTAATGCTTCTTCGTTGGAAGTTAAATTAGGTGCAAAGCCACCTTCATCTCCTACAGCAGTATTTAATCCCTTATTTTTTAGAACCTTTTTCAAATTATGAAATATTTCTGCACCCATTCTTAGAGCTTCTTTAAAACTACTTGCTCCCACAGGCATTATCATGAACTCTTGAATGTCAACATTATTATCTGCATGTTCGCCGCCATTTAATATATTCATCATAGGTACCGGTAGAAGCTTTCCATTTACTCCCCCTAAGTATTGATATAAAGGTAAACCTAAAGTATCTGCCGCAGCTTTGGCACATGCAATTGAAACTCCTAAAATTGCATTTGCTCCTAATTTGCCTTTATTATGGGTACCGTCAAGCTCGATTAACAGTTTATCAATTCCTTTTTGATTTAATGAATCCATTCCTATTATTTCAGGAGCAATAATATTGTTAACATTATCAACTGCAGTTTGTACCCCTTTTCCTAAGTACCTGCTGCCTCCATCCCTTAATTCAACTGCTTCGAAGGCGCCTGTAGATGCTCCCGAAGGTACACCTGCTCTGCCGTAACCGCCTCCTTCAGTCCATACTTCTACTTCCACTGTAGGATTTCCTCTGGAATCTAAAATTTCTCTTGCATATATATCTGTTATTATAGTCATAATTCCTCTCCTTATTTTAAAATTAAACTTTTTCCAGTCATTTCAACGGGTTTTTCTAAACCCATAAGTTCGAGCACAGTTGGCGCAATATCAGCAAGAATTCCTTCCCTTAATTTAACCTTTTTCGTATCTACAACAATAAAGGGTACTCTGTTGGTAGTATGGGAAGTAATAGTGTCCAAGGTAGATTTATCCAACATTTCTTCGCAATTTCCATGGTCTGCAGTAATTATTGCCGTTCCATCAGATTTTATTATGTAATTTACAATTTCCCCCAAGCATTTGTCAACTGCCTCAACAGCTTTTACTGCTGCTTCAATATCTCCTGTATGGCCAACCATATCGGGATTTGCAAAATTAATTAACATAAATTGGTACACATCTTTATCCAATTGTTCCATAACCATGTTCTTCAGCTCGAAAGCACTCATTTCTGGTTTTAAATCATAAGTAGGAACATCTGGTGATGGTATTAGTATCCTAACCTCATTTTTAAAAGGTGTTTCTATTTCTCCATTGAAAAAATAAGTTACATGGGCATATTTTTCTGTTTCCGCAATTCTTAACTGCTTAATATCTAAGCTGCTTAAATATTCTCCCAATGTATTTTTTACAAAATGGGGCTCATAAGCAATTTCTACATTATCAATAGTTTTATCATACAAAGTCATACAAACGTATTTTATATTAACTTTTTTCCTTTGAAAATAGTCAAAATCCTCATCTACAAAGGCTCTAGTAATTTGTCTTACTCTATCCGGTCTGAAATTAAAACATATAACAGCATCCTTATCCTTTATTGTTCCTAACTGATCGTCTTCATTTTTTATTAACAAAGGTCTTATAAATTCATCCGTTATTCCATTTTGATAAGAAGTTTGTATGGCTTGAAGAGGATCTTTATATATTTCGCCCACACCTTTTACCAAAGCATTATACGCTAGTTCTACTCTATCCCATTGTCTGTTCCTGTCCATTGCATAGTATCTGCCCATAATGGAAGCAATATGCCCAACACCTATTTTCTTAATTTGTTTTTGTAAATCCTTAATAAAATTAGGACTGCTGGTAGGACTTACATCACGGCCGTCGGTAATACAATGTATTTGAACATCATCTATTCCGTTTTGTTTTGCAAGTTCAATCAAACTATATAAATGAGTGTTGTGGCTGTGAACCCCTCCATCAGACAAAAGACCTATTAAATGCAATGTTGAATTATTTCTTTTAACATAATCCATTGCACTTAATAAAGCTTTATTTTTTTGAAATTCTCCTTCTTCAATTGATTTAGTAATTCTTGTAAAATCTTGATAAACGATTCTGCCGGCACCTATATTTAAATGCCCTACTTCTGAATTTCCCATTTGACCTTTTGGAAGACCAACATCATAGCCGCTGGCGGACAAACTAGTATTGGGATATTTTCTCATTAACAAATCAAAGTTTGGAGTTTTTGCTCTCTTGATTGCATTCCCCTCATAGTCTGGTCCTATACCCCATCCGTCAAGAATAATCAATGCAGTAACTTTATTCATATTAACAACCTTTCTTATCTTCTCCAAAATTAACTATTTTAGCAAATTCCTCAGCATTTAAACTGGCACCGCCTACTAACACACCATCAATATTGGGTTGGCTCATTATTTCAGAAATATTTAAGGATTTAACACTGCCTCCATATTGGATAATTATATTATCGGCTACTTCACTGTTGTAAATAGTAGCTATAATGGACCTTATAAATTCAGACATTTCTTCAGCCTGTTCACTAGTTGCCACTTTTCCTGTTCCTATCGCCCATACTGGTTCATAAGCAATTACAACCTTTTCTGCCTTCTCTATATTTTTAAAAGCTTTGACAATTTGAGCTTTTACTGTTTCTTTCTCCATTCCTTCTTCTCTTTGCTCTAAAGTTTCCCCGACACAAAGTATGGGTATTAGTCCGTGTGTTAAAGCAGCTTTTAGCTTTTTGTTTATTAATTGGTCTGTTTCATTAAAGTATTGTCTTCTTTCCGAATGACCTATAATTACATATTCAACGCCTATACTTTTAAGCATAGCTGGTGAAACTTCTCCGGTAAAAGCCCCTTTATCTTCGTAATACATATTTTGGGCGCCAACTTTTATGGATGAATTTTTTATCTCATTTATTATAGCATATAAAGACGTAAAGGGAGGACATATTAATACGTCCACCTTCTCGCTCAGTTCCCTGTCCCTTAAATCTCTGACTAAATTTATACTCTCCTCTACACTATTGTTCATTTTCCAATTGCCTGCAATTAATGGCCTCCTCATTATATCACTCCTTATTATCAACCGCTTCAATTCCTGGTAAAACTTTTCCTTCCAAAAACTCCAATGAAGCGCCTCCTCCTGTGGAAACATGAGTAATTTTATCTGCTAAACCTATCTTTTCGACAGCTGCAGCACTATCGCCTCCCCCTATTATGGATACAGCATCTTTATTTTTTGCAATTGCCTCTGCAATGGCATTTGTTCCTTTTGCAAAATTGTCCATTTCAAAAACACCCAAGGGACCGTTCCAAATAATTGTTTTTGAACTATTTATTACATTCTTAAATACTTCAATAGTTTTTTCACCTATATCTAACCCCATGTAATCCGGAGGAATACTATCTGAACTAGTTGTAATAAATTCAGTATTATTTTTAAATTCCTTACCAACCACCGTATCCACCGGCAGTATTAATTTTACTCCTTTTGTCTTTGACTTTTCCATTAATTCTTTTGCCAAGTCCACTTTATCTTCTTCCAAAAGAGATTTTCCAATGCTGTATCCTTCTGCTTTAAGGAAAGTATAGGCCATACCTCCCCCTATTAAAATATTATCTGCAATATTTAACAGGTTTTCTATTACAGCTATTTTGTCCGAAACTTTTGCCCCGCCTAAAATAGCTGTAAAGGGTCTTTTAGGTTCTTTTAATGCATCTCCCATAGTTCGTATTTCTTTTTCTACTAAGAAGCCTACTGCCGAAGGAAGATATTCACACATTCCTACATTTGAAGAATGTGCCCTGTGAGCAGTACCAAAGGCATCATTTACAAATATTTCACCAAGAGATGATAGATCTTTTGCAAAAGTTCCAGAATTCTTTGTTTCTTCCTCTCTAAACCTGGTATTTTGAAGTAACATTACATCTCCAGGGTTAAGCTTTGCTGCACTAGCTTTAACTCCATCATCAACCACCATGTCACAATCTTCAAATATTACTTTTTTATTTAATAGTAGGCTCAGCCTCTCAGCCACAGGTTTTAAGGAATACTTCGATTGTGGTTTTCCTTTAGGTCTTCCTAAGTGCGACATTAAAATTACTGCCGCACCTTCATCCAAAAGATAATTTATTGTAGGAAGAGAGCTTTTAATTCTTCTGTCATCAGTTATATTCCCTTCTTCGTCTAAAGGAACGTTGAAGTCACATCTTACTAATACTTTTTTATTTTTAAAATCTATATCTTTTAATGTTTTTTTATTCATACTATATCTCCCATATATATAGTCATCTCACAGTCTACCAAAATATTTGCTCCCTACGGTCGGAAAATGGGGTTAGGTCATCTCATAGAACCCCAATATTTAACTAACCTTACTAGTTGAGCCGTAAAGGACATTTCATTGTCATACCAGGCAATCAACTTAACTAACTGTTTTCCATCTACTTCAATGATTTGTGTTGAAAGTGCATCGAATATACATGCATAAGTACTTCCTATTACGTCACTGGATACTATGGGGTCTTCTGTATAGGCAAGTGTTTCATTAGCTGCATTTTTAATTGCTGTGTTTATTTCTTCAACAGTTACATTTTTATTGAGTTCAACAGTTAAGTCAACAACAGAACCTGTAAGTGTTGGAACTCGAAGAGCCATACCATCTAATTTACCCTTTAGTTCAGGTAAAACTACACCTACGGTCTTAGCTGCTCCCGTTGATGCAGGCACTATATTTGCTGCTGCTGCTCTCCCTCTTCTTGCTCTGATACCTTTTTTGTGTGAATTATCATGTATATTTTGATCATTTGTATAAGCATGTACAGTAGTCATAAGTCCTTTAACTATACCAAATTCATCATTCAGTACTTTTGCTAAGGGAGCTAAGCAGTTTGTTGTACATGATGCTGCCGAAACAACTGTTTCCTTTCCATCAAGTATATCATGATTTACATTATATACAACAGTTTTTAAATCTCCTTTTGCAGGTGCTGATAACACTACTTTTTTTGCCCCTGCCTTTATATGAGCTTCCGCTTTTTCCCTGTCGTTGAATTTGCCTGTACAGTCAATTACTACATCAATGTTTAATTCCTTCCAATTGCAGTTTTCAGGCTCTCTTATTCTTGAAGTTACAATTTCTTTGCCGTTAACATACAGTATATTGTCTTTATATGTGATTTTATCCGTCATAAAGTTTCCGTGGGCAGTATCATATTTTAATAAATATGCCAGTGTTTCCACATCAGAGTTAGTGTTTATTGCCACCACCTGAAAATCTTCGTCCATAGCCATCAATCTCAAGGCTAACCTTCCAATTCTCCCAAATCCATTAATTGCAACTCTTATCATAATATCCTCCTATATTCTATAATTCTAAAATTCTTCTTGCAGCAGCTTCATCTGTTACAAGAATAAAATTATTACTAAACCTTGATACTGCATAAATTGCTTCTGCCTTAGTTCTGCCAGCAGCAACTCCTATTATACAGTTAATTTCATTAAAACTTTCCAAAGTGAGACCTACTGAATTAGTCTGCATTTTTACATTACCCAAATTATCAAAAAAATAACCAAAAGCTTCTGCTTTTAAATTTTCTTTTTCTATTTTCTCAAAAACAATACTGTCTGATTTTCTTCTTATGGCCATGTCTTTAGCATTTCCTATACCGAAAACCAATAAATTTATTTTTTGAATATCTTCTAAAACTTCTCTTATTAACTTGTTACTTTTTAAAATATTCAAAGAATTTTCATCTAAGTTATCTGGTATATGGAGAAGTTTATAATTTGCACCTAATTTCTCCGCCAAATTAGCAGCAATTGTGTTTGCCTGAATTTCAAGTTCTTCGCTTAGACCACCCCTAGCAGGCAATACTAATAGATTCTTAAAGTTTTTTTGCTTTTCATCTGTTTTACAACATTAGCCATGGTAGTCCCGCCAGTAATACCTAGTATTGTATCATTTCTCAAGTTTTCCAATACAATGGATGCTGCTTTCTTGCCTAAATCATTAAATGTCAAGCTATCTTTTTCAGCATCCCCCGATACTACTGCAACTCGTTTTAATTTAAGTTTATCCATAAGTTTAAGTTCTATTTCAGACAAATTTTTTATATAATAAAATGTACTATGTATATCCCATAAAGCATTCTTTCCTTCCTGAGTCAATTCAACACCAGATGATTTTATACTAACTAAGTTTAAATCCCGTAATTTATCTATTTCCGTACGGATGGTTCTTTCTGTAATACCTAATTTATTGGACAGAAATCTTCTTCCTGCTGGCTGAAAACTGCTTATGGTTTTTAAAATTTCATATCTTTTCATTAATAGTTCTACGGCTTCTGGAACAACATTTTTTTGCATATTTAAAACTTTGTTTATATCCATAATACCTCCGGGGCGTTTACTGTCCCTTTATCTTGAATTATGTCCCTACCTTCATTTTAGCATATTCATTTATTATTTCAAGTGTAATTTACAAATAAGTGGATTAAAAAAAGATTTGTATGTTAGATATATGAAATGAAGTGTGATCTAATACGAATTATAACATACTAATTCTTAATTGTATAGCACTTTGTAGCAGATTATCCTTCTATTGCTTGTAAATAAGAACCCTATCCAACTTCGCAATCAAAACCTTCATAGGTTCTATGAACCTTCTTGTTATCACAATAAAAAAGAATATGCGTCTTACATATTCTTTCAATATCTTCTCCTCATTGAAGAAGCAGGTATTCTCATTTCATCTCTATACTTTGCCACTGTTCTTCGAGAAATACTTATTCCTTCTTCTTTTAATATTTCTGATATCTTTTGATCGCTTAAGGGCTTTTGACTGTTTTCTTCATCTATTAATTTCTTTATTTTGGATTTTACACTGGTTGACGATACTGCTTTTCCGAAGGAATCTCCCAAACTGCTTGCGAAGAAATACTTCAATTCATATAAACCTCTGGGAGTTTGTACATATTTTCCATTAGTTGCTCTACTTACAGTAGATTCATGGACACCTATGTCATCGGCCACATCTTTAAGAACCAAGGGTCTAAGAGCTGACTTACCTTCATCAAAGAATTTTCTCTGAAACTTAACAATGGATTTCACTACATTGTACAAAGTCATTCTTCTTTGTTCGATGCTTTTTATTAACCACATAGAAGAATTCAGTTTATCCATTAAAAATTTACTTGCTTCCTTATCATCTAAGTTGTTAATTATATTCCTGTAATAACTGCTTATGGTAAGGGTCGGCAAGTAGCTGTCATTAACTATAATTATATATTCATCGTTTATTTTCTCTACGGTAACATCAGGAACTATGTACCTAATATTGTCGCTGTCTATTATAAAGCCTCGAGAAGGCTTGGGTTCCAACATTTTTATTATGTCACATATACTTTGAACTCTGCTTACCGGTATATGTAACTCTTTAGCAATTTTTTGAATTTTATTTGTGGCTAATTCTTCTAAATAGTTTTCTACTATAATATAGGCATTTTTATCTTTAATGCCCTTTTCTCTTAGTTGTATCATTAAACATTCACTTAGATTTCTGGAAGCAATACCAACTGGGTCAAAGGTCTGTATTAGTCTTAACACCCTTTCAACTTCAACAACATCCTCATTTAATAACAAACTAATATCTTGCACGGAACATCCCAGATATCCTTTATTATCCAATGATTCTATTATAAATTCTCCGATTCGTTTTTCCCTGTTGGTCTTTACAGTCATTCCCAGCTGGGTCATTAAATGATCTTTAAGGGACAGTTTTTTTGAAGTATAGCTTTCAAAAGTTTGCTTATCTTCGTCATCTATATTATTAGCAATAGTTTTATAACTAAAATCGTCGTATCTTTCTGCCAGTTCCTTCCAGTCAATTTCATCGTTTTCCTTATGTTCGGAGATTTGTTCACTAGATGAACTGTCATCATCTTTGTTTTCAACAGATTCAAGGAAGGGATTGATTTCCAATTGCTTGTTGATATAATCCGTCAACTCAACATTATTAAATTGCAAGATTTGTATAGCTTGCCTTAATTCAGGTGTCATTATAAGCTTTCGAGTTTGGGTAAGATTTAATTCAAAGCCCATTTTCATGGTATCACTCCTCACTAAATCTATTATAACAAAATTTCATTTTTTTTCAACAATATTTCATCCCTACAGAACTTTCCAACTATTGTAAAGTAGAATAGTATTGGGATTCTAAATATTTTTCTGCCTGAACCGCTGCTATTGCTCCATCTGCTGCTGCAGTAACAACCTGCCTTAAACTTTTAACCCTTATATCTCCTGCTGCAAAAACTCCTTCAACATTTGTTTTCATATTCTCATCAGTAATTATATATCCCTTATCTAAGTTTAATATACCTTCAAACATTTTAGTTTTCGGTTCGTAACCAATGCATACAAATATACCGAAAGTCATATCATTCTCATCAGCAGAAATTTCCGTTATTTCCTTTGTTTTAACATTCTCTAAAACTATGGAATTTACCAGTCCTGTTCCCTTGATTTCTTTTACAACGGAATTCCATATAAAATGTATTTTTTCGTTTGCTTTTGCTTTATCCTGAATATATTTAGCTGCTCTTAACTCATCTCTTCTATGAACTACGGAAACCTTTCTTGCAAATTTTGTTAAGTATATTGCTTCTTCTAAGGCAGTATCACCGCCGCCCACTACAAACACTTCTAGTCCTTCAAAAAAAGAAGCATCACATGTAGCACAATAGGAAACACCCCTGCCTGTAAATTCCTTTTCTCCTGGACACCCAATTTCCTTTGGTGTAGCCCCACCTGCAATTATTACAGCTTTTCCCCTATATTGACCATTCTTGCCTATAAGGGTTTTTTCATTTCCAAAAAGGTTAACTTCAATAATTTCATCGTAAATCTTTTCTCCTCCGAAATGCTGGGCTTGTTTTGCCATTCTTTCAACTAAAGTAGGACCTGATTCTCCATCCATACATCCAGGATAATTTTCAATCTCTGGTGTAAGGGCAATTTGTCCTCCATCTTTTTCTTTTTCTATTATTAACGTTTTTAGCTTTCCCCTACCCCCATAAATAGCAGCAGATAATCCTGCAGGTCCAGCTCCCAAAATAATAAGATCATATATTTTGCTCATATCTCACCTCTAAAATGTTTTCAATATTAATTATACCATCTTATTTTATTTTGTAATCATCTTTTTATTTAAGCCATCCTTACTTACTGAGTATTCTTATTATATGTAGGCCTTACAATTATAATAATACCTTCAAGTAATATTTTACATGAGTTCAAAAAGAGCAGACCCTGGTATTGTCTGCTCTTATATTCCTTCTTTATTCTATATATTAAATTACCTCAAGAATTGATTCGGCTATATTTAATGAATGGTCGCCGATTCTTTCCAAGTTGCTTATAACATCCAAGAATACTATTCCTGAATTAGGTTCACAGATTAGATTATTAAGTCTGTCAATATGATTTTTCCTAAGAGTCTTATACATATTATCAATATCCTCTTCATATTTTCTGACTATGTTGCACTCTTCTAAGCCAATAGATGCCAAAGCATTTAAAGACTGTTTATAAGCTTCTAAAGTTACATCAAACATATCTCTTAGTTCTTTGATTGCTTCTTCTGAAAAAACGGCTTTATTTTCAATTTTGTCTAAGGCTAACTCCCCTATATTGTCAATATGGTCTCCAACTCTTTCTATATCGTTAATTGAGTTTAATAAAACTACCAACTTATCCTTTTCATAATTGGTAAGAGAAGTTTTGTCCAACTTTACTAAGAACTCTACGGTAGCCTGATTTATGGCATTAATTTTACTTTCTATTTCAAATATCTTATGAGCTGCATCTTCATCTTCATCAAAAAGTGCCTTTATTGCAGCTTCAAATTGGGAAATAGCTAAATTTCCTAAGTGCAACACTTCCCTCGCAGTTTGAGTCAAGGCAATAGAAGGAGTTACTAAAAGTCTTTCATCAATATACTTTGTAATATGTTCTGTTTCACTGTCATCTTTTCTAATCAATAATTCTGATGCCTTAACTAATAACTCAGAAAAAGGGAACATAACAATAACATTTATTACGTTAAAGAATATATGTCCAGCAGCAATTTGCTTGGGTACACTTACAGGCACCAATTGGAATATAATCCATTGAACAGGCTTTCTCAGGAATACAATGAAAAATAGAGTACCAATCAAATTAAAGAGCAAGTGTATTACAGCGGCTCTTTTGGCAGTTCTATTTGCTCCTATACTAGAAAGTAATGCAGTAACACAAGTTCCTATATT
Source organism: Tissierellia bacterium (assembly GCA_012843025.1). GTDB lineage: Bacteria > Bacillota > Clostridia > Tissierellales > Sedimentibacteraceae > Sedimentibacter. The sequence continues at coordinate 42,942 of DURT01000016.1, read as the reverse complement.
TTGTCCAAAAACAATGGGATATGCCTGTTCAAAGGTAATTACCCCTGTTATAGAAACCGCAATTAATAATCCTGTAGTAGCACTACTGCTCTGAAGTATGGCTGTCAATACAAAGCCTACTAAAATTCCCAGGAAAGGATTATCGAACTGGGTTATCATACCGGTAAAAGCAGGATTAGACCTTAAGGGAGCCATTGAACCAGACATTAGATCCATGCCTACAAACAAAATACCGAAACCTATTATTACTTCTCCTATAGTTTTTACTTTTCGTTTTTTAGCAACCAAGTATATTACTACACCAACTCCAACCATAAAAGTTGCAATTTGAGTTATGTTCAGGGATACTAAAAAGGCAGTCACAGTAGTACCAATATTTGCTCCCATTATTATTCCTACAGCTTGACTTACATTCATTAAGCCTGCATTAACAAAACCTACAACCATAACTGTAGTAGCGCTACTGCTTTGAATTACTCCTGTTACCAGGGTCCCTACCAATACACCCATTAGTTTAGTTTTCGTTAAAGCTGCTAAAATATCTTTCATTTTACTTCCTGCAGCTTTCTGAAGACCGTCTCCCATGTAGCTCATTCCGAAAAGAAATAACCCCAATCCCCCAATTAAACCAATTGCTATATCCATAGTTCCTCCTATATCATTTGTGGAAATCCCAATTGTCGTAATGCTTCATATACTACAATGTTGACGGAATTGGCTAAATTTAAAGATCTTACATTTTCCTTATCAACCATGGGAATCCTTATTCTGTTTTCTAAGTATTCTTCATGTATATAATCTGGAAGGCCAGCTGTTTCCTTTCCAAAAAGAATGTAACATCCATCTGTATATGTTACATCCGTATAAAATCTGCTTTCTTTAGTTGTTGAAATAAATACTCTATTATTGCCTACAGTTTTCTTAAATTCCTCGAAACTTTCATGGTATACAATGTCCACTAAACTCCAGTAATCCAGTCCTGCCCTTTTTAAGTATTTATCCTTTACAGAAAAACCCAAAGGCTTGATTAAATGAAGTTTAGATCCAGTTGCAGCACAAGTTCTTGCTATATTACCAGTATTCTGTGGTATTTCCGGCTCAAATAAAACGACATTTAACGACATTTTTTTCTCCTTTTTTAATCCATTTGAAATTATACCATTAATTTGTAAGATAATAAAGAAAAATTATTAAATATTTCTTACCATTTTCTTACCGTAGTTACATAGTGTTATTAAACTGCATTTTTCACACTTGGGAGATTTGGCCGTACATATAGATCTGCCGTGGGTAATTAATAAATGATGCATAAGATGCCATTTATACTTGGGAAGCTTTTTCATCATTTCATCTGAAACCTTATCTGCTGTACTTCCTTTTGCTATACCTATCCGCCTGGTAACTCTAAAAATATGGGTGTCCACTGGAAAAGCAGGTATATTAAAAGCTTCAACCAGCACCACCGATGCTGTCTTCCTTCCCACACCCGGCAAGGACATTAATTCTTCCATTGTTCTTGGTACTTCACCCTTAAATCTTTCTTTCAATTCTCTAAGAGTATTATATATATTTTTAGCCTTATTCTTATAAATCCCAATTTTTTTTATTTTCTCTTCTATTTCTTCCTGGGACAGGGTTAAAAAACTTTCTAAATCAGGATATTCCTTGTAAAGTTCCTCTGTAACATTATTAACACTTTTATCCGTAGTCTGGGCACTTAACATGGTAGATATTAAAAGCTGAAAAGGCGTTTCATAATTTAGACCACATTTTGCATCAGGATAATCTATCTTTAACAGTTCATATACTTTTTCTGCCTTATTCATTAAATTATCTCCCTGTAACAATTTATTATTTCCACTCTTTCATCATTTTCAATAAATGAAATTATTTTATTTATTGCTGATTCACATAAATTTTTATTATTAGATACAACAGCCAATCCTATTAATGACCTGTTCCACAGTTCATTAAAACCTACTTCTGCCACAGAAACATTGTATTTGGATTTTATTCTTTCAATAATACTTTTAATTACTTTTCTTTTTTCTTTCAAAGAATTTGCTTCGTAAATTAAAATTTCAATTTCACAAGTACACACTATCATATTGACTCCAAAAGTTTTAAATATTCTTTTTTCACTGATTCATTTTCATATTTTAAATCATTGAATAAAATATCTTTTGCTGAATTTCTATCTATTTCCAATAAAGACCATGCCGTATAAATTTTTATCATTTCCGAAGGATTAGAAAGTTCATACTTTAATAAAGGGAACATACTCTTTAATTTTAGATTACCCATGGAAATAATGGCATTTCTTTTCCATATGTTTTTTCCTCTCCAGCTTCCCGCAGTATGTCCATATCTTTTTACAAAGTCCTTATTGGATATGGAAAGCAATTCTTCTAAATCTACTGAAAGGGTTGAATAATCATTGTTTGTTTCTTCATTAAGAAATTCTTTGTTCTTAGGACATACCAACTGACATATATCACAACCGTATATCTGTCTTCCCATTTTTTCTCTATAATTAAGGGGAATATAGTTTTTTGTCTGGGTTAAATAGGATATGCATTTTCTTGCGTTAATTCCACCTTCAGGAAAAATCGCTCCATTGGGGCAACTTATCACACATATATTACAATTGCCACAAACATCCTTACTTTCTATAGTATCCCCTTCTATCTCTAAATCAGTCAAAAGGTATCCCAAGTTAATAAAGGAACCCTGGTATTTATTAATAAGAAGGCTATTTTTCCCGTAATCTCCAAGACCAGCAGTCCTGCATACCTCCTTATCTATAAGAAAAGATGTATCTACACAGTCAACATATTTAAAACTTAAATATTTATTCAATTCTTCTGCTAATTTGTTTAATAATCTCTTTATCCTTTTATGATAATCTTCACCGAATGAAGATACGCTTAAAAGACCTTTTCCGGTAAAAGCAGGTAGTCTATAGCCTCTTCCATAAGGAATTCCAATAGCAATTATACTTTTACATTCAGGAAACAAATTCCTTGCCCTTAATCTTTTATCTATATTAACCTCTTCAAATTCACAGTCTTCCTTATTAATCTTCCTTTTTAGCAGGAATTCCCTTAAATATGAATAATCTATACAACTATTAATTCCAACCGTATCAATTCCTAATTTATTAGCAACTTCTTTAATAATTTGTTTCATATACTACCTCACTTATAGGGGATATCTTATTCACAAGTCTTTCATTAACTAAAAAGGTGAATCCCCAACAAAGGGGGACATTCCTTCTGACCCTATGGGCTTACCCTTACGGAGAAGGTGTATCCCTTTCACTTTATAATACCACAAACTTATAAAACTTTGAAGAAAAAAGAGACAGGGTATCCACTGTCTCCAATGATTCGATTCTTTACATTACCTTGTGTATCCAGCCTTCTGGTGCTTCTATGTCACCAAATTGAATTCCGCACAAGGTGTCATACAATTTTTTGGTTATAGGTCCTACTTCTGTTTGACTGTAAAATACGTGCATTTTGCCTTTATGTTCAATTCCTCCTATTGGAGTTATTACTGCTGCAGTTCCACAAGCACCTGCCTCTTTTAAGTCATCTAATTTGTCAATATATACATCTGTTTCAATTGCTTCCATATTTAGATAATCTCTTGCTACCTGCATCAGGGAAATTCTAGTAATACTTGGTAGTATTGAAGATGAATGAGGTGTTATGAACTTATTGTCCTTTGTAATACCAAAGAAGTTTGCTGCTCCCACTTCATCTATTTTCGTATGAGTCAAGGGATCTAGGTAGATACAGTCAGCAAATCCTTTCTTAACTGCTTCCATGTGGGAATATAAACTTGCTGCATAGTTTCCACCTACTTTTATTTTACCCGTTCCATTAGGTGCTGCCCTGTCATAATCAGTAGTTATAAAGTTTACAGGTGTCATACCTCCTTTAAAGTATGGTCCCACCGGCATTCCGAACACACCGAATATATATTCATTTGCAGGTTTTACTCCGATATTGTCTCCCACACCTATTACATAGGGTCTTAAATAAAAAGTTGCTCCTGTTCCGTAAGGGGGAACCCATTCTGCATTAGCTTTAACCACCTGTACACAGGCATCGACGAATTTTTCCACAGGAATCTTCGGCATCATTAGTCTTTCGCAGCTTGTTTGCATACGCTTTGCGTTTTCATCAGGTCTGAACAGTTGAATTCCTCCGTCTTTTGTACCGTAGGCTTTTAATCCTTCAAAACATTCCTGACCGTAGTGCAAACATGTAGAACCTTCACTAATATGAACTTTGTTATCTTCTATAAGTTGACCTTCATCCCATTCTCCGTCTTTCCAATAGGATATATATCTCTTGTCTGTCTTAATGTAGTTAAATCCTAATTCTGACCAATTAATGTCCTTTTTTTTCATTCCTCTACCTCCTTGATTTTAATTATACTACCATTTTAATAATAAGATTTCAACTACAATTAAACATATGTTTTTACAGCTTCTGCACCTTTTAACAAAGCTTCTTTATTAATAGGAATTAAATGAGCTTTATCTTCACCAAATACTTTTACAAAAGCATCCAATACAGAATCAATTTTAACTATTTTTGTTAGTTCCAAATAAGCACCTAACATTACCATATTAGCTATTTTACTGTTCCCAAGTTCCATGGCTAATTCATTTGCTGGAACATAGTAGGCATCAATATCTTCTCTGGAAGGCTCTGCATCTATTAATGATTTATTAATGATTATTTTACCTCCCGGTATGATTTCTTTTTCAAATTTTAACAAGGATGGTAGATTTAAAACGATTGCTGCCGTTCCGTCCTTTGAAATAAGAGGTGATCCTATTGGTTCATCTGATACAACAACAGCACAATTTGCAGTACCTCCTCTCATTTCCGGACCATAAGATGGAAGCCATGTTACGTGCTTGTTTTCAATCATTCCTGCATAAGCTAACAATCTGCCTATGGCCATTACTCCCTGACCTCCGAAACCAGCCATAATTACTTTTTCTTCCATACTATTTCTCCTCCTCAAAATCTCTGAAATTTCCTAAAGGATAATATGGAATCATATTATCTTTTAGCCACTCTAAGGCTTTTACGGGAGTAAAACCCCAGTTTGTAGGACATGTAGATAATACTTCCACTATTGCAAAGCCTTTACCTGCCAACTGACATTCAAAAGCTCTTTTAATAGCCTTCTTTGCCTTCCTGACATTTGCGGGTGAGTTTACCGCCACTCTTTCAACAAATTTAGCACCGTCTATAGTTGCCAGCATTTCTGCAATTCTTATAGGTTTTCCGCAATGAGCTTCATCTCTTCCAAAGGGAGATGTAGTCGACCTTTGACCAACTAATGTTGTGGGAGCCATTTGACCGCCTGTCATACCATAAATAGCATTGTTCACAAATATAGTTGTTATTTTTTCACCTCTATGAGCCGCATGTACTACTTCTGCAGTACCAATGGATGCTAAGTCGCCGTCTCCTTGGTAGGCAAATACTACTTTATCCGGATGTACTCTCTTAATACCTGTAGCAACAGCAGGGGCTCTGCCGTGAGCAGCTTCCTGCATGTCACAGTTAAAATATTCGTAGGCCAATACAGAACATCCTACGGGAGCAACCCCTATAGCCTCTCCCAACACTCCTAATTCTACCAAAGATTCTGCAACTAATTTATGAATTATACCATGGGTGCAACCTGGACAATAATGAAATGGTGTGTCTGTTAAACCTTTTGATTTTTCGTATACTATTGCCATTATTTCGTACCTCCCGCAATTTTTTCTATACTAGCCAAAATACTTCCCGGTGTGGGTACCATACCACCTGTTGTACCGTTGAAATAAACAGGAAGTCTTCCTTCTATTCCTATCTTAACATCATCAACTATTTGTCCCCCACTCATTTCTACGGCAAGTATCCCCTTCGCCTTAGGTCCTATTTCTTTAAACACATCATAGGGGAAGGGCCACACGGTTATGGGTCTGATTATTCCTGTTTTAATTCCTTTTTCTTCCGCCAACTTCATTGCTGATTTTACTATTCTTGAAGTCGTTCCGTAAGCCACGCATACAACTTCCGCATCTTCTAAGCCATAGGCTTCGTATAAAACTTCATTTTCTTCCATTTCTTTATACTTCTGTTGTAAACGTTTGTTATGAATTTCTAACTGTTCAGCCTGTAAATACAGGGAGTTCACTTTATTGGGTTTTCTTTTTCCTCCTGTACCTGTAGTTGCCCAATCCTTAGGAGGAAGCTCTATCTTTTCTCTATCCTTAAATTCAACTGCTTCCATCATTTGACCTATCATACCGTCAGCTATTACTAATACGGGATTTCTATAATAATCAGCTTTATCAAAGGCTAACATAACATAGTCAACAATTTCCTGTATACTTGCAGGAGCATAACATAGGGTTCTGTAGTCGCCGTTTCCGCCCCCTCTAGTACTTTGGTAATAGTCTGCCTGTCCCGGCTGTATACTTCCCAGTCCAGGTCCTCCTCTCATCATGTTCACTATAACACAGGGTACTTCTGCACCAGCACAATAAGTAATACCTTCTTGTTTCAATGATATCCCAGGACTGGAAGATGCAGTCATAACTCTGGCTCCTGCCCCTCCTGCTCCGTAAACCATATTTATTGCAGCAATTTCACTTTCAGCCTGTAAAAATACTCCTCCCACTTCCGGCATAGCCTTTGCCATATATTCCGGAATCTCACTGGACGGGGTTATGGGATATCCGAAAAAATATCTACATCCTGCCTTTATAGCAGCTGCTCCAACAGCTTCATTTCCTTTCATTAATACCTTAGCCATAATCTACCTCCAATTATAATCTTTCTACCGTAATAACTGAATCGGGACACATAATTGCGCAGTTGCCACAAGCTATACACTTTTCCTGATCTGTTACGTATGCCGGACTGTAACCTTTGCTGTTGATTCTTTCTTTGTCTAATTCAATAATTTTTACCGGACATACAGATACACAAAGCTCACACCCTTTGCATGCATCATCATTAAATGTTGTTCTTCCTTTTGCCATGATAAGCCTCCTTTAACTCATCCAATCTTCCCTCATATAAAGATTTATGGGGAATATTTTCTCTAAAATTTCTTTATTATTAATATTTAATACCACTTTTTCTAAAGCAGATTCATATCTTATGGGAATATCCGTTTCCCAGGATACCTTTTTAGTAAGTTCATGCCCCCGCTCTACATCCTCTACAGATGTATCTTTTAGTACATGAGTATTATTTATTAATCCTGTTACCTTTAACCCGGATGCTGTTTCTATGGCTCTTAAATATTTTATTGCTTTATCGCAAGTATTGGTTTGGGGTCTGTTTCCATTTATTACGAAAAACATATCGTATTCAATACTTTTAATATCTTCCGCATACCTTGAAAGGACTCTGGCACCAACAGGATCACCACCCACATCTAAAATTGTCTTTGCATTTTTGTTTAAAATTGCACCTGAAATTTCAGCAGGCAGCGCCGGTAAATCAACATTAACGTTTTTTATGTTGCTATCCACAACCTTAATTCCTTCTTTATTAAATAGGTCTCTTTTTTCCCTTGATCTGAAATATGGATTAACAATATCCATATCTACTATAATTACATTATCGAATTGCTCTTTCAATTTTATTGCGTAATTTACCGCAAATTCTGTTTTCCCGCTGCCGTAATGCCCTGTGATGATTACCAATCTTCGGTCATACATATATACCCCTCCTTTCAAGTATGCTATATGTATGTCTTAGCATTCTCTATGCCCTTTAAAACTCTCAAACCTCCTTGGGCAAGAGCTAATAGCTCGTCTTCTCCGGGATAGACTAAAACTTCTGAAATAAATTTTACTTTGTTTTCAATCATTTTAATAAATTCATTATCGTAAGCAATTCCTCCCGTTATTACAATTGCATCTACATCACCGTCAAGAACCACTGCATACTCGCCAATTGCTTTTGAAACCTGGTATGCCATTGCAGTATATATAAGTCTGGCCTTTTCATCTCCTGCTTGGGCTCTTTCGCTTACTTCCTTAGCATTATTAGTTCCTAAGTAAGCTATAATTCCACCTTTACCCGCTACCATTTTCTTCAATTCAGCTTCTGTATATTTCCCGCTGAAACACATTCTTATCAATTGTTCTGCTGGCAAGGTACCTGAGCGTTCAGGTGAAAAAGGACCTTCTCCGTTAAGGGCATTGTTTACATCAATAACCTTTCCCTTTTTATGGGCACCTACTGAAATTCCCCCTCCTAAGTGAACAACTACAAAATTAAGTTCTTCGTATTTTTTTCCGAACTTTTCTTTAGCAGCCCTCCTGGCAACTGCTTTTTGGTTTAAGGCATGCCATATAGATATTCTTTCAAAATCGGGATGTCCGCTTAATCTTGCCACCTCTTCCATTTCATCCACAACTACAGGGTCTACAATAAAAGAAGGAATATTAACAATATCTGCAATTGCTCTTGCCAAAAGCCCTCCTAAATTAGAAGCATGTTCTCCCTTTGTATTGGTTTTTAAATCTTCAACCAACTTATCGTTTACAGTATAGGTACCGCCTTCAATAGGTTTTAAAAGGCCTCCCCTTCCTACCACTGCATTTAGTGAATTTAAAGATATGTTATTTTCCTTTAATGCGGAAATTATCAACTCTTTTCTAAATTCAAACTGGTCTGCCACCCTATCAAAAGGTTGTAACTCTTCATTGGTATGTCTGATTGTTTTTTCAAAAACCATTGTCTCTTCATCATAAACAGCAATTTTAGTTGATGTTGAACCTGGATTGATTATTAATTGTTTCATATAGCCTCTCCTTTATGCGCAAATTATTGATAATGCAATTGAATTTAATTTTGATGAATCAGAATCAGCCCGCGAAGTAAGAACTATAGGAGCCCGTGCACCTAAAATAATTCCGGCACTTTCTGAATTTGAAAAATATGTCAATGATTTATATAGTACATTACCTGCTTCAATATTAGGCATTAGTAATATATCTGCATCTCCTGCCACTTCACCTTTAACACCCTTAGTAATAGCAGCTTCTTTGGAAATAGCATTGTCCAAACCAAAAGGCCCTTCTACTATACAACCGGTAATTTCACCGTCTTTATACATTTGAACTAAGGTCTGTGCATCTACCGTTGCCTGCATTTTATCTGACACCTTTTCTTTAGCACAAACTACTGCTACTTTTGGGGTTTCTATACCCAGGGACCGACATAAGTGTAAGGAGTTTTCCAAAATATTTTTCTTCTCCAATGAATTAGGAGCGATATTCATTGCAGCATCCGTTACAACTAAAAATTTATGATATTTATCCAAGGTAAAGACAGCTGCATGACTTAGAATATTTTTTGTCCTTAAGCCTATCTCTTTGTCAAGTACCGCCTTTAATATAATGGATGTGTCTACCAATCCTTTCATTAAGATATCAGCTTCACCGCTACTTACTAAGGATACTGCTCTTCTTGCTGCTTCCTGCAGGTCATTAGCTTCAACAAGCTGGATATTAGTTAAATCTAAATTAACTTCTTCTGCAATTTTAGTAATTTTTTCCTTATCTCCTACTAAAATTGGTACACAAATTCTTTCTTTAACTGCTTCATTAATTGCTTTTAAAACATCGTAATCTTGTGCAGCTGCTACTGCTATCTTTTTAGTTTTACCAGTTTTAGCTGCCTTTCTAATATCATTAAAGTCCTTCATAGCTTCACCTCGTTATTTATTATAAGCAAATACCATGCCAAAAAAGGAGAAAAAATCAACCATTAGTATATCAACAAATAGTTGATTTTATAGAATCTCCTTGGTATAGATTTGCAATATTTTGCATGCAATAAAATTCAAGACTTCTTTTCTTGCAATTATTTGCACATTAATCAATTTTATATTTTTCCATTTTATAGTATAATGACCTGAGAGAAATACCCAAGATTTCAGCTGTACGGGTTTTATTCTTTTTAGTAGTGTAATATACTTTTCTTATGTGTTCTGATTCAGACTTGCTTAACACATCTTTTAACTTAGTTAAATTTTCATTTGAAGGTATTTCAATTCTTTCAGTTGTTATTCTGCTCTTTTTCAGCTCTGGTAGGTGGGAAGTAGTTATTATTCTTTCGTTTAAGTTCATATAAATCATAGCTCGTCCAATTATATTTTCTAATTCCCTTACATTACCAGGCCAGTTGTGCTCCATTAACACATTTAAAGCATCTATTGAAATATCAATAATATTTCTTCCATATTCATCATTAAATTTTGATATAAAACTTCTGACTAATAAAGGTATATCTTCCATTCTCTCTCGAAGAGGTGGAATATGTATTGGAAAAACACTTATTCTGTAAAACAGATCTTCTCTGAATCTGCCTTCCTGTACTTCTTTAGCTAAGTCTGCATTAGTTGCTGCAATCACCCTTACATCCACAGGGATAATTTTATTGCTACCTACCCTCATTATTTCTTTTTCCTGAAGTACCCTTAACAGTTTTGCCTGGGTGTTCAGGCTTATTTCCGATATTTCGTCAAGAAATATAGTTCCTTTGTCTGCTTCTTCAAAAAGACCTTTTTTACCTCCTTTTAAAGCCCCAGTAAAAGCTCCTTCTTCATATCCGAAAAGTTCACTTTCAAGGAGTGAATCAGACAAGGCTGCACAATTTACTCTTACGAAGTTGCTGTGAGAGCGAGCACTTTGAGCATGGATTGAGCTGGCGAACAATTCTTTTCCGGTACCACTTTCTCCTCTTAAAAGCACTGTTGCAGGAACTTTTGCTGCTTTTTCAACAAGAGTTTTTACATGTTTAATAGCTTCAGATTCTCCAATAATATCTTCCGGTTTATATTTGTAGGTAAGTGCTCTTAACTTTTTTTCAACTTCCTCTAACTTATCCGTTAAATCTTTTATACCGGAAATATCATGAAGAACCGCAACACTACCTTTCAATTCACCGTTTACTATTATAGGAGCAGCCTGAGCTACTACGGTTTTTCCGCTGGGCCGTATTCTTAATATTGTATTTCCAACAGGTTTTTTTCCAGTAAGAACCTTCATGTGAAGGCTCTCTCCCTCTTCTATATCAAAAAGCGCATCTCTTCCTATTATATCATCAAAATCAATACCTGTAATCTTCGTATATGCAGGATTAACAAGAATGTGTATTCCCTTTTCATCTACAACACTTATTGCATCTTGGGTGGCTAATAACACCGCCTCCAACATTCCTTGATAATCCATACTATTTATTTTTAAATTTAACATAGTACCCTCTATTGTTCCGTAATTTCCCTTTCTTCATGTATGGACCTTACTTCAACATTTACAGTATTTGTACTCATTTCTAATTCTTTCAGTGGATATTCTGTTATACATTCAACAGTTACGCTATTCTGTCCCATAGTTGCTTCAGACATATCTGCAGTTAATATTAAGTCTTCCTTTTTTAAGGAATTTATCAAGCTAACCGTTCCTGTCACTGTTACAGAAATTTCTTCCTCTTCATCTTCCAAGAGTAGTTCTAAATTATCGTCTAAATTTGTAAATTGAATATCTTTATATGAATATATAAACTCTTTTTCAACAACTTTTTCTATAACCACATTTACAACGGGAGTAGCTTCTAAATCTAACAATATTAAACCATCAGTATTCAATATTTCTTTTGATGAAAGAACATTGTTGTAAGCTCCCGATATATCTAACTCATCTAAGTAAAGTTCCCAAACAGTATCTAGGAGTTCTTGCTTGGCCGCTATTTTTATTCTTTCTGGTTTTACTGTCACATCTACAACTTCATATCCTTCTTCCGGTGTTCCAGTTATTGAAGGTTTCAGTTCAACATACTTGGTTGGATATACAGGAACAGTAACTTCAACATTACCTGTAGGAACAGACATAAACATTTCAGTATCCTTATCGTCATAAATTCTTACAGGAACAGTCTTTATAACTGTATCTTTGGCATTGTTAATATTAACTGTAGCTACTGCCAAATAAGCTGAATTAACTAAACTACGTGGACCTGTAATTTTAACAGAGGAAGGATTGGGTATTCCATAACCCCTGAAATAAGTGGAAGCCTGAACTCCCTCATACTGAACCGTAACATCCATTATCCTTGAAATTATCCCTTCAATATTGCATGCAATATGGGAAGGTTTTATATTCTTTATTTCAATATTGCTGGGACCTACAACTTCAACCTTTGCATTTGTTACACCTTCTTTGAATCCTAAAACATCTATGTAGGCAGAAAAATCCCTGTTACTTAATTTGTTTAATTGATCCGTCAAACCACTTACGGTAACCGTTACAGTAATGTTTTCCTTATCCTGATTCATCAATATTAGGTTGGAATTTTCCAATGTGGATAAGTTTCTTATGGTTACAGGTATATTGGTAATATTAGCTTCCAATGTAGGATTTGTCACAAGCATTATAATCATCCACAAGGCAACGGAAACAATTAAGCAAGTAACCTGAATTATTATTTTATCGTTTTTCATTTCTGTTTCTCCACTTATCTATAATATTAAGCTTTTCGTTTTCTAAATAAATACCCGATAACAATGTTTCAAGCTCATCGATTTGTATATTTCTATAAAGCCTTCCCTCAACAGCGTAAGAAATATATCCTGTTTCCTCTGATACTATTAGTGCTATAGCATCTGACCTTTCCGTTATTCCTATGGCAGCCCTGTGCCTTGTCCCTATATCTTTACTGAGAAGATTGTTTTCCGTTAAAGGTAAAAAACATCCTGCTGCTCTTATAGTATAATCTTTAATAATAACTGCTCCATCGTGTAGGGGGGTGTTGGGAATAAATATATTAATTAAAAGTCCGCTTGAAATATCAGCATTAAGGGTAGTTCCACTTTCTACAATATCATTAAGCCCTATTTGTTTTTCAAAGATAATCAAAGCACCAATTTTTTGCCTGGCTAAAGAAGTGGTTGCTGACATGATTTCCTGTATAATTTGCTTTGAAGTTTGAACGTTCTTCTCCATATTAGAAAGGGTAAAGGAAGTTCTCCCCAAGTATTCCAAAGCTCTTCTGATTTCAGGCTGGAAAACAATAACCAAGGCGATAACGCCTATTTGAAAGGTATTATTTAAAATAAATATTACCATGTGGAGTTTGAGAATTCTGGATATGGGAATTAAGGCAACTAATAAAACAATTCCTTTAATTAGCTGCTTGGCTCTCATATCTTTAATAAGTACATAACCATGGTATAGAACATAGTAAACAATACCTATGTCTATAATGGTATTTAAACCTATATTAGAAAGAATTAATTTTATGCGCTCCATGAAATCCATTCCGTTTCCCCCACATTACTCAGTATTCACTTGTGCCATAGTATCAACATAGGATCTGTTCATTCTTGCTTTTGACTCTTCGTCTAATTCTTCACTTTCTATATAATCCGTTATGGGATATACAATATGCTCTGCCTTTCCGTTTTCTTTAAATCCCTTATAAACCCATAATGGTATATAATCAATATTTTTAATATCTACTTCTCCAGTTTCACCTTTTTTCACTATTTCTATATCAATTATTATTCCATCTTCTGTGAACTTGGATATTCCTTCCGACATACCATAGGGCAATAATGTTTCAACCCTTTGATTGGATATAAAATTACCCATGGAATATGCAACAAATTTAGTTTTTCCACCATAATCCAAGGTTTGTGTAGGTTGTATTACATGGGGATGGCTGCCCAATATTATATCCACACCTTCTTTAAAAAGCATATCTGCCAAAATTTCTTGTCTCTGTGCTTGAGTTCTTGAATATTCGTCTCCCCAGTGAAGGTATGCCACTATTATATCGGCATTATTTTCTTTTGCAACAGCAATATCCTCCTTCATTTTGCTTTCATTGAACATATTCACCATTGCATCTAAATCTTCTGGACTTAGTACAAATTCCAAACCATTAACAGATTCTGTATAAGCCATAAAAGCAAACCTTATACCCTTAACATCCTTTATTAGGACCCTGCTTTCAGGTTTCACTGCAAAAGTTCCGATTGGATCCATTCCCCTTTTTTTAATTTGCTCTATAGTCCTTATTATACCAGCTTTCCTGGTATCCAAACTGTGATTGTTTGCAGTTACCAATATATCAAATCCTGCATTTTTTATGGCATCCAATGCCTCATCTGGCGCATTAAACAGGGGATAACCTTGATAAGCATATACTTCATTACCTGCTGTGGTACCTTCAAAATTTGCAATTGCTATATCTGCTTCTTCAATAATATCCTTTATAGCTTTAAAACTGTTGTTGAAATCGTATGTTCCTGTTTCATCAATATAAGCCCCTTCTATTTGTGAAGGATGAAACATAATATCGCCAGTAGCCCTTAATCTCACAGATACATCAGGTTTTATTTCAGGCTCTGGTTCTTCAGGTATCTCTGAAACCTCTGTGTCTGTGTTTTCCTCTAAGGGATGTTTTTCACTTTCTTTGACTCTTCCATCTTTCCCTATTCCATTCACCACATAAGAAGCTGCGGATACTCCGACAATAAGTATAAAAATCCAAAATAACATTCTGAGTCTTTTTTTACGTCTTCTATATCTTCTATTCATACAATACCTCTTTATATAATCAATATAATTCTATCTTACCATGAAGAGTTTTGCAATAAATTAATTATTAAAAATACATTAAGCTGTTGGGATATTTATTTAATTTTCTACAGGAGTCTTAAGCTATTATATCATTAAGTTGCCCTTTTAAACAATAGTCAGGCCAAAGAAAAACAAAAAGCAGGAGTAATCCTGCTTAATTGGTTTACATAATAAAGTTTATGAAAACTATCTTAGACTGTGTCGAGTGGGTTTTTTAATTGTTCATTATTACTTCCACTTCATCGCAATTTGAAAGACCTGCTGCATTTCCTTCTTCCACATCAAGGTGCATGTCCAATGCATATTGGTCGCTTACTCTTACTAGTACATTATCAAAAGTTAATCCTCTTGGACCACCTACTTTAACTGACACCATATCTTTATCCTTAAGTCCGTATTTTTCAGCATCGGATGTATGCATGTGTATATGTCTTGCAGCTGCAATTACACCTCTCTCTAACTCTACCTCCCCCTTAGGTCCAACCAACTTAACTCCAGGCGTTCCTTCTAATTTTCCGGAATCTCTAATAGGAAGGTCTTTAATTCCTAAGGTGAAACCATCTGACAAGGAAATCTCTACCTGAGTTTCCTTTCTTGCAGGTCCAAGTATTCTAACACCCTTAATCGTTCTTTTTGGTCCTACCAAATCAACTTTTTCTTCACAGGCATATTGACCTGGTTGACTTAAATCCTTAATAGGTGTAAGTTCATGACCTTCACCAAATAATATATCAATATGTTCTTTGCTTAAATGAACATGTTTGTTAGATAAACCAACTGGTACTTTAAAACTCATATTTTCCTCCGTAAATTAAGATATAGGAAAATTATAATACACAATCAATAAAATTACAATAGTAATTAGGCTTTATTTTAACATGGGTTATTCTCCCTTATACTTGGTTTTCAGAAAATATCCGGCACTTATTATTGACAGTATTATAAAATAATAGGAAATATACACAAGTATTTTGTTATGCGGAAGGAGTATGGATGAAATATAAAAAAACAGAGCTGCCGGCATATATAAAGACAATTTATTTATGTTTACTACATTTTCTTTTACGGGAATCTTTTCTTTTTTTATATCTTCTGCTGCAATTTTATTATAATAGAAGGAATCCTCTGGAAGCATCTTGTGCTTATCTGCTAAATCGTAGAGCCCATCTATATCTATTACTGTTAATTGGAATTCTCCATGAAACTTTTCTAAAAGATTTTTAGCATCTTCACTTAAATCTGTTGTGGTAACAAGGAAACCCTTTCGAATATTCCTCTGTGCCATATAATTTAGCAAACTTCTTATATCAAGTTTTTCAACTTCTATTCCTTTATGAAGTTTAAATATTTTTATACAAGTTATGTATCCTTCCTTTTCCCCTAAGTATAATCCCCTTCCTTTTTTTACAATACTTCTGTAGCCTTCTTCATGAAAGAAGAATCTTATTAAAAGTTCAAAATCATCAATGTTTATTTCTTCTATTTTAGATAAAAAGTAATTTCTTTTGGTTCTTTTTAATAAAAGTTCTTCACCTGTTTTATTTTTATTATCAATATTTAATTTGTTGATTAATGTAATAATGGAAAAAGCCAATGTACCGACCAAAATAGCCGCTATAAAATCAGGATAAATAAAATATATTATTATAAAAACAGCAAAGCTAATCAGGACTTTGGAAAGGACCAAGTCGGTTCTGTAACTTAAATAACTTTTATTTCCCAATGCTTCCTTAATGAACAATTTCTTTAAATTATTATCTTGAATCATAAAATCACCTCTATGTAATTATTTCCAATTAGGTGAATTTTATGCAAAGTAAAAAACTGTCTCAAAGACAGTTTTATAAACCATTTACCGCTTCTTCAAGCTTATCTAAATGCTTTATGGGAAAATATGCTAACAGTTCTTTAAATTGTTCTACCGTAAGCCCTTGAGTTGAAGTATACAGCTTTATTTTTTCATCTAAACTTGCATTGATAAATTCTTGTTTAATCTCTTCAAAACTTTTTTCCATAATACTCCTTTTCCATATTAATGTATATTCTCTACTTATTATTGCAAATATTATAGAATTTATTATAAAAAATACTGTTTTCTTATCTTTTTTCTCCCAAAAAGACCAAGCACAACATTCCCGGTCCTGTGTGAGTTCCAATTACAGGACCTACATAGTTAATCATAGTATCCTTAACCGGAACTGCATCTAAGACGTCTTTCCTTAACTTTTCAGCCTCTTCAAGGCAATCTCCGTGATTTATTAATATTACCTGTTCCTCCGGATTTACAATTCCGCTTTTGAGTTCATTTACTAATTCCTTTACTGCTCTTTTTCTTCCTCGTATTTTTTTAACTACCCTTAACCCACCTTCATTATCTAAATTCAGAAGGGGTTTTACATCTAATAGTGTTCCTACTGCTGCTCCCGCAGTTGATAATCTTCCTCCTCTGCGTAAATGATCGAGGCTGTCAATAATAAACCAGTGGTTGACTTTGAGTTTGTTGTTCTCAACCCAGTTGATTATTTCTTCCTTCGATTTTCCATCCCTCAACATTTCACAAGCATAATAGACAAGTAAGCCTAATCCTACAGAAGCACTTTTTGAATCGATTGAAGTTATATCTCCATGAGGATACTCTTCTTTTAATTGCTCTATTGCCAGCAGTGAATTGTTGTAAGTTTGGCTCAATGCTGAAGAAAAACCTATGTAAATAATTGAATAACCTTCCTCTATATATTTTTTGAAAGTCTCCATATAAGTAAAAGCAGTAATTTGAGAAGTGGTAGGCATTGAACCGTTACGTATACAGCCGTAAAAATCATTATAAGACAAAGTTTGTCCAAAGTCATCAATATATTCATTGCCGTTAATAAAATATGGAAAAGGTATTACTTCTACATCGTTATTCTTAAGATATTCCCAAGACAAATCACAGCATGAATCCGTTATAATCTTTATTTTCATAATTTCTCCTGCCAAATTTTTTATACTCATTTCAATTATAAAAGTATTTTGTTAAAATAGTCTTAATTATTTACCTTCTTATTTGTTGCTTTTTATTTTCCTACAACATTATACCACCTGTAAGAAGTATTTACCATATAAAAATAAGTTCAGTAAACGTCTGAACTTATCTGTATTCGACCCAATGATTTGTTATCTGTTAATGTACATTGTATGAATTATTTTCTCTTGGTATTTTAACTGCCTTTGTAACATGCTTCCAAATTACTTGTGCCAGGTAAAAATCAACCATACTGTGCACTATCGTACCTAAACCTACCAACAAGACAACAGAAACTATAAAACCTTTTGCATAATAAGCTGAACTCATATTATTTCCAAAATAAAAGGGAATCACAGCTAGTACCTCACCTATTCCGTGGAGTAATCCAATTGCCAAAGAAAAAATCTGTGATGATTTAAAAGATTCCAAGATATCAGGATGTTTTTTAAGATAAAAAGCACCTAAGGTGGCAAATCCCACATGGGAAGCAGCACGAAGTACTACCACTATGGGAAACCCTGCTACTAAAAAACCAACTGCCGTACCTGCTGCAACAAATAATGCCGTTGCTGGTGAAATAAACATAGCAATAAAAATTGCCACATGGCTTGCTAAAGTAAAGGATGCTGGTTCCAAAGTTATTTTAAGAGGTGAAATTATTGGCACTACTATTCCTATTGCACAAAGAAGAGCAGATATTACCATTCCCCTATTATTATTCCTGTTCATTTTTCTGTCCTTTCTTTTATTATGTCAAGACATGTGTCATGACACCTTCTGTTAAAATTATAGAACAGGAATTTATCTATGTCAATACTTTTCTAAAATGATACCTTCCTTTTTCAGTGCTTCCATTATTCTATTTTTTGTTTCTTCATCCCTGCACTTTATCCTGTGAAGATGAATGCCGTCTGTTAATCTCATCAAGGGTTGTACTGTTTTTTCCGAAACTTTCTGTAAAAATGAATCCACATCATACCTTGATGACAGGCGAAGTTCTCCTGAAATTTCACCATAGATGGGATGTTCCACAGTAACATCATACACTGTACCACCGTTATCAACTATGACATATAATTCCCTTTTCATATCTTCATCATCGTGCTTACATGCAACTGTAAATATTAGCTGGTTTTTATCTTCCCTGTCTAAAATATACCCTCTGGGACTAGCGGATATTTTAAGACCTGCTGCACGCATAAGAGCAATGTCTCCCACTATTACCTGGCGGCTCACTGAAAATTTCCTGGCAAGGGATGAAGCAGTTATAGGTTCTGTATTATTGTTTAATATTTCTTCAATTTTTAATCTTCGCTCTTCAGAAGTCATATTATTCTCCCCAATGTAAACCCTACATGCTAAAAGTTCCTAAATATAAATATAAGAGCTTTACAGCTCTTTGCTTGTGAGTCGGAGTGAAAGGATTTGAACCTTCGACCTCATGGTCCCGAACCATGCGCGATACCAAGCTTCGCTACACCCCGAACACAATAATTATAAACTTTGAGAAAAACTTTGTCAATTCTTAATTTTCCACCTACAAGGGACCTTAAGTTTCACAAAAAGTTCTATAATTACAATTAGACAATATTTATTTTTTTCTTTTAACACCTATACCATTCTCACGTGCATAGTAAAATAAATATTGCTGGGCATAACCTGAATATTTTCCGAATTTATTTTCTGCAAACTTCCTTATATCCTTATCCTTAGTATTCTTGTCCACATATAGTTCCTGCATAACTCTTCTTACCCAAACATCCACAGGAAATGTATCAAAATGTTTCATTGAAAATAACAAGATGCAGTTTGCAACCTTGTCCCCAATTCCCTCATAACTTTTAAGATAAGTCAAGCCCTCATCATAGGTCATATCCTTTATACTATAAACCAGGTCTCTTTCTTCTAAAAACCTGCTTGCTGCTTTTTTTATCCTGGGTGCACGAAATCCAGCCTTACACTCCAAGATTTCATCAAGGGACGCTTCCGCCAATCTTTTCGGACTTGGAAAAGTATAGTAGTCTTTACCCCTATAATTACAGATAAATTCCCCAAATTTCACAGATAAATTTTCTATAACTCTTTTTATCATGGGAATTCTATTATTGGCAGAAATCATGAAAGAAATCATTGTTTCCCATTCATCCTGATTTAAAATTCTGATACCATAGCCGAATTCTATGGCTTCATTCATGATACTGTCTGTATTAACAGCTTTTTTTATTTTACCGTAATCATTGTCCAAATCAAAATAACTTTTAAGCAAACTGTAATCCTGAGAGCCTATATTGTTAAATACAATAGTATCACCGAATTGTTCCACATTTATTACCTTGTTTTCAACAACTCCCGTATAGGACCCATCTTCTTCCTTATTCCATCGGAAACATTGACCGCATTCAAACATATGGGTTAAGTTAAAATCCTGTACCTTATTTAAAATAATTTTATTACCTTTTTCTGCAACTTCCATATTTGTCCTTTCTAAGTTCACCTTACTTCTCTATATTAGCCTTTAACTTGGCTAAAGCATCTGCCAAAGCTGTATTTATACCTTTATCCTGTTTTTTGCTTTGTTTTGCCATGTACTTAGCTACTTCCTTGTTGGAAATTGAAGTTTTTTCCTCTTCTTTTCTCTTATTAAATGAAGTTAATTTTTCTCTAAAACCGCACTTACATATAAATATTCTGCCTTCTCCTTCGCCTCTTAGTTCCAATTTTTTTCTACATTCAGGACATCTAGCATTTGTTATTTGAGCAACTCCCTTTTTATACGTACATTCCCTGTTTTGACAAACATGGATAATTCCTTTTTTACCCTTTACTTCCAAAAGATAACTTCCGCATTCTGGACACTTTTCCCTGACTTCATTGTCGTGAACAAATTTTTTGTCACTGTTTTTTATTTCTTTGACAATTTCATGGGTATAGCCAATCATTCTGTCTATAAATTTATTTTTGCTTAATTTTCCTTGTGCAATTTCCGTTAACTGCTGCTCCCATTTTGCAGTTAAAGTTGGCGATTTTAAATCAATTGGAGCCAAGTCCAGCAATTGTCTTCCTTTGGAAGTAGTGTAAATATACTTACCTTTTTTTTCAATTAAATAGCTGTTAAACAATTTATCGATTATATCTGCCCTTGTAGCTACCGTTCCAAGACCTCCTGTTTCCCCTATGGTCTTTTTTAAGTCCTTATCCGCATCCTTCATAAATCTAAGAGGATTTTCCATTGCGGATAGCAAAGTTGCCTCGGTGAAAGGATTAGGAGGAGTTGTTTCTCCTGTAGTTAGTTTTATGGAATTTACTACTATTTCCTTTTTAAGATTATTTAATTCATTAAGGGGATAATCATCAAGTACTTCCTCATCTTCGTAGTTGCCATAAACTTCTTTCCAGCCCATGGACAGCACAATTCTACCCTTGGAAATTAATTTTTCATTGTTTATTTTACCGAAGACTGTTATTTTCTCAAATTCAAAAGGTTTTGACAAAACAGCTAAAAATCTTTTCACAACCAAGTCGTAAATTTTTCTTTCCCTATCTGATAAAATATTTAAATTCACTCTTTCTTCAGTAGGAATAATTGCATGGTGGTCGGAAACCTTGCTGTTATTTACAAAATTTTTACTCACCTTTATGGGATTTGAAATAATTTTCGAAGCTATTTTAGCATAAGGTCCCACACTACATGCCCTTACCCTGTCCTTTAAAGTGTCAACAATATCATTCGTTAAATATCTTGAATCGGTCCTGGGATAGGTTAAAACCTTGTGTCTCTCATAAAGTGACTGCATAATAGACAGAGTTTCTTTGGGAGAAAAGTCATATATATTGTAAGCATCTCTTTGTAATTCCGTTAAATCATACAGCAAGGGGGCATTAGTACGGGCTTTTACTCGTGAAATATTTTCAATCTCTAATTTTTTGTTCTTAATACTGTTGATTATTTTGTCTGCCATATCTTTACTGAAAATCCTGGTATCATTATTTGTCCCCTGCCAGGTAAATTTAAAACCACCTACATAAACCTGAATTCCGTAGTAGGTTACTGGTTTGAAATTTCGTATTTCATCTTCCAAGGCAGCAATCATTGCAAGAGTCGGTGTTTGAACCCTGCCGCAAGAAAGCTGGGCATTATATTTTGATGTAAGAGCCCTGGTAGCATTTATCCCTACAATCCAATCTGCTTCAGAACGGGCCAAAGCAGAGGCATATAGATTATTGTACAACCTGCCATCCTTTAAATTGTTGAATCCATCTTTTATAGCTTTATCCGTAACCGATGAAATCCAAAGGCGTTTAAGAGGTTTTTTTACATTAGCTTTTTCTATAATCCATCTTGCAACTAGTTCTCCTTCTCTTCCAGCATCTGTTGCAATTACAATTTCTGTTACATCTTTTCTGTGTAGAAGCTCTTTAACAACATTAAATTGCTTCCTGGTCTTTTTTATTACTTCCGTCTTCATATTCTTAGGAATAATGGGCAAATCCTCTAAGATCCACTGAGCATATTTTGCATCATAGCTTTCAGGATCTGCCAAGGTTACCAAGTGCCCCAAAGCCCAGGTAACTATATACTTACTTCCTTCAACAAAACCATTACCTGATTTATCGCAATTTAATACCCTTCCTATATCCTTGCCTACTGAAGGTTTTTCTGCCAAAACTAATATCATATTTCTCTTTCCTTTAATTTTTTCTTTATTGTATCATAAGAAAGAAAATAATAAAATGTATTTTAAAAAAATCCATACATTCATAATTGTTCCTACTTAAAATGTATATATAAAAAGAAACCATTGTGGTTTCTATTGAGATGTATGTTTATGTTTTACAATACCTCCCATAACCCCTGTAAGTGCACTTACAATTACGCCTATTATGAGAGAGTCAATATTTAAATTAAGAAATATTTCATTAACCAAAAAAGCACCAAATCCTAGCACACTGGATAAGACTGCAAAAGTACTGCTGATTTTGCCTTTAAAGAATAGAGCTGAAATCATTGGAATTAGCAAGACAGCTGCTCTTAGTCCCATCGACATGAAACCCCACTTTAGGACTGCAGATTTTAAATTACCTAGTGTAAACATTGCAGATACTAATAGAGATAGAAGTATTACTATTCTTGTAACCAAGAGTTCTTCCCTGCTGCTTGCATTCTTATTAATATATTTTTTATATATATCCTTAGTAATAATTGTAGCAAATCCCAAGGCCATACCTGAACCAGTGCCTAATAGGGCTATTAATAAAGTTGCTAAAATTCCTCCCCCTATAAAAGAAGGCATGTAGTTAATTATAAAAAGTGGAAAAGCCTGTCCTGATGCTATAGTTGGATAATTTATCCTCATATAGTATCCTACTAATATACCTCCTATTCCAATTGGTGGTATTAAAAGAGAACTTATCAGGGCTCCCTTTATAGATTCCTTATCACTTTTTCCTGATAATACTGCCTGGACATAGGTTTGTGTGGATAATACACCTAAAACTACTGACATAAAAGCTCCACCATCAACACCTATACCTCTTGAAAAGAAGTTAAAATATTTGTCATGGGGTAAAGAATTATATATTTCATTAATACCTCCCGCTAATTTAAAAGCAATTATGGCGCTGAAGATTACGGAAATATATATTAATAAAAGCTTAATTACACCTAAAATACCGGTACTAAGTACTCCTCCGAATATTACATAGCATGCCATTAAAACAACACTAATTATTGCACTTACTTCTGGACTTAATCCAAACATGGATGACAAAAGAGAATTTGCAGCCAAAATTTGTGCTACAATGTTTAGCATAATACCGAAAGATGCTAGTACTGATGTTATCACCCCCGATGTCCTGCCATATTCTACGGTTATTATTTCCTGAATAGTTTCGCAACTACTCTTTCTTAATGCCTTTGTAAATACTGTTCCCAGAAGCAAACATCCTATACCTGCACCAATAGTAAACCACCAGGCAGATAAACCATTGGTAAAAGCTAACTGTGCTGTTCCAATAGTAGAAGAGCCTCCTACTAAAGTACCAATAATTGTTCCTGAAACCAATGTCCAGCCAGCACTACGTCCTCCACCGGAAAAATCTTTTGCATCCTTTACTTTTCTTCCAGAATAAATTCCAATAAATATTATTAATGATAGGGTTAAAATGCTTCCTAAAATATGAAATGTTGTAAGTCCTTCCATAATTGCTCCGTTAATATGTTCTACCAATATTGCCGCAACTAATGTTGCGGCATATATACAGGAATTTCTATATCAAGCAAGGGTGGATACTGCTGGCAGCCAAATATATCTCCTTCCCCAGGGCTACCGCTGGGCTTTAGTCTGTTTATGGTAAATTTTATTGCATATCCAGGATCGAATTCTACAAAATCAGTAATCCTGTCAATATCTATATTGTAAAGGTCAGCTATAAAATTCTTATTTATAACTTTACTGTTTTTTACTAATTCATATTTTTCTTTGTCATCAAATATTATATCAAAAGTTATACGGTCTGTTCCAGCATTTTTACTTCTTATAGTTTTTGCTAAATCAATTAATTTTATTGTTTTCATTATACACCTATCCTCCTATTTCTACAAGCTTTACATCAAATAATTCTAAGGGGTCATCCACTTCTACTGTATGGTTTATTGACCATCTGTAGGCAGGAGTAGCACGTAAAACCTCATCTACTAGGAAAGCAGCTGTCCCGGCAGTACCCTTAACTTCAGGCAATCTTGCATAAAATATCTGTCTCAGTCCTGTCATTGCAACTTCTTCCGCCATTTCTGCCGAAGGAGCAATTCCTTGAACAATAACGCATAGTTCATGGGACTTAATTTCTTTAACTGGTTCTAAATCACCCATAACACCATTTTTACCATAAATTCTGTAGTGTAATTGGTAGCCTTCTTCCCCGAAACGCTCTCTTACATTTTCTCTCGCCAATTCAATTACTTTATCAATATGCTTTATGGTATATGGATCTCTGATTCCTGCAATTCCAATATACATTTCACCGACCTTTGCAGAACCTTCCAATTTAACCTTTATCTTGCCTTCAACTGGAACAAATTTAGGATTAGTAATTCTTGTTGTTTTTTCATCGTATTGTTCATAAACACATTCTGACATATCAAGCATTCCACCAGCAAAATATTCATAATATGGATTGGATCTTTCATACATGGCATGACCTGCAACAGAAGCCACAGTACACCTTTGCCATGGAGCCATTGCCGTTACCTTAACATCATCTTTTGTTATGGTGCCAATCACGCTTTCTTTTGCTCCATATGGTTCTGCACAGAATGAAGCGCATTCTAATACCTTTCCCGCATAATAGGATACATTTTCCGGAAATCCTTCATAAATGGCCGGTGCAGCAAAAATTGCCACATCTGAAGACCGACCTCCTATAATTACATCAGCACCCATTTCCAATGCTTTTATGTATGGGTGAACTCCAGCAACAGCTACTATCCGCTTCGTACTTTCTAATTCCTCCATAGTTAAACTCGGTCTTGAATCCAAACCTTCAATTATAATGCCTTTCTTCATTTTATTTCTTAAATATTCTTTATCAACTTCAGAATAAAAATATGCTAATTTAAATTTCGGTAAATTATGCTCTTTTGCTAAATCTTTAATTATTTGTACGTACATATCTACCCTGCTGTTAGTTCCTGTATCTCCAGCAGAACCTATAATCATTGGAACATTTTGTTCCCGGGATGCCAATAACATTAATTCTAAATCATGCTTTTGCCAAACATACAAACTGGCACATTTATCTTCTCCAAGGGGCGCCGGCCCAATATCATCGCTTCCTGAATCACTGCAATAATAATCTGGTTTAGTTTTTGCCCCAATCCAAAAACTTTCTTCTTTTGTAGGTGAAAAACCCAAATGTCCATTAGGACAAAGTATTTTTAGCTCTTTTTTGCCCATTTACATCCTCCTGTATTGTTTTCTACAATAACAATATAGCAATTACTGTGCCAATACATTAAAGGGTGGAGAATGAATGCCTTTATAAACACCTAAGGAATAAGTGTATAATTTTTTGACAACTATTAATAGCGATTTAATAGAAAATGTAATTATCTTTAACTATATATTATATTCTTTGAGCTTATTATACAAAGTCTGCCTCTTTATGCCCAGTACTTCAGCAGTCTTGGTTTTATTTCCTCCATACCTTCTTAAAGTATTTTCAATTATTAACTTTTCATAATCTGCCAAGGTCTTTTCATTTTTATCTTCAATTTCCTCCATTGAATCTAAGCCAGTTATCTCCTTAGGAAGATATTCTTTAAATAATAATTCATCCTTCTCATCAGCCATCAATACAGAACGTTCGATTACATTTCTTAGCTCTCGGACATTTCCTTTCCAATCATAATTCATTAAATAATTTAAAGCTTCCACTTCAATATATTTAACTTTTTTATTATATTCCTTTGAAAATTCCATCAAGAAATATTCTGCAAGTACAGGAATATCTTCCTTTCTTTCTCTCAAAGGCGGTATTTCTATATTTACAACATTTAACCTATAATATAAATCCTCTCTAAAGGTCCCTTTATTAACTTCATCTATTAAATTTTTGTTTGTAGCAGCTATTATCCTAACATCAACATCTATACTCTTTTCCGAACCTATTCTATATAATTGCTTTTCCTGCAAAACTCTTAAGAACTTGACTTGAGCATGTAAAGGCAATTCACCTATTTCATCCAAAAATAAGGTACCTTTATCCGCAAGTTCGAACTTTCCCCTGTTAGTGCGTTCTGCACCGGTAAAAGATCCCTTTTCATATCCAAATAATTCTGCTTCAATTAAATTTTCAGGAATTGCGCCACAGTTTATTACTACTATCTTGTTATGAGATCTATTGCTTTTCCTATGAATTAAATTAGCTATAACGTCTTTGCCTACTCCACTTTCCCCGGTCAATAAAATATTTGCTTTACTCTTTGCAACCCTGTTAACCATATCAATTATTTTTCCCATGGCCTCACTTTTGGCAATTACACCATCATAGTTATACTTCCCTTCAATTCTCCTTCTCAAGCTTCTGTTCTCTTCTTTTAAAGTTCTCCGTTCAATTGCTTTTTCTATTGTAAAAATAAGTTCATCGGTTGAGAAAGATTTTTCCACATAGTCAAAAGCCCCCATTTTAACAGCTTTTACAGCTGCTTTTATATCAGCATATGCAGATATAAATATAGTTTCTATAGAAGGATCTATTTCCAATGCCTTTTCCATTAATTCAATTCCATCCATCCCCGGCATTCGCAAATCTGTAATCATAATATCTATAATATTGTTTTTTATAATTTTAATTGCTTCAAAACCGTCACAAGCAGTCAAAACATTGTAATTTAAATTACCTAAAATAATTTTCAAAGTTTCTCTTATAGATTTTTCATCATCAACTATTAAAATATTAATTTTCATACACATCCCCCTTCCCTTGGAATGGTCAAGGTAATCTTGGTACCTTTTTCAGTATTGCTTTCTACATCAATTTCTCCTCCAGAGCTTTTAACAATATTAAATGCAATATATAGCCCCATTCCTGAGCCGTTTTTCTTTGTAGAATAAAAGGGATCAAATATTTGGTTTAATTCTTGTTTTGGAATGCCTTTTCCTGTATCTGTAATGGAAATAATTATGTTACTGTTGTTTAAAGTAGCATTGATAATAATTACACGTTGCATTGCGGTATCGTTCATATTGATTGCATCAATTGAGTTTAGCAACAAATTAATAAATACTTGCTTTAAATTATCCTTATTAAAAGGCAATATAATTTCGTTTTCTACTAAATCTACTATAATTTTGATATTATTTTTCTTTAAAGTATAGTTAAGTAATCCTATAACTTCATCAATTACTTCTTTTAATTCACAACTACCCATTGATGAAAAGCTATTTTTCCCCATATTCACAAAGCCTTCCAGTACCCTGTTTAACCTTTCACTTTCTTCACTAATTATTTTAAGAAGACTTTTTAATTCATCATTGTTATCTGTATTACCATACTTATTAAGTAGGTACTCACTGGCATTTCTTATGGGTAAGAGAGGATTTCTTATTTCATGAACCAAACCGGCTGTCAGCCTTCCCAATGCTTCCAATTTGTCTGACATGGCTATACGACTTTGAAGATTTTCTATTTCCGTATTATCTCTAAAAATACAAATACAACTTTTTATATTACCTTCATCATCGTACATTAAGGAAGTGCTGAGTCGTATTCTAATAATATTTTCATCTTTTCTTATCATGTATCCTGGCTCTTCAAAGTACATCTTCCCTTCATTAAAACATCTAAGCACAAAATCTTCCTTACAATCCAAGGTTAAACGTTTCGATAAAATATTACTCCCTAAAATTTCATCATATTTAAAACCAGTAATGTTTTCTGCAGATTTGTTTAATTTTATTATATTGCATTGATTGTCTAATACTATAATTCCACTGTTTACATTGTCTAAAATTTTATCCGAAAACCTCTGAGCTTCCGTAATATTACTGTTCAGTTCCAATAATACTGCTCCTTGTGAAGCAATTATGTTAATCATTTGAACATGATAATCATCATACTGTCCCGGTAAGGAATTTGATACGCTTAAAATTCCGATTGCTTTATCCCCTACCACCAATGGCACAGCTAAAAATGTTCTTATAATTGGATCCTCCTCAGTATACTGCCTTACTTTTATATCCTTATACTCTAAAACATCATTAATAAGCAAGGGCTTTTTGTTTTTGGCTACTAATCCAACTGCGCCTTCCCCTATCTTAAAAGGCATTCTTTTCTTTAACTTTTCCGCATCGGACCCCAGGCAAGACACGATTTCCAGAATATTTTCTTTCTCGTTGATCTTATAAATTACAACCATATTAAAATCAATAAAGTTTTTTATAAAATCAAAAATAATTTCCGCTGTAGTTTGGAATTTTTTGGATTTATTCATCAATTGAGTTGTCTTCGACAAAAGCTCTAAGTTATAACTACTGTTTATATTATTTAGCATAGTACACCTCAATTATCTTTTTACTATTATAACATGAATTTGGCATACTTCATATAAAAATTAGAACTAGTGTTTACTAGTTCTAATGATTCTGCTCATCTTTTTATTACAGTACCCGGAAGGTTTCCCGTATGCTCACCTTTATTAATTACTATCTTACCATTTACAAGTACATACTCAATTCCTACAGGATACTGATGAGGATTATCAAATGTGGCTTTATCAATTATTCTATCAGGGTCAAATATAGTAATATCTGCATAGTAACCTTCTTTTAATTCTCCCCTATCCCTAATTTTTAATTTTTTTGCAGGGAAAGATGTGGATTTCTGTATGGCTTCTTCTAAAGAAATAATATTTATTTCTCTTACATAATAGCCCATTATTCTTGGATAAGTTCCATAGTATCTGGGATGTACAGAGCCTTTACTTAGCTCTCCATAAGTAGCTACAGCTCTACCATCTGTACAGAATTTAGCATTTGGATGTTTCATAATTGTTTCTAAATCATCCTCACACATTGCGAAATAAATACACTTTATTGAAGCTTCTTCTTCAATCATCAGTTTTATTACTGCTTCGAATGGAGTTACACCCATATCTTCGGCAATTTCTCTAATTGTACAGCCTTCATATTTCTTATTCTTATCGGTTTTTAGCATTGCTATCTTAATAGTTTTATCCCAATCTTCAATTAGCATCGGATTTTCCCATTCATCGCTTTCCGATTGCATATCATTAATTACTTCTTCTTTTATACTTTTATCTAACAATAACTGTATCATTTTTTTAGGTCCATCAACCTTAATCCACGGTGGCATTAAATCTAACAACCCGCTACCAAAAGCTATGTAGGGATATACATCGAATCCAATGTTAAGACCTTCCATATTAGCTTTGTCAATCATGCTTAGTGCATTATTTGCTTTGCCCCAATTAGCTTTATACTGAGCCTTTAAATGTGAAATTTCTACAGAAACTCCCGACTGTCTTCCAATTTCAATGGCCTTTTGAATACATTTTAGTAAGTCTTTTCCCTCGTTTTTCAAGTGAGTTGAATAAATACCATCGTATTTTTTTACCACCTTGCATAATTCTATTAACTCTTCAGTTTCAGAGTAGGATCCTGGTTCATATTCTAATCCTGTTGATAAACCAAATAAACCGTTTTCCATTTCATTTTCGAGTAAATCAATCATTTTATTTAATTCAACCTTAGTCGGTTTCCTTTTGTCAAATCCCATTACTGCAACTCTTATAGTACCATGCCCTACTAGTGGGACAACATTAAACGAAAGCCCATTTTTTGAGAAGTCTTGGATAAAATCAATTTGACTTTTCCATTTCCAATTTTTCTTTTGTTCGTCATCTAATACTATTGTATTGGCTAAGTATTGAATTAAATCATCAAAGTGTTCTTCAGTATATGGACCTGCAGTAAATCCGCAGTTTCCTACAACTTCGGTCGTAATACCTTGTCTTATTTTACTTTCACCTTTATTATTTGTAAATAATGTAAAATCTGAGTGCCCATGTATATCAATAAATCCTGGTGAAACTATAAGACCCTTAGCATCTAAAATTTCTTTTGCCTGAACATCTTCTATTTTACTCTCTATTTTATAGATTTTATTACCTTTTATTCCGATATCAGCATTATATCTCTTCTTCCCGGTACCATCGATTATAGTACCATTTTTAATCAACAAATCAAGCATAATATACTCCTATTGAACATTGTAGGACTATTAAAAAGGTCCTAAATTAATTACATTTGCCAATATACATAATCCTGCACCTATTACACTCCAAATTAAAGTCAGCCTCCATAAGAATTTAACCCATATATGGTAAGGTACATCTGCCATCGTACATGCTGCAAGCAAGGTAGAAGAAGTTGGTATTATACTATTGTTTATACCATCCCCAAGTTGAAATGCTATAACTGAAGTTTGCCGTGTTATGTTTAACATGTCTGCAACAGGAACAAAAATTGGCATTGATATAGCTGCTTGACCTGTAGCAGAAGGAACCAATATATTTATAAACCATTGAATAATGAATATACCAACTATTGCAGTAGCACCAGGGAATATTCCAATTCCTCCTACTAGGAAATTGATTATTGAGTCCATAATGAAAGATTCTTCCATAATAATATAGATTGCCCTAGCAAAACCAACTATCAGTGCACCAAACACTATACCTTTTGCTCCTGCAATGAATTCATCAGCAATTTTTGTAAAACTAAACCTGCAAATTAAGCCAGCACCTATACCTAGTATTAAGAATACTGCTGAAATATCTGCTACATACCATCCATAATTAAAGGCACCATATAGTATAGCGAAAACAGCAATTATGAACCCAAAATATATAATTTTATGTCTTGTAGTTAATTCTGCTTCAACATTTGATAAATCTACAAATTTCTCATTATCAAACACTATATTGCTAACTAAACTTGACTCTGGATTTTTCTTTACC
Source organism: Tissierellia bacterium (assembly GCA_012843025.1). Lineage (GTDB taxonomy): Bacteria > Bacillota > Clostridia > Tissierellales > Sedimentibacteraceae > Sedimentibacter. Next base: position 11,709 of record DURT01000016.1, on the reverse strand, counting down.
TTCTCCGCATATCTCATAACATACCATGCAGTTACTAGCATGTATACTATATATATTAAAATCCTAAATCCAATCCCTGAAAACATAGGAAGTTCCGCTATTCCGTGAGCTACTCCTACATTAAATGGATTCATTAATCCTGAGAGAAAACCTACTTGGGTTGCTAAATAAGATATACAAATCCCAACTATTCCATCGTAACCTAAGTATCTAGATAAACTAACCGCCAATGGAATAAATACTAAGTTTTCCTCAGAAAACCCTAAAAATGCACCAGTAAATGAGAAAACTACCATAAAAATTGGAATTAGATATTTTTCTCGACCTTTAAACTTTTCAGTCAACTTTAATATTCCAGCATTAATAGCGCCTGTAGCGTTTATTATCTGTACTGAACCAGAAATAATAAAGATAAAAAATATTATATTTGCTCCAGCCACCATACCTCTTTGTATGGCTCTAAACATATCGAAAAATGAAGCAGGATTCTTATCTACGCGATGATACGATTGAGGATCGGTTAACATTCTTCCGGTATTAGGATCTTTAAAAAGCTCAAATTTGCCTGCCGGAATAATGTAAGTTAATAGAGCTACTATGATTAATAAAGTGAATAAAAGAACATATGTGTTTACACCTTTAAACTTAGTTTCATTCTTCTTTTTAATTTTTTCAGACATAATACTCTCCTCTCTTTCTTCTATAATGTTTTTAATTTAGTCTAAAAAAAATCCTTCCTATGAGTTGTACCACCACCCCTTCCTAAATGTTATGTATGTTTGTAATTATAATTTTACTATATATTAAGCAATAATAATGCCAATATTATTATAATATGAAAATTTTAGTAAACATCTTAAAGATTAGATTTATGATAACATTTTCATATTATAAATTTTATATTTATAATATAGTAATAAACTTTGTCAATTATTTTGACGCTTTTATTGAATTCCTTGGTTTAATATTGTAAATATTTTGGATATAAAAAAGAAACCTTTCGGTTTCCATGTTATGATTCTCCTTCTTCATTTTTTTTCCTATTGTTTTCTTTAATATGTTCAAGTTTAGTTATAGATACTTCATAGGCAGTCTTTGTTTCATAAACATCATCTTCATTTTTCTTTTGGTAGTTTCTGCTTTGTACTCTACCCCATAGTTTAATTCTATCCCCTACTTCTAATTTTTCACAATACCTTGCATTTCTCCCCCATGCAATGCAAGGTATGTAATCAGACTTGTTGTAGGAACGGTTTACAGCTAAAAGCATATCAGTTATTTCCCTACCAAAAGGAGTTGTTCTGAATTTTGTTTCCTTACATAGGAAACCATCTAAAAATACTTCATTTGGATGTTTTATCAATTCATCAATTTGATTTTCTTCTGGAACGTATATATCCCGGGCGAAAACCCGAAGTAAGAGCTTGTTGTAGGAATTTTCATATCTGTTATAGGACCTGAATTGTCCTTCAATAACTATATAGTTACCAATGTCCATATTTATATCATGAATTAATCTTTCAGATATTATAACAGGAAGTATATCCTTAGTTTCACTTAATCTAGGCACTTCTATAAAAAACTCATAGAATTTTTCTCCAAATACTTCGTGACTGTATTCTAAATTGCTGTTTATTTTGCCCACAATCTTAATATAATTGGACTGCATCTGTTTTTCATTCATAATCGTTTCTTCCCCCCATATTTGTCTTATATATTTTATTAATATTCAAGGAAAACTAATATATGCTTTCAAATACTAAAAAGTTGTCTTATTCTTGGTGAATTCAAATAATATATTGAAGTTTAAGTTTTGTTGGTATATAATGTAGCTTGTTTAAATTGATTAGCATGAGAAAAGAAAGGGCGGTCACGTTTTATGAAATTAGGAATAGTAGGTCTTCCCAATGTTGGCAAAAGTACATTGTTTAATGCCATAACATCAGCAGGTGCCGATTCAGCAAATTATCCCTTCTGTACGATTGAACCTAATATAGGAGTAGTGGAAGTACCTGATAAAAGACTAAATTTCCTTGCAAAAATGAGCAATTCGGAAAAAATAGTTCCTGCAGTTATAGAGTTTTTCGATATAGCCGGCTTGGTAAAAGGAGCCAGCAAGGGGGAAGGTTTAGGAAATAAATTTCTTTCCCATATTAGAGAAGTGGAAGCCGTTGTTCACGTAGTAAGATGTTTTGATGACAGCAACGTAATCCACGTAGAATCAACGGTAGATCCTAAAAGAGATATTGAAATTATAGAATTGGAATTAGTATTGGCAGATTTGGAAGTAATGAATAAACGCCTCGAAAAGCTGTCAAAAATGGTTAAGAACGATAAAACGCTTCAAGCTGAACTAAGTTTGGTTCAGAAAATAGTAGAAGGCCTTGAAACTGAAAAACCGGCCAGATATTTGAGTTATACAGAAGACGAAAAGAAATTGTTAAAGACCTTTAATTTAATTACAGCAAAACCTGTATTGTATGTAGCCAATGTAGATGAAAATTCTATTTCAAATCCCATGGAAAACAAATATGTAAACTATGTTAAGGAACACGCTTTAAAAGATAATTCGGAAGTAATTGTAATTTGCGGAAAATTAGAAGAAGAAATATCAACATTAGAAGATGAGGAAAAGGAGCTATTCTTAGAAGAAATGGGATTAGAGGAATCAGGTTTGGATAAACTTATTCGTTCCAGCTATCGTCTGTTAGGACTTATAAGTTTTTTTACCACTGGTCCCATGGAAACAAGGGCATGGACAATTGTTAAAGGAACCAATGCTCAAAAAGCTGCTGGCAAAATTCACTCAGATATAGAAAGAGGTTTCATAAGAGCTGAAGTTACCAAGTACGAAGATGTAGAAAAATACGGTACTTTAAATGCAGCAAAAGAAAAAGGCTTAATGCGCCTGGAAGGAAAAGACTATATAATGGAAGACGGAGACATAGTACTCTTCAGATTTAATGTATAGTAGAAAAAGGATCCCTATTTTTACTGGGGATCCTTTTTTATATAGTATCAAATCTCAGATAGGTATAAAATTACGAGAACTCATTATTGATTATGAATGTTTTTCAACATTTTAAAGAAGTTTTTGTCTCTTCTTGCCATGGCTTCTTCGTCCTTGCCATCGGAATAATCATACCATCCCTTGCCTGTTTTAACTCCAAGTTCTTTTTTGTCCATTTTTTCCTGTTGAAGCTTGGTAGGTTCTTTTACATCACTTAAGTCGTTAAACAAGTAGGATGAAATGTAATAGAATGTATCTAAGCCGCCCAAGTCAGCCGTTTCGAAAGGCCCAAGTACCGGATATCTGAATCCAGGACCATATTTCATAGCCTTGTCTACGTCCTCAACGGTAGCAACTCCTTCTTCTACTATTTTCAAAGCTTCTCTATATACAGCAAATTGTATTCTGTTACCAATAAATCCATTTACATCTTTTAATACAACAACCGATTCCTTGCCGATTTTATCAACTAAAGCTTTTAAAACTTCCACTGTTTCATCTGTAGTTTCATCGTTTTTTATGAGTTCTATAAGAGGAATTATATGAGGAGGGTTCCACCAATGCATTCCTATAAATCTTCCTTTTTTTTCTAATTTTGAGCATATAGCATTAATGCTTAAACCTGAAGTATTTGTTGCAAAAATACAGTGCGAAGGAGCTATTCCCTCCACTTCCTTCCAATAATCCTGCTTAATGTCTAATTTTTCAATAATTGCTTCAACTATTAAATCTGCATCTTTAAAAACACTTTTATCTGTGGAATAAGAAATATATTTCAGAGATTCTTCTGCCTGCTCCTTTGTCAACAAGCCTTCATTAATCAAAGTTTTCTGATTTAAGGATATGATTCTCTTAGTATTTTCCAATAATTCTTCTGAAATATCCGTCACTACCACTTCATAACCGTTTTGCGCAAATATTTGTGCAATTCCTGAACCCATAGTTCCACCACCGGCTACGCCGATTTTTTTAATATCTTCTAATTTCATATAATCCTCCTTACTATAATCATTTAATAAAGATGTAGCTGGGCTACAAGATGTAGCTGGGCTACAAGATGTAGCTGGGCTACATCTTTATTATATTTTATTTGCAAATTTTAGTAAATACCCAAGCTTCCTAAAATTATGGCAGGTATAGAAGAAACTAAAGGAATTATTAGAGAAGTCATCATAATGTCAATATATGATTCCTTATGTGTCATTCCTGTTACTGCCAACAATGTTAAAACTGCTCCGTTGTGAGGAAGGGTATCTAGACCACCAGATGCCAAGGATGCAACCCTGTGGAATGCTTCAGGACTAATTCCTGTTTGAGCAGCGATTTCCATATATTTGTCTCCTAAGGCTTCAAGGGCAATACTCATACCTCCTGATGCGGATCCTGTAGCTCCAGCCAACAAGTTAACTGCAATAGCTTCTGATATAAGAGGAGTTCCAGGAACGTTTAATAATATTTCTGTAAGTGTTGCAAATCCAGGAACAGCTCTAACTACTGTACCGAACCCAACAGCACCTGCAGTGTTAAGAATAGCAGTTATAGAACCAATGGCACCATTACTTATTGTTTTTGTAAATCCTTTATACTTATTAAAGCTGATAGCCATTGATAGTACAATACCACTTAACAAAGCAACGATTATATCCCAATCAAGCAAGTTCATGGTTACTATTACAGTAATCAGGGGTAAGAATGACAAGAATGGATTTGGAAGACTACTGTAATCTACTTCAATACCTTCTCTGTTTTTTGGTTCAGCAAATACATCTCCTGCCTCAGAGAGTTTTCTTTCCCTGTAGTGCAGCCACATCAAGCCTAGTACAAACATAGTAACGGCTGCAACAATACCCATTATAGGTGCTGCTGCAGGATCAGTTCCATAATAGTTAGTAGGAATAATATTTTGAATTTGCGGTGTTCCTGGAATAGCAGTCATGGTAAAGGTGAATGATCCCAAAGCTATGGCACCAGGTAAGAGTTTTCTTGAAATATTAGCTTCCCTAAATAACTCAAGTCCTAATGGATACATAGCAAATACAACAACGAACAAACTGATACCACCATATGTTAACACTCCACATCCAACAACAACGCCCATTATTGCTCTTTTAGCTCCCAATTTTTGAGTAAGCCAAACAGCAATTGATTTTGCTGCTCCCGTATAGTCCATTAAATGACCAAAAATTGCACCTAACATAAATACGGGGAACCAGGATTTAACATAACCAGATAGACCTGTCATATAAGTTTCTTTGTACATTTCCAATGGATTTAGGCCACCTGTTAATCCTACAACTAAAGCACATACTGGGGCAACCCATAAAATTGAATATCCTCTGTAGGCTAAAAACATTAAAAGTACTAATCCTAAAATAATTCCAAACATAAATATCCTCCATTCATATTTTTTTATGAAGGAGTGCGCTATAGGCACTCCAATATAACATTAAGAAGCAGTCCAACCACAGTCGATGGTAAGCATTGAACCAGTAATAAAATCTCCTGTATCAGAGCACAGGAATTTAGCAACTTCTCCGATATCTTTCGGTTCTAACAATTTCTTTACAAAAGCTTTTGAAAGCATAATATCTGAGATAACCTGTTCTTCAGGTATTCCATGGTTTTTAGCCTGATCAGCAATTTGTTTGTCTACCAAAGGTGTTCTTACATATGAAGGACAAATCATATTGCAGGTAATACCGTACTTACCACCTTCTACGGCAGCAGTTCTGGTTAAACCTCCCAAACCGTGTTTAGCAGAAATATAGGCAACCTTGTATTCTGATGCAATAAGACCGTGAATTGAACCCATGTTGATAATTCTTCCCCAACTTTGTTCTTTCATATAAGGCCATACGTACTTTGTTAATAGGAATGGTGCTGTAAGCATTAAATTAATCATAAAATTCCATTTGTCTTCTGGAAACTCATCAATAGGACTTACTGTTTGAATTCCTGCAACATTTGCCAATACGTGAACAGTTGCATATTTCTCTACCGTAAAGTCAACTAGTTTCTTACAATCAGCCTGTTTACTCAAATCTCCTACAAAATAAACTGCTCCTATTCTTTCGGATTCTTCTTTTAGCTTAGCTTCGTTAACATCAGCCATAACTACTTTTGCACCTTCATTTGCAAAAGTTTCAGCTATTGCCAAACCAATACCACTTGCTGCTCCCGTTACTATACAAACTTTGTCTTTTAACATTTTTTAACCTCCATTTATTAATTTTATTCCTGTGGTTCCATTTCTTTTAAATTCTCAGAAATTATTAATGTTGCTCCCGTAGCTTCTTGTACTTCTTCTACGGTATATTTGGGATTGATTTCAGTAAGAACTAAACCTTTATCCGTTACTTCCATAACACCCATTTCTGTAATGATTAAGTCAACTGCATTAACGGCTGTCAAAGGAAGAGTACATTCCTTCAAAATTTTATGGTTGCCTTTTGCTGTATGGTTCATTGCTACAATAACCTTTTTGGCTCCTGTAACAAGATCCATGGCTCCTCCCATGCCTGGTACCATCTTTCCTGGTATCATCCAGTTAGCAAGGTTTCCTTTCTCATCAACTTCCAAGGCACCTAAAACCGTTGCATCCACATGTCCACCCCTTATAATCAGGAAAGAATCCGCGCTGTCGAAGAAAACACCACCAGGATTTATTGTAACGTGAAGTCCCCCTGCATTTACAAGATATGGATCTTCTTGTCCTGGCTCTGGGGCAGGACCCATTCCTAAAAAACCGTTTTCAGACTGTAATGTTATTTCAACACCTTCGGGTATGTAGTTAGCAACTAATGTAGGAAGGCCAATTCCTAAATTTACAACATTACCGTCTTTTAATTCTTGAGCTACCCTTTTAGCAATATAGTTCTTATCATCCATTATTCATTACCTCCTACTATATAATCTACAAATATTCCCGGAGTCATAACGTCATCTGGATCTAGTTCTCCTACTTCAACGATCTCATCTGCTTCCACTATAACAAGATCCGCAGCCGTAGCCATTAATGGATTGAAATTTCTAGTTGCTTTCGCGTACCTAACATTTCCTTTTTTATCAACTTTAGCGCCAACGATGAGAGCCACATCCGCTCTAAGAGGTTTTTCTAATAGATATTCTTTTCCATCTACTTCAATAATTCTCTTTCCTTCAGCAACTACGGTCCCTATTCCTGTAGGAGTCAATACTCCTCCCAAACCTGCACCAGCAGCTCTGATTCTTTCAGCCAAGGTTCCCTGTGGAACTAATTCAACTTCTAATTCGCCAGAGTTCATTTGATTTCCTGTTTCCCTGTTAGTTCCTATGTGAGAAGCTATTAATTTCTTTACTTGCTTATTTACAATAAGTTTTCCAATACCTACTTCGGGAAAAGCAGTATCATTGGCAATTAATGTAATATCCTTTACACCTTTTTCAACTAGGGCATCTACTAATTTAAAGGGGTTTTTGCATCCTAAAAATCCACCAACCATAATAGTCATGCCATCATGAATCATATCTACAGCTTCTTGAATTGAAATTACCTTGTTCAAATTTTTCCTCCTCCTATCTTTTAACGATTAGTGTAGTACCTTGACCTCCACCTATGCACAGAGTTGCCAAACCTGTTTTACAATCCCTCTTTATCATTTCATGGATTAATGTAACTAATATTCTTGTACCTGAACAACCGATTGGATGTCCTAGTGCAATTGCACCTCCATTAACATTAGTCTTTTCAGGATCTAAATTTAAATCTTTAACAACAGACAAGGATTGTGCCGCAAAGGCTTCATTAGCTTCGATTAAATCAATATCTTCTATGGTCATATTAGCTTTTGCCAATGCTTTTCTGCTTGCGGGAACAGGTCCGTATCCCATAATTGATGGATCAACTCCTGCAGAAGCAAAGGATACAATGGTAGCCAAAGGTTTAATTCCTAATTCATCTGCCTTTTCCTTTGACATTAACAATACTGCAGCAGCACCATCATTTATCCCTGATGCATTACCTGCTGTAACGGTACCATCTTTCTTAAATGCAGGTCTTAATTTAGCCAAAGCCTCCAAGGTTGCACCAAATCTTGGGTATTCATCAGTATCGAATATAATAGGATCCCCTTTTCTTTGAGGAATTTCAACAGGAACTATTTCATCTTTAAAACGTCCGCTTTTTATAGCTGCTTCAGCTCTGTTTTGACTTCTAACGGCAAACTCATCTTGTTCTTCCCTGGTAATATTCCACTTTTCGGCAATGTTTTCTGCTGTTATACCCATATGGTAATTGTTAAAAATATCTGTCAGACCGTCTGCAACCATACTATCAACAATTGCACCATCACCCATTCTTAATCCCCATCTTGCCTTCGGAAGAAGGTATGGTGCCTGACTCATATTTTCCGCACCGCCTGCAAGAACTATTTCAGCTTCATTACACATTATTGCCTGGGCAGCAAGTTGAACAGTTTTTAAACCGGAACCACAAACTTTGTTAATAGTTACGGAAGGAACTTCTATGGGAATACCAACTGCAATTGATACTTGTCTTGCTAAATTTTGTCCTATTCCCGCCTGAAGCACGTTTCCGAAAATCACTTCGTCAACCATTTCTGGTTTAACGTTTGCCCTTTCCAGTGCTGCTTTTCCTGCAATAGCGCCTAATTTAACAGCTGACACATCTTTAAGGCTTCCTCCGAAGCTGCCAATAGGTGTCCTTACAGCACTTACAATAACAACTTCTCTCATCATTGACCTCCTTTTTATTTATTTTAATTAAAAATTATCTAATTAACTATAAAAGCAATTATCATGCCAAGGACTTACAAATTTTTTCGACAATTTAGTGTTGGAATTTTAAGGATTTTTTAAATTGTATTTTTGGAGATAATATAAACAAAATGAAATGTGTAGAAATAATTCTACATATTCAGTAAAGATATATTAACTGGACAAATTTGTGTTAAATTATGAACAAAAAATGGATTGTAGAATTTTTTATACAGCATAAACATCTGTAGATAATTGTCTACACTATATTGCTTTTATATCTATGCCATAACTTTCAAGTTTTTTATACAAGGCAGTTCTATGAATTCCCAACAATTTGGCAGCTTCCGTTCTGTTTCCTTCGCAATATCTTAAAGCCTCTATAATAGCGCTTACTTCAGCTTCTGCAATTTTTCTTTTCAATGAATATATATTTGAATTAACTGGCTCAGTATTTAATTTTTTACTTATGAAGTCAGGCAAGTGCTGAATATCTATAACATTTCCTATGGAAATATTGGCAGCTCTTTCTAAAATATTTCTTAGTTCTCTTACATTCCCTGGCCAATCATAAAGTTTTAATGCAAAAATAGCCCTCTCTGTAACTGTTTTAGATGTATTAACTACATTTTGGATTTGATTGTTTAGTATATCTTCACATAAACAAGGAATATCATCTAATCTATCTCTTAAAGGTGGTATCTTCAGTTGAACCACATTTAATCTGAAATACAAATCCTGCCTGAAAAGACCTTTATTGACAAGCTCCTCCATATTCTCATTAGTACAAGCAATAACCCTTACATCTATTTTTATAGATGTATTGCCACCTATTCTTTCAAATTCCCTCTCTTCTAAAACTCTTAATAACTTTGCCTGCATACTCATAGGCATGGAACTTATTTCATCTAAAAGTATGGTACCTCCGTTGGCAAGCTCTAATTTACCAATCTTTCCTTCTCGTCTCGCTCCAGTAAATGCACCTGCTTCATAGCCAAACAGTTCTGATTCTAACAACTCATGGGGAATTGCAGCACAGTTTATCCTTATAAAAGGTGCCAGCCTTCTATTACTTTCTTCATGTATGGCATGAGCAAAATACTCTTTTCCAGTGCCGCTTTCTCCTTCAATTAATATTGTGGAGCTTGAATTTGCGGATTTTTTAGCTATATTAATCAACTCTAACATTTGCTTGTTTTGGGTAATTATGTCGTTGAAAGTATAGTTGGCACGATACATTTTGCTAATTTCACTTTTATATTTATCTACGGTACTTTCAAGAACTTTTAGTCTTTTTGCCAAATCTGTTACTTCCTTAATATCCTTAAACAAAACTGTTCCTACAGCACCAATTATTTTACCATCTTTTATAATAGGTGTCCTGCTGGCAATCATATCACGCCCTTGTATTCTTTGAACATCATATAGTTCTTTTTTACCTGTTTTTACTACAATGTGTAAACGGGTATTTTCGATTACCTCTTCCACATGTTTTCCAATTACATCTTTTTCTTTAATTCCAAAAAGCTTTTCATAATTCCATTTAATTATTCTTCCCTCTTCATTAATCAATACAAACCCCTGATATGCATTATCCAGCACATCTTTCATAGTTATTAAAGCTGTTTTTAGTTCTTCTATTTCATTTTTTGCTTCATATATGTCGCTGAATTCTTTAAATAAAATAACATTGAATTTAAACAAATTTAAACTACAGAAACAGTAACATTCTACCGTTACTTTCTTATCTTTTATATAAATTTCCGTTTCCTTATATTCTTCATTACTTGCTAATTTTAACAGTGCGTATTCCTTCAATACTTTAGATAGAGTCTCAGGGTCTTCTTCCGGAATATTGAATATTCTTTTAAATCGTCTGTTTACAAGGAAAGTATTCTTATAGTCTATTAATATTACCCCTTCATACATAGAATCAATCAATTTTTGCATATGCTCATAGTTAATCATAGTCCACCCTTAAAAATAGATTTATCTAAATATATCTTAATAAAATACACGAATTTTGTCAAATCGTTTTCAAGGTGTTTTGTAAGGTCCTTAGAACTTGGCATACTAATATTAAAACCAACCACGTCTTACGTGGTTGGTTTTACTGAAACTATTCAAGCCCTAACTCTTCCTTTAACTTTTTCAGTTCTTCATCTACAGAAGCATTGCCCATAGATGCATATTTTTCTTCCAAAGCTTTAGCTTCATCTATAGGCTCCTTGTTCAATTCTGCCATAGCATTGGCTTCATCCAACATTCTGTTAGCTTTTTGCTCCATACGCTCAAAGGCACTTCTGGTACCCGTTATTTTTTTAGTTGCCTGGGTAGCTTCGTTTATTGTTTCCTGGGTTTTGGCAATTTTAACTTTTGACTTTATAACATTTCGTCTCGCCTTTAAGGTTTCGATGTCGGAAGTTAATTTATCATGCATCTGTCTCATTTTAATCGCATTTTCATGAGCAGAGGCATAAGCGGTCATCAAACCGGCTCCTACATTTTCTAATTCCTGTTTCTTGTTTAAAAATACTCTTGCATCGTTCTCGTTGCCTGCCATTAAAGCTTTTTTAGCAAATTCCTCGTATTTTGCCACTTCTGCCTGATTTTCATCCACTAATCTCTTAGCTCGAGTTTCTTCAGCCATAACTTCTGCTGTACTTCTTTTTACTTCCGCAAGATCTTTCATCATATCTTCCAAGTATTGGTCAATCATTTTTTCAGGATCTTCCATTTTTTCCAGCAATACGTTTATGTTTGCTTTAATAATGTCTCCGAATCTTTCTAATATTGACATTTTATCCTCCTTGTACAATATAGTTATAATCAAATTACAGTTTTCCACTGTAATAATTATCAATTTCTTAAATAATAATATAGTCTTCTTTTCTAATCATTAAATACATTTCTTTGGCTTCTCACCCTAGCCATAAAGCCAGTTT
>DURT01000094.1 GCA_012843025.1 Tissierellia bacterium | reverse complement strand
GATTTTCTTTAAAATATATAGTCATAGATAATCCCTCCTTATCTTATGACTATATTCTATCCTGCAATTTATCAATATTCAACCAACTAGAAAGTTCATTTTGCTACTTTTAGTTGCATTTTAATCTTTTCTTTCTTCCCCATTAAAATTCTTCATAAAATAAGCAATCCCTCGCATAATATAATCTACACAAGGAATTGCTACACTATTGCCCAGCGCTTTATATCTTGCACTATCTGATGATTTTTCTATTTTAGTCCATCCATCAGGAAAGCCTTGGAGTCTTTCACATTCCAATGGTGTTAATCTCCGTACAAGCTTCTTAGTGGTTACTAGATTTTCACTTCCTCCTCCGTTATCTCCACCTCCTGCCCGAAGTGTTCCACATCCTTCCTTGTAATTGGCAAATTCTGACTGTGCAAAAATCATTTTCTCACTATCTACAATACATTTATCTTGACTGACATATTGATTTCCATTGCCTTTTTCATCTTCTACACATAATGCTCCTACTGTATTTTGATAGGTTTTAGATTTGGGATGGCAGATAGCGTGTATATCACTTGTAGTAAGAGTATAGCTGATGTTTTCTTGAAATCCACATCCATTTCCGCCATTGTGATCCTTCCTGTCTATGGTGTTTCCTGCAATACAATAACTGTCTGATACAATCTGCTTTGATACTAGTGGTACATTATTACCACCAGTTCCGTATGTTGCAGCTATTGTTGGTGCTACATCAAGAGGCCCATTGTATCTGCAATCTTTTCCATGATTATCGAATAGAATAGGTTGATTGTTCTCACTTGCTCCTGCTGCTGATGGAATGCTTGGGCAAAGGTCAATACATATTTCTGAACAACCTTGCTGGGATGATATCACTATGGGCTGATTTCCTCCTATACTGGCTCTTAGTGTGGAGGTGATATTCTCTGTTATGTCCATTCGGTCACCACCCTGATCATTTAGACATAGCATAGGTTCTGCAACAAAAGTCTGCATCTGCATATTTTGAGTTGCCATCAAGGCTCCTGAAATTCCATTTAAATCAATTCCCTCATTGCGTTGATTAATATGGTATGCCTTATATTCAGTAATTATATTATCACTAGATTCTCTTTCTCCATCTTCCACTTCACCTTGAATTTCTAAAGCTATTCTTAATTGTTTAGGAAGTTCCTTGCCTCTTACTTTAGATCTCCTCAGTATCCCCAAACATGCTGTCCTGCTCAAATAGTATTTTGGGTGCGGTGCGTCCTCCAAAATCTGCGACAAGAAAGATTCTTTTACGTCTTTGGGGGACACCCCAGTATTGAGCATCGAGAACTCTCCAAGCAATAGTGAATTCGTATCCCAATATGCACCCAGCAGATTTCCATACCCCTCCCGGAGGTCTAGGTATTGATATGGTGCTGTCTGCAATTCTTGCGGTTTCTTCAAGGACTGCTTTGAAGTCTTCTCCACCTGCACTTGAGAATGCTCCAGGGACATTCTCCCAAACGAAGTATCGAGGTCTGATAAGGTGATTTGCCTTTCCTCTTCTTGCATCTGCATACCTCATTTCTTTTGTTATTCTTATTTGATCCATAAATAAACCTGAACGTTCACCAGCAAGTCCTGCTCTTGTACCTGCAACAGATAAATCTTGACATGGTGAACCTCCTGTTATGATATCTACAGGAGGCAATTCTTCTCCTTTTAGTTTTGTAATATCTCCCACATGGAGCATGTCAGGGAATCTTATTTTAGTCACTTCTATGGGAAAGGACTCTATTTCACTTGCCCATATAGGGATAATTCCATTATGGACAGCAGCAAGGGGAAATCCTCCTATCCCATCGAAAAGACTTCCCAATGTAATCATCAATACATCCCTAACTTTAAGAATTCCTGATCTTCTATTTCAAAATCAAGCTGCATAATTCTTTTTATAGGAATTCCTATCTTTCTAGCAAGCTCAATCTCTTCAAACATTCCATGAGAAATATGTCCTCCAAATGCCCATAGTTCATCGCATTTAGCTAAAAGTTCTTTTCCAATATTTATTCCTAATCTTCTTTCTTCTGGATTATTATCATCTAAAATTTGAGGATAGAGAAGATGTGGACAAAAAAAGGCATTGCCTTGTTTTAATACATATCGGCAAGCCTCTTTAGCATATTCTATATTCTTTTTTATATCTCCTTTATAGGGAGATGCAACATATATTAGTTTCATTAAATCCTCCTTGTTTCATCTTTATTTTGGTACTGCTTGTACTATAGTTTTTGTTGTATTAACAGCTGCCTGTGCTGTATAAACTGCACTCATCATATTAGCACGGGTAGATGTATCTAGCCCAAATGCTCCAGCAATCCTTGGTACTTCCCCTGCTGATAGCATTAATCCAAGCCCGAGCAACGCATGATCTTTTACCACCATAAGTCCTGCAGTTAGTATTGTTGCCTGAAGAAATGTAGTAAGGCACAATCCGATTATCTGCTTGCACCATTGGATAAAACCATCAATATAGCCACGGGGGACAGAAAACATATACAGACTTCCAACTGCTATCTGTATAAGCAAAATTCCACCTCTTTTTAGATTTGCAAAGAACACTTTAATAACTGCATATCCCATTAGAATAATAATGAAGAGAGCCATAAACGGACTTGTTATCATAGAAATCCCACCAAATATTCCTGAACCGCCAACATTTGTAACATCTCCTATATTATTTAACTGCCCAATAATAGATGTTGCCAGTTCACCTATCCCACTGCCATAACCAGTAATACCTGCTGTTAAACTTGCTTGTAAATTAACCGATAACTTATATAATTCTATTGGTACAGTAGTGAAAAGACTGACTGCCATAAATCCTTTAAGTGCATTTAAGGCTGCATCCTTAATACTCCATCTGCCGTATTGGTATTCAATCCCCGTTTCAAAGCAAGACACCACAAGTCCTGTTCCATAAAGTGACCATGCGAGATAAGAAAAGAATAAAACAATTGACTGAACCCAACTCATCTCAAAAAGCTCTACTCCCATATTTCCCATTTGAGCAAAGAAGTCAGCTAGAAACCCTACAAGCTGACCATAAAACCAGTCTATAATTTGATCCATTACATCACCTAAGAGAAAATCCCAGATAAACATTTTTATCACCTCCTCGTTCTCTGAAATAAAAAAAGGTACATCATGTACAAATAAGCTAATATCTTTCTAAATTGTTAAATATAAAGCACGCTTAATTGATACTTATATAAGACTGTTGAAAGTAGCAGAGAAATATAGTATCATAACATGAATAAGAATTTGTAAAATAAACGATAATCATCAAATTATTTAATATGAGATGAAGATAAGCTATAAATTGGGGTGAACAAAATGAATATTAAAGATTTGCTATTTAATAAAAAATTCGGAAGAAAATACATGGTCATTAACTTCATATTGACACTATTCCCTGTACTATTTTCGCTAATCACTAAGAGTCTTAGCTGGATGGTCTCACTCTCCCTTTTTATTGTATATGCTTCTAGTTACTGTTTGGCTTCTATATCATATGAACAAAACAAGAAGATTGGACAATTAATAGACCCAGATATAGTTTTAAAGGCTTTTTCTTTCGTTTTTGGTGTTTTAGCTACACTACTTTATGTTTTAATAAACTTTTTCATCCAGATTCCATTGGAAATAGTATATATTTTTGCTAATGCCATAATTTCTCTCTTTGTTCTTTATGCTAAAATCTTTGATAAAGAAACTACAAATATTAAAGACAAAAAAGGAAAGGTAAGAACAATTTTTAACACCATTTGGGATTCACTACCAAAGTCATTCTTTTTAAGAGTAATTTTCATAATTCTTGTTATTATATTATTTGTTTTTACTATTGGTATTTATTTTTTCTATTATATCAATAAGTTACCAGTAACACTGTTTCTTGATTAAATCTAATCATTGAGAAATTAAATAAACTCAAAAGTCTTTATACATATGTCATTTTATAGAGTAGACTGAATCTATCACCCATATAGATTCAGCCTGCTTTTTTTCTTTACATTCCAAGTATCCTCCAAATATACGCTGGTGCAGTTAGTGTAAACACCAGACATGCAAACAAAATAGCTGGCGCTGCCCACTCAAATTGTCCATGTTTTCTATAATCAAAATAAGCAGTACCAAGTTTTGCAAAGAAAAATACTGCTAAAATGAGGTCTATTGCAGGAAATACAACCTTGTTTACAACTGTTTTAATCTGACCTGATGCATCGCTCCAAGTGCCTTCAATTGCTCCTGCTACATCACCTGTCCCTGAAGCCAATGCTGTAGTGCTTAATGTCAATATACCAATTAGTACTAAACACATCATCAGAACTAATTTCCTATTTATCTTCATAAAAACCACCTTTCTTTTTCTGTTATATTTAAGGTTTCAAGGGTGCTATATGCCAGTCCTGCCATAAGTTCCCCCTTATTTCAAGTGAATCTGTAAGATTCATAGAAAGCATTCCAACAGGAGTCCATGCATCTATTAGCCAAGTATTCACTGTATATGCTCCATCTGGCATCCATATAGGAGTAAAATGTGTACGATTCTTGTAAGTAGAATAATTATTTTTCTTAAATTCAAACCTAGCATTTGCTCCACTTGAAACACGTTCTAATAATCTCCAGTAGGTTTCATATTGGAATTCAGGAAAATAGGAAACAGCATTCTGCATGTAGGTTATTGCTGAACTTTGATTAGTACTCATATTTCCAGTGATGATTTGATTGATTCCATATCCACTTTTAAATGTACTTCCATTTGCAGTAGGATTTTTACTATCGTTTGTAATTTTCATATTACTGGAAAGTCTGGCTGTGTATTGTTCAAGGTCAAATTCCCACCATCCATGATCGCACCAATAACCTGAGTCTTCACCCGTACTATGCCATACCCAATATTCCTGCCACCAAGGCCTCCATATACTCCAATTAGCTGTTGTTTTCTCTTCTCTATTTGGAACAGAAGAGTGAGAAAAAGAGTCATTTCTATCATCAGCTACTGGATTTGGTGGGGGATTTTTATCTAAGTCAACTATCTTAACATTGATGGTAGAATTTACTGTACTGCCCGGTCCACTCACTACTACATCAATTACCATATCTTGCTCTGTATCAGGAGTTGTCCATTTCACCCATGCAAGCTGTGAGTCCCCATATGGATAATATATATTTCCAACATTATAGGTTCTTCCATCTATAATAAAACTTACACGAGTCGGTCTGTCAGGGTCTGACTGTCCTCCACTAATCATAACTGAAGTGATTACCTCGGTATTTACTCTATATTCATAATCATATGAACTTACAATTGGTGGCTCAGGTTGCTCTGTAAATCTTACAATACCAAGTCCAAGAGAAGATTTTATATCTGCATTGGATGCTGCTTTTGTAGTACTTCCCTTCCATGCAGGATATCCCAAATCACCCACTTCAAGAAACATAGCAAGGGGCAAGTTTTTATGGGACAAAGACGTCATCTTAGTTCTAAGCAGTCCATTTACTTGTTCATCATACATAGCAGCTTCAGTTGCAGTTGTAGCAATCATAACCCCTTGAAATGTGTAATAAGCCATTGGCTCTAGGAGCAGTTTATAATCTCCGCCAATTAGAATATCGAAATCGATACCCGTGATTGATGCTATTGACCTTATTACTTGTTCATCTGTAAAATAACTTTTTATAGCTGCAATATTGTTACTACCATTGGTACTTACAATTCTTGGCATGCTTTGAGATGGATTAACATAAGAATATGCACCTTGTATAGGGGTCAAACCTCTCCCACTGTTATATTGAAGTTTAGACACTTTACCAAAATGAAACATAGTAGATGGTGGTTTCTTATTAGTTAGATCGATAGGGGTAGTTACTACCGAGTAATCACTTGCACGAACTACAGTTACACGAACACCGTCATATCCAGGAGACCATTTATCGGTACTAGTTCCATCTCCCATTCCACCGCCGCCTGAGTCTATATTCCCATCTCCAACTGCAAATACAACAACGGGAAATATTATGCTAATTATTATTATCAGCGTTATTAATATCTTAATTTTTCTTTTCATTTTCTCTCCTTTCTGCAAAGAAAAAACACTACATCTCTGTAGTGTTTAACATTGCTATTCTTATTTAATTCATATCGCCTATCTTATTTCCATTCTCATACATATCTTCAGCTGTAGTACCTTGGTTTTCCCCACTATTCTCTATCCATCCAAACCCAGGTAAGTAGGTCTGCCCTTTATTATTGGTATCCCCACCTTGTGGCTCATCATCCTTTTTTGGTGTTTCTGCTGGTTTCTCTACTTTATTATGTTCCACAGGTTCTGGTGGTGTTTCCACTTTCTCACCATTAGGTTTTTGAGTTGGATCTTCAAGTTGTTCCTTTGTAGGCTCTTTTGGTTTTTCAGGATTACCTTGAATGGTCTGTTCAGTTCCAGTATCTATTGCTCCATTATCCTTTGTTTCTATATCAGTAATCTCAATTTCCGGTACTATAACTTCATCTTCTTTTTCTGTAATTTCAGGTGTTTCTAATATAATATCTATAGAATCTTCACTTTGATTTGGCAATTCCGCTTCTGCTATAGGCCTTTTTCTAAACTGTCCACTTATTAAAATTATAAGTATTACACTGATTATTAATCCACCAGAGACTATTAGTCTCCTTTTAGTCTTATCATTTATATTTTTCATAGGATTTTGCCTCCTTTTTAAATCTCAATTATATATTCCTTATAAGCCACACCCTACCACAAGATTTTCTAAAAGTCTATTTATTTTTTAAATTCCTAAAATTTAGGAGTATAGCCTGCACTTGTCTTTATTTTCATTCTCATACTTGGCAGAAGTCTTCCCCCAAAGGATACGGGTACTTCAAGCATTATACTACTGTCTGCCTCAAACCTTGAATCTGCCCTATCACCTGAAGCTAATGGTGCATTCCTTATATCTACATCTAAATTCCATAATTGAAACTCCATCTTTCCATCTGACGTAGTTTTCCTATGATATCCGCCGCTTTGTCTTAATCCAAGAATTGCATCAAGTCTATTATAGATATCCCCATAATCTAGAGATTCTTCAAAGTCATCTGCTATAGGCTGATATCCTCCTGAATAGCCTTCACGAACTCCATGATAAACATCATCATAGTTGTCATTTACAGTAGAAATGACTGCATCCTGAACAGCATCACGTACACCTTGAGCAATGATCATCAGCCTAAAATATTCAGATATTCCTGTGAAAATCATTACGAGACACAGAGTCACTGCAACAATTAAGGGGAAGGAACTACCTTTTTTATCGGTTATTATTCTTTTAAGTTTATACAAGATTTCACCTACTTCCAATATACTTCTGATTTCCCGGCGGCATCAGCTCTTAAAGTAATAGGAAAGGAGCCGAATCCACCGAATAAACCGATATTAGTATCAAAAGTGACGGTGACAGTTATCTCTTCATTTAATTGAATTCTTCCTGATTTCGACCATGTGACCGTTGGTGTAATACCTGTTTTTTCTCGAAGTAAAAGTTCCCTATTTGTAGTTTCTGTTCCAACCCTACCTGCAATTTCTGCTTCTCTCATAAGTTCTGTAGCAAAGGTATCTACCTGTTGTTTAATAATATAAGCCGGGAATACTCTAACTGCAAGAGCAATAACAAGCATGGCACAAAGAACAAGTACTGCCACATCTATATACCCCTCTCCTTGCTTGGATCTTAAAATCTTTAACACATAGACACCCCCTAAAACATTCCACTAAGGGAACGTATAATTTCATATATGATAATGGCCATATAGGTCATTAAGAAACACATAAGCATTACAAAAGAAAACACTCGAATCTTGGGGGGTATCTTCATAGCCTGTGCCTTTAACCTTTGAAGTTCAAGCTGTTTCATATCATGGGAGAGCATTTGAAAATACATAGTTCCATCATCTCCACGTAAAACCCCGATTAATCCCCTTGTAATATCTGACAACATAGGTGAGTTGATTCTTGCCTCAAATCTTGTAAGTGCTGCCTCATATGACGAAGATCGCATATCTGCAGTTAAGATATCCAGTTCATCCGTAAAATCTTCACCAGCATTTTTCTTAAAGTTCTCTAAAATGGACAATACATCTCTGCTTGCTTTTAACTCCTGAGTAATGGTTGCTACAAATCTTGGCAGTTCTCTTTCGATTTTATCCCTTTTTTCCTTCAGCTCATAATCGGCTTTCCCTATCTCTTTAAAATATACTAGGATACTTAAGAATACAATAACTGGTGCTAAAAGAGGTAATATTATTAAGGAGGGAACTACTCCCAATGCAATTAAACCTGATTTGACTATGGCAGATGCCATATATTCTTCTGGTGTCATATTTATCCCAGATGCATTCAGTGTATTTTCCATTCTATTTCTTTTATACTCATCAATAGGGATGTATTTAGAGAGCTTTACTGCCCATCCTTGAATCATTATATCTATATTTTTTATCTTTCCGCTTCCCTGCTTTCCTGCAGATTGCATTGCCCTTTGTGCAGCCAAACTTGGGAGTCTTAATATATCAGCCATTATAAAGAACAGTCCCAGCGCTAGGAGTATTCCAAAGATAATAATTAAAAATGTCATCTTATCTACCTCCTATACTCTATTGGCTGAGTTAATTTAATTACAAAAGCTGTAGATATAAAAATGGCTGCAATGCAAACGGATAAAATTATCTGTCCCATGACTGTGTGCATCAGCGTATGATACCAATCCTTATTGAGAAAATATAAAAGAGGAATATTACCAATAACCAATATCTGCATAGTAATAAATTCTTTTCTTGGTTCAAACACCATATTTTCAAGTTCTCCATTCACCACTCGCATATCAGACAATTTACTTACAATGGGAGTTAGTGTTGTCTTTAAACTTCTGTTAAACTGACAAGCAATTAAAGCATCACACCACTCATGAAAGACTGCATTGTCGATTCTTCCTTTCATCTCTTGCAAAGATGCTATAATATCTGGATTTATAAGCTTTATTCTAGATACAAACTCCCTGAATACAGATAGCACGGGAGGATTTAAATAATTCATATTTTCTTCCACAGCAGTTAAAATATCCTCATTTCTTAGATATGCTGTTGTGATAATACTAAGAGCTGTTTCAAGTTCAGCTGATATAGCTTTATTAAAATGAGTTTGGGTAATACGAACATACCAAAATGGTATAAGCATAAAACCTATTGCCATTACTGGAGCTAAAAACAAATTTCCAAGAATAATGGCAATAGATACTCCTATGGCAAAGAGTAAAAGAGATAAGGCACAAAGCATAGGAAACTTATTCTCTCTTCCAGTTACTCTTAAAATCTCCTGAACTTCAGCAAGGTCACGTCTGAAAAAAGATAACTTTTTTCGTTTAGTAATTTCATTAATTTCATCTTTAATGCTCTTAGGCTTGTTCAGTAACCCTTTAAAGATACTATCCGTAAACTCCATTGGTGAGATATTAAACAAAATAAAAAAACCTGTAATCATTCCAATACAGGCTATTAACAAGATGGTACTCATAGACTTTGTACCTCCTTCTTTTTAAGTTTTTCTATAGTACTGACTGGCATTCCATTTTCTAAAAATCTTTTTGATAGGCTCTCTGATATGCTGTTAACCTGTTCATGGTATCCCTTAATTATAAACTCTCCATCTTCCATTCTATTTTCAGTAATAATATACTGAAATAATGGTCTATAATTTCTGCTGCCATCAGACAATATTTCACATTCCATAATCTCCATCAATTTTCTTTCCTTATTTTCAAGTTGCTTACAAAATACGACTATAGGATAGGCCTCAGTTACATAACCCATAAGTGTTTCATCCGTCATGTCCACTGCTCTTTTACAAAGGGATACCATTCTTCTGTATGTTGCCTCACAAGAATTTGAATGTATAGTAGTAAGAACAGCTACCCCTGTCCTTGCTGCTTCCTGTGCTGCATTGGCTTCTGCTCCACGCATCTCTCCCACAACAATAATATCCGGATTAAATCTAAGGGACATATCAAGAAGTGTAATTTGGTCTATCTTTTGTCTTTCATTTTCGCTGTCACGAGTAATGGTATGGACAACAGAGTTAGTCACTCTTCCATCCTTTTCACGAACCAAGGCAAGCTCACGGGAACCATTCTCAATGGTAAATATTCGCTTATTATCAGGAATGGTAGTCAGCAGCCATCCAGCTATGGTTGTTTTTCCTGAGCTTGTTGCCCCTGCCACACAGACAGAAATTCCATAACGTATACATTCTGATAGAAATTCAAGCATAGGATCTGTTGCAGTTTCCCCATTTATAAAGTCTTCTTTCTTCATATTGTGAGGATTAACAATACGAATAGATGCCGCTATACCTACATCTTCATCCACTAATGGAGTCTTTAATACTGCAATACGAATATTTTTAGATAAATGCCCAAGAACAGCAGGACTAGCATTATCAAGTACCATGCCTGATATATGGAGCATTCTCCTTATTACATTAATGGCATGTTCAGGTGAATCAAAATGCTCCTCCAGTTTTTTGCATCTGCCATCGGAATATTGTATCTCAATATCCTTCCATGAATTAATATCTATTTCCTCAATTCCTTTCCCATAGATATATTTTGTTAAGAATCCGAACTCAGCCATTTCACTGTAGAGTGCATCGATAAGTTCTTCGCTGTTCATTCCTTTTACAGAAATCCTGCTATCTTGTATATATTTAGATATATATCTTTTTAAATGTTCCTTAGAGTCCTCCACAGTTCCATCAGTAATGAGAATAGAGTAATTGCTTGAAATATATTCCTGAACATCTTTTAAAACTGTAAAGAAATCTCTTCCTTCTGATTCTGGAGTAAAAAATAAGGAGTGGGTTCTCTTTTCAGAACCTAACTCCCCTTTGTGTTTATGTGGATCCTTAACAGTTTTATCTTTGGATTCACTGCTTATAATTTCATTTTCTGCTAAATTAGTATTTTCAAATACGACATTTTGTTGGTTTGCTTCTTTTAAAAACACAGTATTCTTTCTCTTTTTACCTAACAACCAAATACCTCCTTTGCAATCTTCTCAATTTCCTTACGAAAGGCTCTGCTGTCCTTCATTGTTAAATCTGCAAAGAGGTTTCCTGCAAGATATTGTTCTTCCACTTCCTGTGAATGTGGAAGTTTAAAAGCCACACTTCCAAGTGCTTGACTTATATTATCAACACTCTGCTGCGGCTTTAGATTTGATCCTACTTTATATTGCTTATCTGTATCCCATTTACTGTCACGAAGCAGTGGTAATTGGCTTGATAAATAACTTATACTTTTCAAATCACAATTAGCCAACCTTAAAACTGAGTCAGATTCCATAAGTGCAACTGCAGATAAAATATCATTTGCTATATAACTGCCGCAGTCAATAATGACAAATGGTGCTATTTTACGTAAATTCTCAATCAGATCTCCTGCTTGAACTTCTGTATAAGGAGGATAGGTATATTCATTTTCCCCTTTAAGCATACCTAGAATCGTCAGGTATGATAGTTTCTTATGGGTAATCATATTATGTTTTACAAGTGCCTCGTTTACATGGGTTGCAGCAAGAATACTTCCTAAGGATTTTTCATGTTCAAGGTCTGATGGGGGACAGATACAAGGCAGCATTGGTGCTGTCATATCACATAGTATTAGAACCGTATTCTTTTTCTTATCTGCAAGATACTTGGCAAGCTTTGCAGCCAGAATTGTTTTTCCGCTTCCGGGACTTCCCCAGACAGCCAAAACCCCTCTATGCAGAATTTCTTCCTCTGTTTTTTCCTCTGTCTTCCGTGCAAAGATACTCTTCTTCTTGAAATTCAGCAATTTATTCCACCTCGCCCTCTCTTGTTTCCTCAGCTATGCTTTCTTCGGATACTTCTTCATCTATTTCTTCTTGTTCTTCTGAGTAGAGTTTCTCTATTATTTCTTCCTGCATATCAGTAAACTTCTTGCTATTTTCTGGTGTTCCTCTATAGACCAATGATAAGTGAGATTTAGAATCTGCCTCTAGTTCAGCTAGAATATTGCCTTGTTCTGGACTTACAAGAAGTGTTACTGTTGATGGAAGTTCTCTCTCATCTTCAGTTATCTGATTACCTGTATTTGCATCGTATCCTGATGAAGCAGTTACAGAAATTACTTCTACATATTTAAGTTCTGCTGGAATAACTGTTTTTCCTTGTTTTTTATAATCAGGTGCAATTACAGATACAATATCACCGCTTTGAAGTTTTCCAGAGAGGCCATTGGCAAAGGTCTTAATGGTAATAGATATTGCTTGTTTGCTTCCGTCAAGATTATATAAATAGGCATTTTCAGCTGCTGGTATGTCTGAAACTTTTGTATTTAAAATATAATCTCCAATCCCTAAATCTGATGAGGCATATTTTCCAATGATTGTCTCTTTACTACGAATCACATTTTCAGGCAGATTAAACCCTCCTACTTCCACAGATTGAACCATATCCTTTGTGATTTCATCCCCTGCTTTAATCTCCTTTGTTACCCTTACAATTTCCGTCTTCTGACTCATACCTTTATTAAACAGTGGTGTAAGTCCAAAGCATATAAGAAGTGATAGTAGTATACAAATCACTCCAATTACTGTTCTATTCTTTAAAAATCCCATATGATTTTCCTCCTATTTTATAAAATACATGATTATAAAACCCATCCCTAAAAAGGGAGCAAGTGGCATAGATAAGTTCTTTGCCACTTGCTTTTTCTTTATCTTAGATATCAGTACAAATAATAAATAAAATAGTACTAAAGAGCTAAGCCCTATTATTAGTCCATAGGTCCCCTTCCAAAATCCAAGGACAATACTTGCTGAAGCAGTTAGCTTAATATCACCCCCACCGATACTATTTTCTTTCAGTACTGCTGCTATGAGAAAGGGTAGTGCAACAAATATTCCCAATAGATTTATATAACTAAAATTTATCAATCCTGCTAATACAAGGAGCACACAGACTGTATCTGGAATCTCTCTTCTTTTAATATCTGCATAAGAGGCCGCCAAAAGCAGAAAAGAAAAAAGCACCCCTTGTAAGATGCTGTTAACCTGCATAATTGAACATATCTGTAATTCTCTCATTTAATGTTGGCATAACTACATCACCGAATAACATATATAACCCTGCAAGAAGTAATGCTCCTAAAACTACTGAAATTAGAATTTTTATAGCTGTGTCAATATATCCTTCTCCTCTGTTATTGCTAGCTACCGATTTTATATCTATAAACTTGTTTATGATATAATCATTTGTTTTTGCAATTGCTCTTTTCATATTGATTAGCCTCCTCTTTATTCAAAATGGTAATTTACTGAATAGGTTATATTTGATTTGTTGTACATGCAATTATGGTTTGTGTAATAATAAAATTCTAGTTTTGAATAAACTCCAGTACTTAAAGTTTTGCTGAATGTGATACCATTGCTGGTCGTTCCATAGTCAAGCTGATCCCATTGTTTGGTCAATACATTGTACCCACGAACACGTCCATGGTCACTTCCGCTATGTCCTGATACAGGAGGGACAGTAAATGTATATTCACTAATAGTTGCACCTTCCAATCCATTTTCTAGAATCACTGAATCAGGACCGGTTAGAGTCATACCCCCTCCACCGTTTGAATCTGCAACAAAGAATACAATTGCAGCCCAAGGAGATTCTGTACCTGTAGAATCCACAGCCTTTACACGAACTGTATTTTTCCCTAATGGATAGACTTGTGTCTCTGCATTACGTCCCTCCCAAACGTAGGTAATTGGATCATTGTCTGCATCAGTACTCTTAGCTGTAATGGTCACATTAGTACCAGGAGCAACACTATTCCCGCTAGGTGTCCTAGTAATTACAGGAGTAGTCGGTGCTGAGTTTGCAATTGTAAAGCTCTTTTCTGCCCAAGAGGAGTATGCTCCTGCTATATCCCTTGCTCGGACACGAACCGTATGTGTACCTACTGAATAATAGTTATCACTGGTTCTTCCTTCATATTCCAAGGTGGTAGCATCTCCGTCCGCATCATTGGCTGTTGCCTTTATATCAACAAAGAATTTACCATCCTTAACAGTTCTTGTTGGTGTGGCTGTCAATGTTACTGTTGGTGCTGAATTTACTATTGTAAAGCTCCTTTCTGCCCAAGGAGAGTAATCTCCAGCTATATCCTTTGCACGAACACGAACTGTATGCGTGCCTACTGAATAATAGTTGTCATTGGTTGTTCCTTCATATTCCAAGGTGGTTGCATCTCCGTCTGCATCAGCAGCTGTTGCCTTAATATCAACAAAGAACCTGCCATCCTTAGCAGTTCTTGTTGGTGTGGCTGTAAGTATTACTGTTGGTGCAGTATTAGTAATAGTAATCTTTTTATTGTGAGTGAATACTCTTCCTTCACCATCTATGATTGTAGCTATGAGAGTAAATTCACCAGTATCTGATATTGATATTTTCCCTCCGTCATTTGTAAGTTCACCACTATAATTTACCGACTCACCTAATTTTTCTAATGTCCACTTAACTTCATTAATTCCAAGATTTTTAGAAACTGTACTTACTTCAAATTCCTTTCCATAATGAATGGAATCAGGCATGGTAAAACTATATTGAACAACAGGATTTATTCTTACTTCTTGGCTATATGAAAAACTTCTCTCTAGGAAGTCTGTCATCCTTACAGTCAATGTATAATCTCCTTCTGTAAGGAAAGTAATTTTACCCCCTTGTGCATTTAAGTTCCCAGAGATTGCTTGATCTTCAGATATAGCCTCGCCATCTTTAGTGATGCTCCATTCTACTGGAAGTACATTATTGTTGCCATAGGTTCTAATATTGATAATACTGTCCGTATAAGCTGATTTAGGAAGTTCAAATCCTATATCTAATACAGGTAAAACTTCTATTTTATCTCCTGATTCAAAGAGAAATATTCTGCCAGTATCATCAGTGATTCTAACAACAAGTTCGTAAACACCTGCCCTTTTAAACCTGATACTTCCACCTGAATTATTTAGATTTCCATCTACATAAGTTTCCCAATCCTGAAAACCATAGGTATTATCTACAAGCCATTCGATTTCCAGTCCATCAAGCTCTGTGCTGTTTACCTCGATATTAACATTGCTGTCGGTATGGGCATATTTATCTAGTGTATAAGCCACATCTGGCACAGGATAAACTTTAAAACCTTGCTCATAGTCATATCTTCTTCCTCCATCATCAGTGAAGGAAACTTTCAGAGTATACTCACCTTTATGAGGAAATATAACTATTCCTCCCCCATTGTTTAGGTTGCCATTAACAAAATTTGAAATTTCTACTTCTTTGCTATCCTTAATAAGTGACCACTCTGCATCATGATTTCCAATTTCCTTAAAGGATGCCTCAATTTTTATTTCATCATCTGTATGGAATATTTCAGGCAAATAAAAACCAGCAGAACCTACGGGATATACGGTAATGGATACCTTCTCTGTAAATGTTCTGCCAGTCTCATCTATAGCTGAAAGAGTTAAATTATATACACCTTTTTCTTTAAAACCTATGATACTGTCTACTGGCAAAATATCTCCTTCAATAAACTCTGAAACCTCGACCTCTTCTCCATTCCTAGTAAGAGACCATACTAAGTCCATATCTTCTATATTTTTTGTTTCTGTTTTTAAGGTGATATTTTTGTCAGTATGGGTTGTTTTATCAAGTTCTAACTTTATTTCTCCCACAGGATATATTTTAATTACATCACTTACTATGGTTTCTTTTCCTAATTCATCAGTTACAATGGCTGTTAATTCGTATTCCCCTATGTTGTTGAACATTATCAGACCACCAGTGTTTGTAAGTTCTCCTGTAATACTAGTATCATATTCTATTTCCTTACCATCCCTTTGAACTGTCCATGTTACAAGGTTGTTTCCTAAATTTTTAACCTCTAGGTCAACTTCTATTGTAGTATCTGTATGGGCTGTTTCAGGTAATCTAAACTCAGCAGAAACTATGGGATAAATATCTATATTCTGTTCATGCTTAATCTCTTTCTCTCTACTATTTACAGCTATAGCTGTAAATGTATAACTGCCGGCAGATTTAATTTTAATAGTACCTCCATTTACCTTTAGCTCTCCGTCAATAGCTGAAATCAAATCTATAGGGACACCTTCTTTACTAATCTCCCATTTAACTGACCTTACATTTGAACTCATAGGAACAATTTCTATTTCTTCATCAACATAAGCTGTAATGGGAAGTTCAAAACTATACTTTGGGGCAGGAACATAATTTGAACTACCTCCTGAAGATGGGCTATTTCCAGTATTCGAGTCCTTATCTATAGGTTCTTCTTGTTTGTTTTTATCATCAGCTTTATCTGCCTCAATCTTTTCTTTAGCCTTTTCCTGCCTAATGAGCATTGTAAAGGCTTCAGCACGTGTGGATTCACCATCAGGACGAATAGTTCTGTCTGGGTAACCTGAAATAATATTATATTGTTTTCCAAGACAAATATATCCGACTTCATCTTTAGTTAGATTATCCTCATCAATAAATCCTGTATCACTAGTACAGTCTAGATCATGGTTTTCTTTTACTGTCGCTCTAACTAACATTTTGATTATTTCCATTCGGCTAATAGGCTCATTAGGGACATATAACTTACCATAGTCCTCTATCATAATAATTCCTTCATTAACAAGTGCCTCTATATCCTTTTGAGCAAAATATCCTATAATATCTTTAAATGCTGGTTCAACATTCCCACTATCTTTGGCTTCAAGCTCCATAGTCCTTGCTAAGAGTGCTGAAAACTCTCCCCTTGTAATAGTGTTATCCGGGTGAGATAGTCCATCAGGGTAACCTTTAACAATTCCCCTTTCAGTAAGAATATTAATTGTTTCCTCAGCCCAATGCCCTATACTATCTGAAAATATATGTTTTGCAGCAAAAACAGATCCTATAAAGTTAGTCATTAGAATACAAACTATTAAAAGGATATTAATTATTCTTTTTGATTTATATTTCATTATTAAATTTCCTCCCTTACCCTGCATAATTGAACATTTCTTGGATTCTTTCATTTAAGGTCGGCATAACTACATCACCGAATAACATGTATAACCCTGCTAATAACAATGCACCTAACACTACAGCAATGAGTATCTTTACTGCTGTATCAATGTATCCTTCTCCACGATTGTTGCTTACTGCTGTTTTTATTGCAGTAACTTTTCCTAACCTTAACTCCTTTACTTTACCAAACATATTTCTCATTCTGCTTTCCTCCATTTTATTTATTTTACATACTCATATTCATGTCTTGTCTATGATCCTGGGATTCAAAGTCAATTTCTTTAAATCCAAATCTATCCACATAATAAAACTCACTGCCATTATCATCATAAAGCTCAATTACATCAGATATGGACAGTGAGTGACCAGTAAAACCATGAGGATGATTTAAATTGAATTTTGTATAGATTTCTTCCAAATCATTGCTTTCAATTTCTCCATCATAGACAATTTTATAATTATCCTTATCAGGTTCACCAAAGGCTCTTATAAGTTCTTCATATCCTATAAATTTCCTCTCTGGACTTACATCAGTTTTTAACTGCCAGATACGACATTTCTTTAGTGAGATTAATTCTTGGTCATTGAAATTTAGTCCATCTTTTCCTGACAATCTCTCAAACACTCCTTCCTTCCATTTAGGTATTAATTTCCTCTGCTGAATCCAGTTTTCTAATTCCTCACTTTTGAACATGAAGTCCACAGTTGCTATATTATCCTCTACATAACCTGCTGGATTTCCATAATAAATGATACGTCCATTTTTTAACTGTATCCTGCTCATACTACACCTCCAGTCTCATATAATTACTCTTTCTGGTGATTATTCATCTCCGTAGACAATATTATCTGTCATTAGTTTTTCTTCTAATTCTCTGATACAGAT
Source organism: Tissierellia bacterium (assembly GCA_012843025.1). GTDB lineage: Bacteria > Bacillota > Clostridia > Tissierellales > Sedimentibacteraceae > Sedimentibacter. The sequence goes on along the minus strand of DURT01000094.1, from coordinate 5,738 downwards.
TCCTGACATTTCAAAAATATCAATTACAAAGTTTGGTACATCAGCTATGTCATAATCACAATCTGCCTGCATAACCACCACCTCGCCACTATCTTCTTCTGTATAGGCACAAAGCTTTGCATCAATGGGTATTCCTGCTTCTTCTAAAAGATAATCAGGTACCATAATCTCATCATATTCTTCATATTTCTCACAGTATGAACAGTCAAGACATCTTCCACAGACTCCTGCAAGATGTACTATTAACTCTTCTGATAAACTCTTTAGCCCTTCAGCTAGTTTAATAAGCTCCATTGCATTCATAGTTCCTTTCATTAATACAAATCCATTTTCCAATGATTTTAATTCAATATCTTCACTATCTAAAAGACTTGAAGCCTTTAGTACCTCAATTGGTATAATGATATTGCTATTAGAATTTTCTTTTATAATTTTCATATGGAATTCCTCCTCATTTTAAAGTTCATTATTCATTTCAAATATATTTATTTGTGAAGGATTGTTATCCTTCCTTTCCTGCATATCATAATTTGATATAAGTATTTCTGGAAACTGGGCACCATTGTCATAACGCTGTTTAATATTATTGATACGGGTAAAGCTTTCAATCTGAATATTTGGTGCATCATATAGATTTCTTATAAACTCACAGTCATTATAGGAAAGCAGGAACTTCCCTTCTATATCCATTAAGGTGTCCCGAAGCCTTATATGATCCTCTTCTTTGAATCCATCTTCACCGACATTCTTATAGTATTTTTCTGTCTCATAATAGGGTGGATCTGCATAGAAAAAGCTGACAGGGCGATCATACTGCCTTATCAGCTTTTCAAAATCCTTATTTTCAATAACTACTTTACTAAGTCTTCTATGTGCCTGTTCAATTAAGGGGAAATTAACCCACATATCATGAGGCTGACTGCCATAGCTTGTAAGTCCTGATGCATAGCTGTAGCGAATCAGCTGATAAAAATATGAGGCTCTTTCTACATCACTTGCAGGACTATCCCTTGCAAGTGCATTCTTTACTATGTCAAAATCCTCCCTAGAATTTAACACAAAATGCAGTGCCTCTATTAACTCATCAGGTTTTTCCCTTACACAGCGATAGAGATTAGTCAAGAGTCCATTAAAATCGTTATATACTTCAAAATCATTGCAAGGAGGTTTATGGAATAAAACCCAGCCTCCGCCTCCAAACACTTCTATATATCGTTCATAATAGAGGGGGAATACTGATACTATTAACTCCCTTAAAGCCTTCTTTCCGCCTATCCAACTCATAAAACTATTAATATTTCATCACTCCTCCTCTGTTTTATCATCAAGGTTCAATTTCAGCTGGTCACTATCATCTGGGAAATGTTCCAATGCCTTGATTAACCCTCTCCTCGCTTTGGATATCTCCTTTATTCGGCTTGTCATCTGCCTGATGCTTGCAATAAGTTCCTCTCTGTCAGCGGCATAATAGTATCCCTTGTCACCGCTGCATATAGGACTTCCGTCATTTCTTAATTGGTTTACTAGTCTCCTGACAGTTCTGGAGCTGATGCATAATCTATTTTGAAGATATGCACTGGACACAGCCTTTTCTTTTCCTGTATGATACTCTTTTATATAGGTAAAAAATTTTTCTTCCACCTCCCTGCCTCCTTTTCCTATTCCATGTTTTTGGACAACAAAAAAAGGCCGACTGTTTTGCTGTAATTTACAGCTAACAATCGGCCTTTTTATTTTTGGGTATAAAAAAACACGGATATCTTCCGCGCTATCTTAGTACACCAAGTTATCTTAAGAGTTTAATACTATCTTTTATCCCTTCTAAATAAATATGTTTTTGCATCTCCCTTTCTACAAAGTCAGATATGTCTTTATAGTCTTCAATCTGTCTTCTTACTTCTTTTGGAATATCAGTATTTTCATATAGCTTTATACTTAATTCCTTTACCATTTCTACTCCTTGCTTTACTTCCTCATTTTCCTTAATCAATTTAAAATATGCCATTTCCAGTCTCTCAGTTACCGCTTCTTCCAGTATTTCAATAATATCTTCCATGGTGCACCTCCTTCAAGCACCACAATATATCACAAGTTACTTAATATAGCTATGAGAAGTTTTCTATTACATGAATATTTCCATGCTATCTGGCTCTTTACTGAATTCATAGTAGAACTTCTCTTCATTTCTTTTAATAAAACCATGCTTGCAAGGCTCTAATTCCTCCTTTTCTATAACTGCCATGGCATATTTTACATAGTCAAAGTTTTCCCCTAATATTGAATCTGGTTTTACAATTCCATGTTTCTCTGCCATGATTCTTCCGTACTTTTCAAAATTAGCGCCTTTTGGTACGAAGTCATAGCAATCTAGATTTTGAGATATATCAAGGGCAAAATCAAGTCTGCTGCATCCTTCAATCTCCATAGCTGATTCTAAATGTTCCATATAAAAATCTTTCCCTTGATCTTGCTCATCACAAGCATAACCTAGATTATTACCACTCTCAATTAATTCTTCTATGGAATCATACTGGTTTTTTAATTCTGTAATATTTGGGAATATGCATTTTGCATCTAATAAATTGCCTTCATCCCACTTCTCTAACCCAAGTACATCTAATGCAATATCCAGCTCATCAGGTTCTAAAGTAAAAGATCCGTAATCAGGAATGTTTATCCATAAGCCCTCAGGATATTTGTTACTTCCAACTTTAATTTTTATAGTCCAATTATCCCTTGTCAGCTTATCCAAGTTTGAGCCATCATAAATTTGTTTTACAGTTTTCCTTTCAATTGTATAGCCTTTGTTTGTAAATGCACCTTCAAAGTCGTCATGGTATTCAGTGCCAAGTTTTTCTGTATTTATAAATGGAAGTATCTCATCAGATGCATCTTCCTTATGTTTAGCCACATATTCTCCAAGATATTTTTCATCGGTAGCTTTATAATAAAAGTCAAAACTGCTTAACTGTTCAGTAAGATTAATCATATCTGCTGCAGTATATATTCCAATAATTTGAATTGCACCCTCTAAAACATATTGCTCTTTAACTGACATTTCATTAAACCGCTTATCTAGGTAGGCTTTTTCTTCTTTTGTTCCTTCAAGCCTTTTCCACATATAATTTAAATCTCTCATAGACTCATACCTCCCATGCCATGGGACTGTTCTTTGGAATGTTCCTCTGATTCTTTGATTTCTTCTTGTGGTCTGGATAAGACTTTGAAATTATCTTCTTCGGGAATAAGACCAAGGCCTCTGCCATTATCCCATTTCATGTGTATAGTTCCTATATCATCTACCAGAATCACTGTACCTTTAGTCCCTTTCTCAACTCCTTGCTGATCATCCATGGTTGAAAGTAACTCTATTCTTGTTCCTGCAGGGTACATCTTTTTAATTTTTTCTACTTGATTTCTATTATTCAAATTTCATCCCTCCCATTATTTGATTTTGATTTATTCCCATTTCTTCTGCTGTTTTAATAAACCAGCTCTTACTGCTATTCCAGAAACTTATATAGATGTCTCCCATATCTGTGCTTATTTCTCTTTGCTCAAAAGACTCACCCCAGCCATCTGCAGCCTGTCCAATTATTTCATCTTTAATCCTTTCAAGCTCTGAAGAGGTTAAATCATCATTTAATGTAAGTATAGCCACCCCCATTATTTCTTCTCCAACTTTTTCTACAGTAAATACATATTTTGAAACCTTAGAATTAACACTATCTTTGGCATCATAATATTTCATCAGTCCTCTTTGCTCTTCTCCCGGAAGATTGCTTTTTTCAATAGCTTCTAATATTTCATCCATATTGTATATTAACTCACTGCTATCTAATTCTATAGGTTCATTTGATATTTCACGATATCCATGCTGATTTTCTATTTCGTAAATATTAACTGTAAGGGGCATATATAGCTTTAATGTCTTTAGTTCTCTTTCTTCAGGAATCATTATTCCTAGATTTTCGAATAATAAATTGGCAAGTTTTTGATTGTATCCATGATAAATAATGTATCCTTTATTTGAAAATGCTCCATCTTCCTGTGCCATTTTTTCTCTGCCATATCTTTTAAAATCAATGTATTCTTCAAGATTTGGATCGAATTCAAAACGTCCTGATTCGCATATCATATATCTTCCATAGCTTTCTATATCTTTAATATCATCAAAGAGTTCAAATTCATACATGGATTCTGCAAGTGCAAATACTTCATCAATAGTTCGAGGCTTAATATGATCCATAAGTTTTTCAAAATATCTTGTATCTTGACTTCCCATCTCACTATAATGCTTTGCTAAATTGTTTAAGGCATCCACCTTAATTACTGATGTTGTATTTGCAGAAACAATATTTAGTATATTGTCGGGAAAACTATGGCTATCAACTACCACCTCACAATCATGAAGATAAGGTGTTTCTAATCTCATCAGTGCCTTTTCAACTTCAATATCATAACAAGGAAGATAGATATATTCATTCTCTCCCTTTGCAGTCAGCTGTACTGCTGCTATTGTTTCTTTCCATATATATGGAGGGAACTGCTTTCCATTATATACTTGCTCAGGTAGATTGCTATTTTTATATAGGACTCCATATGGTGTGATTATAGGATTAGGATTATTTTTTATTACATCCATTGCATATGATTCACCGTCAAGCTCATCTAATTCTTTTGTCGATACTGCTTGCCTCTCTGTTAGATATAAATCTTTTCCCACCTTTTCCAGATTATTAAAGTCGGATACAAGACTATAACAATGCATATTAAAACTTAAATTTATTAACTCTGTCATTGTCTTAGGATTTTCTGCAAAGGATGCAGCGAAAAATCTTTCTATCTCCTTTTGACCAAATCCATCCAGCCTTTTCATTAAATAGTTCAGCTCATCTATATTACAATTTTTATCATGCAGTATGTTTAGGAAGTTTCTATCCATGCTATTTTCAATATAACAATTTGGTTCTATAGTCATTTCTATTCCTAGTTCACTGCATATCTTACCTAGATTTTCTTCTTCAATGGGAAACCAAATGGTTCTAGTCTTTTCATTTTCTCCATTAGATTTTTTAATTGTAATATTCAAGTCTTATTCCTCCATTCTACTTTGTAATTAAAAATATATCTGTACCATACCTTGTAATTAGTGAAGCATTAATGATTGCCTTAAAGACCTTATCATCAATTAAATCCACATCGGCTATTTCACTGATCTCTATACTTTCTTTTCCTGTCCATATGGTTTTAGCCATTTGGTATATGGCATAGCCTTCTATACTTATTAGTTTAAGGTTACACTTATTAAAATCAAATCCATTTGGTTTTACTGTATGCTCTAGTAGATTCCATAGAGTCTCATCAGAAGTAAGGAGAAATATGACAGCAATATATCTTGGAGATATATCATAGATATCAAGATCCTGTTCATAAATCACACGATAGTACTTTTCCTTATGTTTAGAATTTAAGAATACTTCTCCTTTAAAGCTATCAGTAAGATGTTTCAGTCTGTCTTTAAATGAATAATTTCTTATTTTTCTAAAGCATTCATTTATTAAACCTTTGTAACTAACCTTATCCATATTAGATAAGTGTGTTTGGCAATATGAAAATACAATTTTTGGCCATTTAAAATACAAGTTTCCATATGTAATTGCCAGCACAATTTTTACCTAATTAATGAGTTGGCCATACGATAGCTTTTTCCTGTAAATATTAGCATGTGTGAGTGG
>DURT01000015.1 GCA_012843025.1 Tissierellia bacterium | reverse complement strand
GGATAAAAATTCCGGCTTGACAGTTGAACTACTTAACTTCAGGCCAATTGACCGTCCGGATGATACAATAAAGGCTGTTGAAATGATGAAGAACTTAGATATTTCTTGTTTGATTGTTCTTGGTGGTGATGGTACTTGCAGATTGGTTGCCAAGACGGATATTGATGTACCTATTATTCCGGTATCGACTGGTACTAATAATGTATATCCCCAGTTTTATGAAGGCACCACTGTTGGAATTGCAGCATCATATATTTCACTGAATAGAGGAAATTATGATTTAGACAGAAGCAAAAGAATTGAAGTTTATATTAATGGCAAATTCAGCGACATTGCTCTTGTTGATGCAGTAATTACCGACCTGCCATATGTAGGAAGTAAGGTTGTTTCAGAAACCCAAAACATCAAGGAGTTAATTGTCAGCATGTGTTCACCTGTATCAGTTGGATTCTCTTCGATAGCAGGGAACATTACCATATGTAACGAGGATCACGACTTTGGATACAGGATAAAGTTTGATGACTTTGGAATTAAAATTTTTGCTCCGGTTAGTCCTGGCAATGTTGAAGAGGTATCCTTTTCTGAATTGGAAAGAATGGATATTGACTATGAGTATTTTTCCTTGCCAAACTATGATGGCACAATTGCGTTGGATGGAGAAAGAACCATTAGTTTTCGTTATGGAGACCAATTAAAATTTAGAATCACAAGAAAGGGTCCTTACAAGGTTGATATTTTGAAGATTTTAAGCAGGGCCGTTGAAAACAAGTTTTTTCATTTAAATACATAATCATTCATGATGACAAAAGGTACAGACCATTACTGTCTGTACCTTTAAATCAATATTTTACATTTTCATGTCATCAATGCTATCCAAGTAGCTTTTTATCTCCGAGGCCACTTGTTTAATAGTATTTTCTTCAAAGGGGCTGTTTAAATTTCCTGTCTTTAGTATTTCTAAAAACGACTGGCTTCCTCCCACTCTGCAGATGTTCAAATAATCATTCCATGCTTTTTTTCTGTCATTATTACATTTAATCCAAAACTGATATGCACATATTTGGGCCAACGTATAATCTATGTAGTAAAAAGGTACGCCAAAAATATGACCCTGTTTAAACCAAAAAGTCCCCTTGTCTAAAAAATCATTATCTTGGTAATCCTTGTAGGGAGTATATTTCTTTTCAATATCTCTCCAGGCTTTTTTCCTTTCCTGGGGAGTAGCATGGGGATTTTCGTAAACAAAGTGTTGGAATTCATCAACAGTTACACCGTAGGGTATGAAAGTTAATGAATCTGATAAGTGGAAGAATTTGAATTTTTCCGTATCCTCTTCAAAAAATAACTCCATCCAAGGCCATGTGATAAATTCCATACTCATGGAATGAATTTCTGCTGATTCGGAAGTTGGAAAACTATATTCCGGTTCATCCATGTACCTGCTTTCATAAGTCTGGAAGGCATGACCTGCCTCATGGGTAACTACAGTTATATCTCCTTGAGTACCGTTAAAGTTAGCAAAGATAAAGGGAACTCTGTAATCATATAGGAAGGTACAATATCCGCCAGCTTGCTTATTGGGTTTAGTTTCTAAATCGAATAAATCTTCTTCTATCATCAGATTGATAAATTCACCAGTTTCCGGAGACAATTCCTCGTACATTTTTTTTGCCCTCTCCATTATCCATTCCTTATTACCTTTTGGAGCGGGGTTTCCAGACAAGAAATTAAAAGGAATATCATAATATCTCAATTTATCAACGCCGATTCTACACCTCTGCCTTTCTCTCAGTTCATTGGAAATAGGTACTATATACTTTAAGACATGCTCCCTGAACTTCTTAACATCATCCGCCTTGTAGTCTGATCTTCCCATCCTTAAGTATCCTAATTCCGTAAAGTTTTTAAAGCCTAGTTTTAGAGCTATTTCATGTCTTATCTTCACTAGCTTATCGTAAATTTCATCAAACTTTTCTTCATTTGTCTCAAAGAAACTACTCCATTTTTCATAAGCTTCTTTACTAACTTTACGATCCTTAGATTCCATATAAGGCTGAAGTTGTGATAAGTTTAAAGTTTTTCCATCGTATTCTATTTGTGCCGAAGAAACTAATTTGTCATATTGACTGACTAATGTATTTTCTTCCTGCATAAGAGGGATTACTTCCGGCGAGAAGGATTTTATTTCTATTTCTGCCAAAGTAAATAGATGAGGTTTAATCTTTTCTTTCAACTCTTCTTTAAACTTGGAATTTAACAATGCCTTATAGAATTCAACTCTTAAGCCATGGAATTTCGGTGCTGTCATATCAATATATTTTTTTTTCACCGTCATAAAATTCGTCTGCAGTATTGATTGAGTTCCTTATGTAGACTAACTGAACCATTGTTTCAACATTTCTGGATAGTTTATTGATTTTCTGGTAATATGAATATTGTTCCTCAAAAGTTTCCGAATTGTTGAAATTATTAATAAGCTCTGAATACTTCTTTTGAACTTCATCAAAGTCCGGTCTTACATATTTATAATCCTTAAACATGTGGTACCTCTCTTACTATTATTTTCTTTAGGTATTCCCTTCAGACAGTAATATTATAACAAAAATTGGCTAATGTACAATAAAAGAATAATAATATTCCTTCAAGATAATAAGGTGCCTGATTCACATTTAAAATAGCGTTGCAGTAAATTGTGAAGATATGATATAATGAGGCCACATTTAAAAAGAGGATAAATTATGAAAAATATAATAGTTAAAGTATTAAAAAACAGCATAGCTGAAGAATTGGAAATAGAACCTGGCGATGAACTGTTAAGGGTGAATAATACCCCCGTAAAAGATTATATAGACTATAAGTACCAAATATCTGACGACCTAGTATTAATTGAAATAAAAAAGAAGAACGGGGAAATTTGGGAGCTGGAAATTGAAAAAGAATATGATGAAGATATAGGAATTGTATTTGAGAATCCACTTATGGATAATATTAAGGTATGTTCAAATAAATGTATTTTCTGTTTTATCGATCAAATGCCTAAGGGGATGAGAAAAACCCTGTATGTGAAAGATGATGATACTAGACTGTCCTTTTTATATGGAAATTTCATTACATTAACCAATTTGTCCGATGATGAAATAGATAGAATAATAAAATATAAGATCAGTCCCATAAAAGTATCTGTCCATACCACTGATAACCAGTTAAGAAAGTTTATGATGGGCAATGACAGGGACATAGATATTATGCTGTATTTAAAGAAACTCATTGATGGAGGAATAACTGTTGACTGTCAAATAGTGTTGGTAAGGGATATTAATGATAAGGAACAGTTGACTAAGACAATTAACGATTTGGCTTCTCTCCATCCATATTTAAGAAGTGTGGCAATTGTGCCTGTGGGACTAACAAAGCACCGTGAAAAACTTTTGGAGCTTAAAGCTTTTGATAAAGAAAGTGCAATGGAAGTTGTAGCCCAGGTGGAAAGACTACAGAGAGATTTGTTGAAAAAAATAAATACAAGGTTTGCTTTTATTGCTGATGAGTTCTATATACTTAGTGGCAGGGATTTTCCATCCTATGAAGAATATGAAGACTTCAATCAGTTGGAAAATGGTATAGGAATGTGCAGATTATTTAAGAGTGAAATAGAAGATACTTTAAGGAGTTTGAAATATAAGGAAGTAATAAGGGATGAAGTTACAATAGTAACAGGAGTGGCTGCATATGATTTAATGGTTGAATTATCCCGAAAAATCATGAACAAAATAAACATTAAAATAAATGTTGTTAAAATAATTAATAACCATTTTGGGCATCGTATAACTGTTTCCGGACTTACCACTGGCAAGGATATTATTGAACAGCTTAAGGGTAAAGATTATAGAAATCTTATTATTCCAAGGAATATGATTAATGATAATTTTGTTATGTTAGACGATATGGTTATTGAAGATTTAAAAAAAGAATTGAATACGGACGTATTTGTTTGTGAAGTAGATGCAGAGACATTGTTTAGTTTAATTGTTAAATAAACGGAGGAAAAAATGAGTAGACCTATAGTAACCATTGTAGGCAGACCCAATGTGGGAAAGTCGACATTGTTTAATAGAATAGCGGGAAAAAGAATATCGATTACTGAAGACACTCCCGGTGTTACCAGGGACAGGATTTATGCAGAATGTGAATGGTTGGATAAT
>DURT01000093.1 GCA_012843025.1 Tissierellia bacterium | reverse complement strand
TTCCCTCGCCAAACCTTGTTAGCCGCTCGGGTCGCACCTCTGCGTAGCCCTATCCTGCTAACAAGTAAAAGCATAACCATTTTAACCAAGTAACAGACAAAAGTCAAATAAACGTTGACATGCTCTACACATAATGCTATAATATATGTGTCTAAACCGATATCCACTAACATTCATATTGGACTAAAAATCGGGGGCAGACCATTGCTAAGATAGAAAACACAGCTAATGTATTGAAAGATTATAACAGTAGCACGTATGAAGAAGTCCTTGCATTTTTAACAAAGAGAAGACAGTCATCATATTTATTAAAAGGATGGATCAATGCTGGAGTCAATCAATTTTTAAGATTTATGAATTAAATATAATACCTTGGTACAAAGGGTAATACAGGCTTGACCTGTAAATAAAATGGCAAGTGCCAGAAGGAGATACTTATGAAAAGTATTGAAATTAAAGTACCAAGGAACTTGATTCAAAAGTTTTACCCACATCCTGAACCATATGGTGATGGAAACTATGTTGTTGATTTAATCAATGGCATGTACACTGATGTTTTTTATAGAGAAGAAGGAGATTTTTTCACGATTACAAATGACAACAAATTAATCTCTTATCTTAAAAAGAATCAGGTGAAGTCAAGAGATTATTTTTTCAGAAATGGAGTCTATTCATTACGTCTTAAAGAGGATATCGATAATAAAAATATGGAAGATTGGAAGCTAACTACACCAATCCTTATTGAATTAGAGATGCCTCAAGAGCACAAGCTACCCAATGAATTTATGTTTTGTTTCTATTGGATTGAAGTTGGATACGCAACTATAAAAGATAGAACAATGACTCTTAGAGTGTACGAAAAGGATCTGATCCACATGATCGATATTGGTGTTGCTATAGATTTAATCATTGAGTCAATAAAAAACACAACTAATTGATATTAACAGCCTTGTTAAGCCATAATTTAGGTGTGCGTAAAACTAGTCAAGGGTGCGTGATTTACCCTCAAGGGTGCGTAAATTTTGCTAGGGGTGCGCAATTGTATTAAAATAGGTAATCAAAGCCATATTAGAACAATAGGTTTGATACTATAGTATCAAGCCTTTTTTTGCTGCAAAAATAGGAGAATTTCGCCTTTCTTCGTTTCGTAATCTGGCTTAGTGAGTGTGCAAACAAGAGCATTCACTATGTTTTTTTCTTTTTTAATTTTTTGAACAATTCCATAAGTTCATTGCATTTACCTGAATATCTCATTTTAGTTGATAAAATCTCTTAAACCAGTTGCTGTACATTGATGAATTAATAACATATAATATTACTAGAATCGATTCTAAAATTAACCTTACTAATATTTGAGCTAACTATAATACCGTTTTTCACAATCCCCCATATAGAAGCTCAAATATTACACACAATTTATGAAGGAGCGTATGAAAAATGCCTATTTATTTTAGCGAAAAGTTTAAAGACTTACGGAAAGCTCGTAATCTGACTCAGGAACAAATCGCCGATATTTTCCACATTTCCCCTCAAGCTGTCAGCCGCTGGGAGACCGGAGCAACTTACCCGGATATTGAAATCCTTCCTCACCTGGCCATTTTTTTTCAAAGTTACAGTTGACGAACTGCTTGGCGTAGATGCAATACTCGGTGAGGAAAAAGCCAAACATTATCTAAGAGATATCAGGAATTTGCTTAATGCCGGTGATATTTACAAAGCCATTGAATTGGCGCGCACGGCAGTTAAAGAATATTCGATGAACCATCTATTGCAGTACCATCTTCTGCAGGCACTGTGTACTGCCTGTTCTGAAGACACACCAGGCTACGAAGAGAATATTCAAAAATACAAAACTGAAGTGATGACTATTGGTGAAAGGATAATTGACAATTATCTAAATGAATGGGACATAAAAGTATTGCTTCTTAGACAGTATGCCAAATGGGGTATGAGAGACGAAGCAAAAAGGATATTGAATACATTACCCGGTGAAGTATGGAATACCAGAGAAGCATGGGCGGGTTATGTTCTGGAAGGTGAAGAATGGAAAAAGAACCAGCAAACCAGCATCATCAGATTTGCAACGCTCTTATGTCACTTTATTAATCAATATTCATCAGAAGCATCCCTGGATATAGCAAAAAAAATATACTGGGTGAAAGCGGCGATGGAGATTGAAGACCTGATTTATCCGATCTATGATGAAGGTGCCCGTGACTTGATGGCAGGTGGGGATTCATCACGTCATCTTGACAATGCCTTCAAATGCATGTATTTAGCTGAATTATATTGCGAAGCAGGGGATACGCAAAGTGCTTTGGAATATGTTGAAAAATCAACCGCTGAAGCAAAATACCACCTGGAGATGATGGACAAAACTACAAAAGATGGAGCTAATTATTATCCCTGGCCGACGAAGCGAAATCTGAGCTGGATTTTATGGGAAGACTACCTGTTGAAACAACAGTTTGATCTGATTAGAAATGATGCAAGATTTATCCAATGTTTTAATACGCTTAAATCAAATTCTCGCGAATTAAAGCAACCGAGATAACCATGATCATTCATACCGATAATCTGATATTTAAAGATTTAGCGAAATGGTTTTATTTCAACATGGGATAGCTCAGTTGGTAGAGCAATTGATTCGTATAATTAGTAGGTCGTAGGTTCGAATCCTATTTTTATCACCATTTTAGAAAAAGCAGGTATGTAAGATTGTAAATGATATGAGACTAAAAGAATAAAAAAGAAGAAGAAAACAAAGGGGTTTAAGGGGGAATGTGTCCCCCTTATAGTATGGACGCGAATTTTTTAGAGAATGGCTTTTGATAATTCACCATACCTTT
>DURT01000092.1 GCA_012843025.1 Tissierellia bacterium | reverse complement strand
CGTACCTTTTATTTTTATAAATTTTAAGAAAGGGTGGAAGTATGAAAACATCTTACAATGGTAAAATCCTTCGAGTAAATCTTACTAAAGGTGAGATTCACTCGGAAAATTTGGACTTGGACTTGGCCAAAAAATTTATAGGTGGACGGGGATTAGGAACTAAGATCCTATTAGATGAAGGCGTTGCAACTGTTGACCCACTTTCGGAAGATAACAAGCTAATATATGCAACTGGTCCGATGACAGGAACAAGTGCACCCACAGGTGGGCGCTACATGGTAGTTACTAAGTCTCCACTTACTGGAATGATTGCATCCTCTAATTCTGGTGGTATATGGGGAGCCAAATTAAAGTATGCAGGATGGGATGCAATTATTGTAGAAGGAAAAGCAAAAGAACCAGTTTATATTAATATTGAAGACAGTAAGGTGGAAATTCTCCCTGCCAAGGATTATTGGGGTAAGACAACTGAAGCTTTAATTGAAGAAATTAAAAAGGTTCATCCTAAGGCTTCTGTACTAAACATTGGTCCAGCTGGTGAGAAATTATCCTTGATTGCATCTATAATGAATGATGCTGACAGAGCGGCAGGACGTAGCGGCGTTGGAGCAGTCATGGGCTCTAAAAACCTTAAAGCAATTACAGTTACCGCTTCCCGCACGTCAATTGAACCTCACAATGCAGATAAACTCCGTGAATCTGTATCCGAATGTTTGAAAAAAATAAGAGAAAATGGTGTTACCAGCGGTGGACTGCCAACTTACGGAACAGCTGTATTAATTAATATTGTAAACAATATTGGAGCTTTGCCTACCAATAACTGGCAGGAATCATATTTTGAAACTGCCGATAAAATTTCAGGAGAAACTTTAAAAGAAGAACATTTAGTGAAGCAAGGATACTGCCATCGCTGCCCAATAGGTTGCGGCCGGGTAATCGATTTCAATGGTAAAATTATTGGCGGACCTGAGTATGAACCTATATGGGCTTATGGTTCAAACTGCGGAGTAGACGATTTAGCAGCAGTAAATGAAGCAAATTATTATTGCAACGAATATGGTCTTGACGCTATTTCAACTCCATGTACCATAGCTGCGGCAATGGAGCTATATCAGAGGGGTTATATCACTGATGATGATTGTGATGGAGTACCACTAAAATGGGGCAGTGGAGAAGCTATAGTTGAATGGACAAAACGTATCGGTGAAGGCAGCAATCCCCTAGCCAAGTTAATGGCTCAAGGTTCTTACAGACTTTGTGAACACTATGGAGTACCTGAATATTCCATGAGCGTTAAAAAACAAGAAATGCCTGCTTATGATGCCCGTGGAATTCAAGGAATAGGTATTACCTACGCTACCAGCAACAGGGGTGGATGCCATGTACGAGGCTACTTGATTTCACCAGAAGTTTTAGGATTACCAGAAGAATTGGACCGTTTTACTACAGAAGGTAAAGCTAACTGGGCAAAAATATTCCAAGACTTAACTGCCTGCATTGATTCAATGGGTATGTGCTTGTTTACTTCCTTTGCACTGGGAGCATCTGATTATGCTGCATTGCTAAATGCTGGAACAGGAACTGACTACGATGCAGAAGGTCTCCTTGAAGTAGGTGAACGCATCTATAATCTTGAACGTATATTCAACAAATTGGCAGGTATGAAGGCTGAAGATGACCGTTTACCCAAACGTTTAACGGAAGAACCCATACCAAACGGACCATCCAAAGATGAAATAAGCAAAATTTCCATAACACTACCAGATTATTACAAGGTAAGAGGATGGGTAGATGCTTTCCCCACAGAAGAAACATTAATCCGACTAGGGTTGGAAGAAGAAATGCTTAAGGAAGAAGCACTGGTGGAGTAAATGATTGAAGTTCGTTTGTTCGCCACACTACGCCTAGGACGGGAAAAAATCATTTACCTGGACTCAAGCCAATTTTCCACTGCAGGAGAAGTGTTAAACCATCTAACAATAGATCCGGAAGAAGTAGCCATTTTTTTAATAAATGGGAAGCATTCCCACTTAAGTGCACATATTAAAGATGGCGATATTATCGCCATCTTCCCACCAGTAGGTGGAGGATAAATTTTTTTATATCCGTAACACTTTGGACAATATGGAATATAGTAATAATGAGCTTGGCTCAAATTTATTGCGAAAAAGGTGTTATGGATGAGTTTTTTTAGAAATAGATGCAATTGCAGATGCAGACGAAGAGACGAGGATGATGTTAGGGGTATCCAAAGAATTGCTCTGCGAAGCCCCGGATGCATAAGCGGAACTGGACGCTGTGAAGGTGTCTTAGGTGCAAGGAACAGATGTTTAGAAGCTGCAGAAGAATTCTGCGAAGAGGTTTTCGGAGACAGAAACAGGTGCTGCAGCAATGTACTAGGTACAGGATCCTTCCGCTGCAGTAACAGGGATGTTTTGGGAATCAGAGATAGAAGATTCCGTTGTGGCAACCAGAGCGTAATGGGAATCAGAGGAAGAGATTGTGGCCAGGTATTTGGTACTGGCGGAGGATTCCAATGTAATGATGTAGAAGGAACCGGCGGAAGAAACAGATGCAGGTGTTCATGCTGGAATCTTAAAACTCCCCTAACGGTTCCAAGATAAAGTGACCTCAGGGACATTCCTTAAAAAGGAGTGTCCCCTTTATTGTGCAAACGACAAAGTTCCCGGTAACCTTACGGAATCTGATTAGGTTGGGTTGGGGCTTTATTTTTTTTTTTTTTTTTTGAATTTTTTGCCAGTTTATTTGCAACCTTTCAGACAATACTAATTGTAAGCTTCATTTAGAAAGGAGCGATGGTATGAGTAAAAATAAATTAGTAGTACCTGAAGCACAACAGGCAATAAACAATTTAAAAATGGAAATAGCCAAAGACTTGGGATTTCCTTCAATAAACAATGGCTCATCAGAGATGTACCCAGCAATTGTTAACGGTCTCAGTGTAAGGGAAATGGTGCGTATGGGAGAACAAATGTTAATAAACAAAAATACTCCTTCTGACACCAACATCTATTAATTTTGATACAAGTACCAACAAACGCCTCAAAAGAGGCGTTTAGTTAATTCTATTCTATTTCAATTATTGAATAAATCAAATCCTTTGTTGCCTGATGATCTATAATATAAAATGAAAATCCTCCTCTAGTCTGGGTTGTACCAGGCAAAATATGAAAGTTAACATTTTCTGCTGATAATCCTATACTTCCAATTGCTAAAGATGTTGCTTCAGCCAATGTAATATCTGTTTCCACCGACGGATATACAGCCTTAACAACGTTGGGTAATTTAAAAGTCAATGCTTTTTTTATTGCTGCCTTTACAAAGTTTTGCTGGGCTTCAATTCTCCCTAAATCTCCATTAGGATATCCAGAATATCCTGCATGGTTGGTTTTTCTAAACCTCAAAAATTCCATGGCTCTATCACCTTTTATTAGTTGCTTGCCTGCAGGTATGTCAATATCCAATGGAGGATTGGAATAAGGGTCAGTGTATCTCATATGAAAGGGCACGTCCACTTCTACTCCCCCTATTACATCTACTGCCGCCCTTACTCCATCATAATCTATAGTTACATATTTATCAATTTTAAGTCCCGTAATACTTCGTATTACTTCTGATAATCCTTCAATACCTTTAACTGTAAATACAGAATTTACTTTATTGTTACCACTGTTTACAAATCCGTCCCTTTCTATATAGGTATCTCTAGGAATAGATATAATATCAACTTCTTTGTTTTTCGTATTATAAGTTGCTACCATAATTGTATCAGTCCTGGTATTTTCTAAACCTAATAATAATACGTTTATCCTTTCAGGTTTATTGCTACTGAAAGCTTTAAATATTTCTGCAGCACTGACACTTGTATTGCCGTAGCGACCGTTTAACCAAAACAATCCTCCTACAATTACCAATGAAAAACAAATCAGCGATATGAAAAACACCTTGAAAAAATGTTTCAAATTATTTTCCTCCAAACTTATGTATCATCATCATGATAACATAAATTATTCAATTGTAAATATTATAAATCTTAATATTCTATTAAGTATGGTATAATAATCATAGTTTCTCATTATAAGCTTTTTCAAAATCCATAATTGTTAATTCACTTTCTAAGTACCTTGCATATGTATATAGTACGTCCGATAATCTGTTTATAAACTTTAACAAGGTATCACTTACTTCCTCACTGCGCTTTAGGGTTATAATTCTTCTTTCCGCTCTCCTGCATATGGTTCTTGCCACATGAAGGGCTGCGGAAGCCTCTGAGGAACCGGGCACAATAAATGCATCTACACCACTTATTTTAGGCAGGTAATCATCAATTATTTTTTCCAATGCTTCAATATCTTCTTCTCTTACCTTGTACTTGTACTTTCCTTCTTCCACAGTAGCCAATTCTCCTGCAACAAAGAACAAACGCATTTGTATTTTTTTAAGACTTTCTTTAATACTTTCATCTTTAACATATTTAGAAGCAAGGCCTAGGTAAGAATTTAACTCGTCAACAGTACCATAGGATTCAACCCTTAACGAATCCTTATCAACTCTTGTTCCGTCAAATAAAGATGTTTGTCCCTTATCTCCTGTCTTAGTATAAATTTTCATATACTCCTCCTATTTTTCTTTTACTTATTTCATCGGCAATTCTCCCGAATTCCTCCAAAGTTAACTTTTCACCTCTTATGCCTGGATCTATACCTGCAGCAACTAAGGATTCATTAATTAATTCTTTGGGTAACTTTAAATTGTTACTCAACCCGTTCAAAATAGTTTTCCGCCTTTGTCCAAAAGATGATTTAATTACCCTAAAAAGCATTTTTTCATCAAAAACTGTAATCCTTGGCTTTTTTAAAATTTTAAACTCAATAACTGCAGAATCCACCCTAGGCCTGGGCATGAATACAGTGTTAGGAACAATCATGGCAATATTAGTATCTGCCCTGTACTGAACAGCAAGGGTTATAGCACCGTATTCCTTTGATCCTGCACTGGCACTTAGTCTTTGAGCAACTTCTTTCTGAACCATTACTACAATTTTTGAAATATTATATTTTTCTTCAAGTATTTTCATTATTATGGGAGTTGTTATATAGTAGGGTAAATTTGCAACAATTTTTACATCCATACCATGGAATTCTTCTTCGATTAATTTATTTATATCTGTTTTGAGAAAATCCTGATATATTATTTTCAAATTTGGATAATTAAGAGTTCCCCTATGAATTTCTCTTAAGCTTTCATCTACTTCCACAGCTACTACCTTCTTTGCCTTTTTACATAACAGCTGTGTAAGAGTACCGAAGCCAGGACCTATTTCAAGTACTCCCGAATTTTCATCTAAGTTTGCTACTTCCGTAATTTTGTTTATTATATTGCCATCAATAAGAAAATTTTGCCCTAAACTTTTACTGAATTTGAATCCATATCTATCTAATATATCCTTCATTACTTTAGGGGAATATAGCTTTATTTCATCCATGTTATTCCTCATTTAGTTCTATTTTATCTATAGCTTCTTCTAATTCTTCTTTTGTTATACCAAAGGAGTTAAGTCTTTTTAAAAATTGCTTTGCACTACAATATCCAATTCCCAATTCATCGCCTAACATACTTCTTCTTTTGGAAGCATTTTTACTTCCCACAAGTTCATAATAGACCATATCCTTGTTTGAAAACACCTGCCTGTCATGGGAAACTACAGCTTTTGCATTCTCAAGCGCCTCCCTTATTGCCTCGACAGAGGCATTTTCTACTCCGATATCACCGTCTTTATTTGCCTTATTTCGAGGTATAAAGGCATGTTTACAGTTTTCTATTTCTGATGCCAGCATATTTCTGATTTTTTTCCCAGGATAGTCGGGATCCGTCAATATTATTACTCCTTTGTTTTTAGAAGCCCTTTTTATAACATTAATAATTTTATCATTTATTCCTAAACCATTAGTTGATATTACCTGGGCATCCACAGCTCTCTTAACTGCTGATATATCAGCTTTTCCTTCAACAACTATTATTTCTTTAATCAAAACTATCTCCTATACTATGTTTATTATACTAATATACAACATTTTTATTATTTTGACCATAGAAAACGAAAAAAATTGCCTAAGCAATTTTTTTCGTTCATCTTTAGGATTAATCCAATATATAGACCTTAACTTGTCTGACACCGAAGTTTATTGCATCTGAGTTGTTTTCCATAAACAAGTCGATTCTGTACCCTTTTATCGCCGAGCCAGTGTCAAGGGCTGTTGCGAAACCATAGTCAGGACTGCCATCTGTTGAAGCTATATACAACTTCGTTCCTAAGGGTATTACATTCGGGTCTACTGCAACGGTACCCGGCTGAGCTTTTGTTCCGGATGCCGTTATTCCGTAGTAAGGGTCATCAGGATACTTACCACAGCTTTCATATGATAAGTCATAGGCTGTGGCAACCATATCCAATTCTTTTGTAAACCTAAAACCACTTCTTGAAGTTGCTACGGTTTTTTCTTTTGTTCCTACTTCAATTATTTCGTCAACAGGGTCTATATAAATTGTTTCTTTCTCCAAGAATCTTTCGACTAATTCACCATCAACATAATAGTCTTTGTAAACAGATCTTTTCATTCCGTCAGATCCTTCCTGGACTACCTCCTCATAACCAATGTATTGATTATTGTTATATATTGTTTTTATGTCATGTTCTACTATGCTATTTTCAATACTATACTGTTCCACTTTTAACGGAGTTTTTATTTCTTCCATTATTTCTTCTGATTCTTCAGGAAAGATTTCTGCAAAAACATAGTTTCTAACCTTATCTCCGTTCTTGCCATAAGTTACGATAAAGCTCATTACTAAAACCGTAAAAATAAAAAATGGGTATATTCTGTTTTTCATTTTTCCACCAACCTTTATCTTATAGTTGACAACTTGTGTCTTAAAGGTATAAATTTCCCATAAGGAAATTTATCTTTTGCATAAGTATTAACTTTGCATTATTGGCAATCCTTTTTCAAAAACCCATTATTTTTGAACATCGAGCATTATACTCCAAAATTATCCTTTTGACAAGCCTTTTTTTCTTCAGCCATTAATTAACCCCTGATATCTTGTAATTGTAGGGGGTTGAGTGATTTATTAATTATTACCTACTAAGTAATAATTGCCAATCCCATGGAATTTTTTCTAAAAAAACAACGAAGAATAACCATTTTTCCCTTTCTTCGCTGTACTAAAATCTATATATTTGTATACTTATACTCCCTTATTTCATTGTACAATTCCTTCATTATTTTTTCAAATACGACCCCCTCATTGACATGTGTCTTAGCTTCATGAGTAGCTAAAACCGCCAGGGACACGAATCTTGCAGCTTCCTCCATAGCCTGGGGAAGGATTTTACCTCTCAACAAGTATCCTATAAACAATGAACTGTACAAATCTCCTGTCCCCGGATACCTCTTATTTACATAATCAAAGGGAGCCATCCAATACTTATCCTCTTCCCTGTCATAACATACATTAACATACTGTCCTTCTTCCGTCATTAGACCGGTTATTAGTGAAATCTTTGGTCCTAAGTTGCACAATTCCTTTAAGTAGTCTTTAATTGTTTCCCTTTTTATTTTTTCTCCTTCATATTTTTTGCCTAAAAGTATACATGTTTCTGTTAAATTGGGAATTACTAGGTCTGCCTCCTTGACTAAAGAAGACATTCTTTCAATCATTTTATCATTGTAGGTACAATAAGTAAAACCATGGTCTCCCATAACAGGGTCTACCACAATAAGTGCTTCCTTGTTTTTTTTCTTAACCTTGTGTATTATGTCCAAAATAATGTTAATTTGATCCTCAGAACCAATAAAACCGCTGTAGATACAATCAAATTTAAAATCGTTTTTTTGCCAGTAATTGTAGTATTCCTCCATATAATCTGTGAAATCAAAGAAAAAAAATTCCTCGTATTCAGAATGATTACTTAATAGTGCCGTAGGCAAAGGGCATACCTGGCATCCTAGGGCTGACATTATAGGAAGTGCTACCGTTAAGGAACATCTACCTACACCTGACATATCATTTATTGCCATAACTTTAGGAACTTTGCTCATAATATCCTTCCTCCGCTTCTACATTAATTATATGCCGTTCTATCATTCTTAAAAGATACAGTTTTGCAAAATTTAAGAGGGGCAGAAAAGAAGGTAGATGCTGATATCCCTGAAACTTTGTTTAACAAAAAAGTGATTTCTAAAAAGAAATCACTGATTAATTAGGATTTTTTAGTATAACATCGTGGGCGCTGCCTTCCTTTAAGCTGGTTGAGGAAACAATGGTAAGTCTTGCGGTTTCGTGAAGTTCTTTAATACTTTTTGCACCGCAGTTACACATGGTTGATTTTATCTTATGTAGAGTAGTTCTTAGACCGTCGTCCAACTTACCTGCATAGGGTACATAGGAATCTACACCTTCTTCAAATTGTAGACCTACATCTTCTCCCATATTATACCTTGCCCAGTTTCTTGCCCTGTTGGAGCCTTCTCCCCAGTATTCCTTAACAAATCCGTTTCCATACTTTATTTTGTTTGTGGGGCTCTCATCGAAAGCTGCAAAATATCTTCCTAACATTACGAAATCTGCACCCATAGCCAAAGCTAAAGTAATATGGTAATCAAGAACTATACCGCCGTCGGAACAAATTGGTACATACTCACCCGTCTTTTCAAAATATTCGTTACGGGCTGCTGCAACATCCATTACAGCTGATGCCTGACCTCTTCCAATACCTTTTTGTTCCCTAGTAATGCATATGGAACCTCCGCCTATACCTACTTTAACAAAGTCTGCTCCTGCATCAGCCAAGTATTTAAATCCTTCTCTTTCAACTACATTACCGGCTCCTACCTTTACCCTGCCATTATATTCTTCCTTAATCCATTTGATGGTATCATACTGCCATTCACTAAACCCTTCTGATGAGTCGATGCAAAGAATATCTGCTCCTGCTTCAACAAGTGCTGGAACCCTTTCTTTATAATCTCTTGAATTAATTCCTGCTCCCACCATGTACCGTTTCTTATTATCTAATAAGGAATTAGGATTTTCTTTATCTTCAGAATAATCTTTTCTGAATACCAGGTAAACTAAATTGAAGTTTTCATCAACTATAGGAAGGGAGTTCAATTTATGTTGCCATATAATATCATTTGCTTCAGAAAGGGTTATACCTTCTTTTCCTACAATCAAAGATTCAGCAGGAGTCATAAAGTCTTTTACTTTCTTGTCTATTGGGTCACGAGTTATTCTATAATCTCTTCCCGTTACGATTCCAAGAAGTTTTCCCGTTGGAGAGCCGTCTTCCGTTATAGCCATTGTGGAATGGCCGGTCCTAGCCTTAAGCTCTAATACATCTGCCAATGTATGTTCTGGTGTTAAATTTGAATCACTGATGACGAAACCTGCCTTGTATTTTTTAACTTTTCTAATCATTTCTGCTTCTTCTTCTATTGGTTGGGAACAATATATGAATGATATTCCTCCGTTCTTTGCAAGGGCTACAGCCATATTATGATCAGAAACAGACTGCATTATAGCTGAAGAAAAAGGTATATTAAGTTTTATTTCAGGTTCTTCTCCTTTTTTAAATCTGGTTATGGGCGTACTTAAATTTACATTTTCAACGATACAATCTTTTGTTGTAAGGTTTGGTAGCAGCAAAAATTCTCCAAACGTTCTGGAAACTTCGTTTATAATTATCGCCATCTCAATCTCCTTTTCTTAAGTTTTCTATACAATTTTTTTGATAGACTATCATAACACATAAATATTGTCAACTTCAAGATATATATTAAGGTTATTTTAATATTAGATATAGGAATTTCAAAATGTATCTAATATAATAAATGAAAAATGAAGGAACTACTGTTAAGTTCCTTCATTATATAGATTTCTACCTACTCTTCAAATAGTTCTTCAAAATCTGCTTCTTCTAAAATTTCATCGAATGCTTCCGTTACGGCTTCATACTCCTCATCAGATTCAATGCTTAACAATTCTATACTATCATCCTTTTCCTTGAATTCGTATAGATATATTTCTCCTTCTTCTTGTTCATCTAAAGGTAGTAAAGCAATATAGTCTTTATCTTCAACAGGAAAGATGGCAATAATTGCACAATCCACCTCTTTCCCGTCTTCCAAGGTGAGAGTAATTATATCGTCGCCATGATCATCGCATCCGCAGCCGCAACCGCAACTTTCCTCATAATCGTCGCAGCCGAATAACTCTTTATTTTCGCTCATATTTTACATCCTTATATTTTATTTGGCCTACAGCCATAGATACATAAACTTTAACAGATTAGTATATAAAATGCAATATGAATTTGAAAATAATTTGAAATACCTAAGGATGTATCGCTAGCCAATAAGTTATCTTATTTTTGCCAGCTCAGCAGCATTTTTTCCAGCTTCGCGGCCATAGGTAATGCTAAGGCTTATGGAAGATCCTGAAGCGGGATATTCCTGATAATAGAAACCAGGATTTGCAACTTCTCCTGCCGCATACAGTCCAGTAATTGGCTCATTATTAGCTTCTGCTAATACCTCAGCTCTTGTGTTAATCTTCAAACCTCCCATAGAACCAATGGTAGCAGGTTTTACTACAACTGCATAATAAGGTGCTGTAGCTAATGCTTCAGTTTTGTCAAATGCATCTTGCAGTTTTTCAACATCCATTCCTGAAAGTTCAGCTAGTTCTTCCACGGTATCTGCTTTAAAGCCAAATCCTTTCTCTAAAGCAGGCTCTGCATTATCCTTGCCTGCAGCATCATATAAACCATAGAATTCTTTTTCACCAGAAGCTTTCAGATTAGTATAGTTAATAGGATAGTCATTTCCTAAAGCTACAAAGGTTCCGTCCTTCTTCACAAATGCAGTTGCATTCATTGCAGAAGCATTATATCCAGAATTGGGAAGACTTCCATCTACAATTTGGAAACCAATAGCTCCACCTTTAAATTCAGTTGCAGCTCCAGCTTCAATACCCATTATCAAACCTTCTCCTACATTACCTTTGTTTGACAATGGAAAATCACCAACTGCAACAGGTGAATACTTCTCTTTTAATTCTTCGCTGGCATCAAATCCGCCTGTGGCTAAAACAACAGCTTTTGCATTGAATGTATAATTTGCAGTCTTAGACTCTGCTTTAGCACCTATAACTTCGCCATCTTCTACTATTAATTCAGTACCTTTTACTCCTGTTAAAACTTCAACACCTAATTCGCGGGCTCTTGCTTCCATAGGATTTATTAAAGCAGAACCGATCATGAAAGTACCATCATCGTGCATTGAAAAATGTGCCCTTGGTTCAGGAGCCGTACCTGCAGGAACATTCATCATCCACTTAACACCTAGGCCTTCAAGGAAAGCGATTGTGTCTATAGAATTTCTTGCATAGAACTCTAGTAAATCCCTATCAGCTTTCTGCTCCGCCCTTTCCATATAGTAATCTACCATTTTAGGAACATCATCTTCACTAAGAGCACCATATACTATACCTGCAGAAACTATTGTTGAACCACCTACTATATCCTGCTTTTCTATCAGTGTTACCTTTGCACCATTTTCTGCAGCTGAAATAGCCGATGCGAAACCAGCAGCGCCTCCTCCTATTACCAGGACATCTGTATCAACCGTTTTCTCTGATACCTGTGGTAATGGTGGGGCAGTCAACATAGATTGAGGCGCATTAGCCTGAGTCAGGCAATCCTTTACAGCAGAACGAAAAACCATACTGGTTACCGTAGCACCTGAAACTAAATCTACTTCTGCAGTGTTTTCCTCGATCATTCTTTCAGTCATTATTTTGAGGGCTTTGCCTCCCACAGCCTCAGTTTCCTTGTAATCACCTAACTGAATATCCACAATTTCAGATTCGCTTACTGTAACTGAAATATCAAAGTCACCGTAAAATCCGTGGCAAACAGCAGTATAAGTACCTGCTTTCATCCCTGCTTCCGGTTGAACTTCTGTTTCTGGCTCTTCTTCTACTTGGGGTTGAGGTTGCTGTTCAACAGCTGATTGTCCACAAGCAGTTACAAACAACATAATTAATGCTAAAATTAAACATAATTTTTTCAATGCATTCCCTCCAAAATTGTATTTTCATTGATCCATAGTCATTATAAATCTATATCAAAAAAATGTCAATCTCATCCGTAAATTGTTATTTTTTTACATAAATTAACAGACTGAAAGTCAAAAAACCCCTTTACAGAATTAACTTTTTCCGCTATAATAAAATACGTTGTCGGGATGTGGCGCAGTTTGGTAGCGCACTAGCATGGGGTGTTAGGGGCCGCAGGTTCAAATCCTGTCATCCCGACTAAAGCCACAGATGTAAATCTGTGGCTTATTCTATTTCAATATTTCTTTTAATATTCTCTGCAAACTCTTTTGCCCTTTCTTTTATATTTTTTACTTTTTCTATGTCTCCCGACTTGTTGGCAGTTTCCATAAAGGCGAACCTTGGAGGAAGCATAAAGGTTTTATTTATATTTAATGCACTTATAAGCTGTTGGGCTACAATATCACTTCCGCTGAAACCAGATACGATTATGGAATAGAAATATTTATCATAAAACTTCCTTTTTCTGTAGAGTGCTGTTAAACGGTTTATTACCGCTGACATATTGGCAGTTATAGAGTCATTATAGTTGGGACACAGCATCATTAAAATATCACAGTCTAATATTGCAGGATACACTTCTTCAACCATAATTCCCCCATAAAAACAGTTGTTACTATGAGAATAGTGTTTACACTCCTTGTAGGAACAACCTTTACAATCTACTACTGCACCGTTTTCTATATGTATTTCCCTAATTTGGTAACCTTGTAAATTATCTTTAACCATTTTCCAAAGAGCATAGGTGTTAGATATTTTACTACTCCCTGAATATAAGGTTAATATTTTTGGATTTGCAATTTTCTTAGTATCTTCCAACATTCGTTCTACAACCTTCTTAGAATCTAATAATAGAATGTCTTCCAAGGATGCATTACTTTCTGTAACAGCTTGCTGTATGCTGAAATTTCTTAATGAACCCGTTGCCTCTGACAGAGGACGTCCCGGAAACCTACAACCAGCCATATTTGCATAGAAAATTGTCCTTCTTGCCTCAAATCTGGAAAACAATTCATTATTGGAGTTAATCAGTAAGCCTCCTGTTGAATTTTCCATATAATTTGAACCAGATAACCGTATTTTTTCAAGAATTTTCATATGTTCAACATTTATTCCCGAATCCCCTAATTCAATGGCAAAAAGTATTCTTTTATTTTTAAGATCCTTTATATTATCTGCAGATGTAATCACTTCATGTTCATAATTATTAAGAGAAAAATTAAGCATTTTCTCCAATCTTTCAGATGTTTTAGGTTTAAGAACGGTTATTTTATTCATATTACTCTCACCTACCATATTCCCAATCCCTTAATAGGGACCTACTGCCATTACTGACCTCTTACTTCTTAAGTTTTTCATATGTATTTTTAATTCTTTCAAATAGACTAGCTGGCATTTTAATTTTTTCTATATCCAGTCCAGAAGGTAAATTTCTGTTTTTAGCTCCCATGTATACTCCTGCTAAATAATTTGAACTATAGTGATACTCCCCCTTAATAGTATTCACAATTGATATTGCTCCCGAAGAAAGTGCAGGAGCAATATATGGTTTGTATCCCGTCTCCCTTACTTTCAAATTGGCTTCCACCGCAAACTTGGTCAGTTCCTTTGAATGTTCATCATTGTAGTCAGTTATACTGTTAGCTATAATTAAATCTTTGCCGTGAGGTCCAAAGGCTCTTCCTTCATATTGGTACATTGAAAACTTCTCATATTTCTTTGAATAATACAGAGCTCTGGCATGCATAACCCCTAGCCCGTAACCTTTTATTTGCTCTGGTGCCAGCCCTCCCCTGCTCTCTTTTAGCACTACTGAACAAAGTTGGTCTACCGGGTCTGAAACTACTGCAAAAATACCTTTAAAACTTCTGTCTGCTGCCCATGAAGCATATTCTTTAATAATTTCTGAGTTTTCCTTTAATTGAACCATTCTTACATCAACATCTTCTTTGCCTACAGGAGGTACTCCCTTCGATGCACAGAATACAAATATATCACAATTGAAAAGTTCTTCTTTACTTATACCCTCTACATAGGGCAGAGAATCTTCGAAAGGAAAAGCTACCTGATTCATTTCATATTCCCATCTTTTGATTTTTTCAGGATTTCTATCATATATGCCAATAGATTCCACCGTATCTCTGCCTAATACTTTTAGTCCAATTAATAGGGTGCTCCCAACATCCCCCAAGGCAAAAATATTCACTTTCCTTTTCCTGAATTCCTCCATATAAAAGCAGCTTTCATAATCATAATAGTTGGTATTCACTGCTTTTATTTTCCTTTTTTCTATAAGTTCTTTGATTTGTTCGGGAAGATTATATTCTACACCCGTTAACTTAAGCATATTAATACTTTCTTCCTTAAGATACAAATCAGAAGGATGATTTACAGCAAATGTTTTCTTTGAATTTTTTCCTAAGTCCGTAAGAAAGTATAACTCATTACAATCTGCTGGAATATTATTTATTTTTTCATACTTATAGTTATCTGACCTTGAAAATAAATATTTATTTTTAAATTTATAATAGTACATTATTTAATTATCCTTTCTAATTTTAACAATGTTTCTATACTCACATCTAAATATCTGGATGCTTCTTTATTTAAGTCATAATAGATATTTTCACCTAAATAGGGCAGTCTTGGAGATAATAGAACTTCTCCCAACCTTTTAACCGTAAGATTTTTTTCGAAGATTTCTTTAAATTCTGTTTCCAAGGCCAAAAGTATATGTTTAGCATTTTTTAAGCAAGTCATGGAAAGATTGTATATGGCTTCATTGGAAGCTCCTTTTATAAACATAGGAGAATAGTAAGGAAGTATTAAATTTATGGAAGGGATTAAGTTTCCTATAGTTTCACTATCCCAACCGATACCATCCCCTCCTAAGAAAGGATACATTAAATTCTCGTTGAACCATATTCTTAAATTTGGAATAAAGTAGGCACAATCCGCATCCCTTCCCTGAATATACATTAAATCCTTGCCTCTTCCCGACATAATACCTACAATAATCTTTTTTACATTTATGTTGTATCTCTTTAATACAGGATCTATCTCTTTTATTCTGTAGCCTTTATGTAGCAAATCATCCACCAATATTACCGGTTTTCCAAAGGAATGTATAGTCTTTACCTGATTTTCAATGGGAGAATAAAAGGGATATTCTTTTATTTTAAACCTCCTTGCATCGGAAGAATAAACTTTTTCCGTATGAAGGGACTTTGTTACCGTATTGGGTACTATCATCCCCTTCAAAATATTTCCGAAAGGAACAACCATGCACTCTCCTAAAACCCTTGGTTTCAGGGGCTCATTAGGTACATTGTTAAGACTGCATATTTTGTTTATTAAAATTTGATTCAATATATCGTTGTCAATTGAAAGTACCAAGTTACCTGGATACAATTCTGTTATTGATTTTTGCAATCTTTTTCTTGCATAGGCAATTGCCTTTTTTACATTTTTGTTTTCATTTAAAGGTTCTTTTATGAAACTCTCCAAGTTAAGGGTCAGACAAATAGGAAACTTTATATCTACTCCATATACGGTTATATTTTTACTTTCATCATAAATTTTCGTAAAACCCTGAAGTTTCAAAATATCCAAAACCTTGAGATTTTCCCTATTCAACAATGTATTGTGGTAAAGAACATATACATGGTCATTTCGTATACAATAGGATAAAGTTTCTGTAATTAATACTTGCTCCATATTGTCATAGGGCATATTCGGATTAATAAATACTCCATCTATTACTATAATACTGCCTGCCGTTTTTTCCCTTAAGAAATTGGCAATGTACAAACTTTCAAATTCCTCAAATACTTCTGAAGAACTTATTTCATGAAAGGCAGCAAATCCTATGAGTTTATTTGAATCCTTCGTATCTCTTATGACCAACAGTTTAATTCCCTTCGAAATTAACTTCTCACCAATATTCTTATATAAATTAGTGTGCATGAAAATATAATGTCCGATTTCATCCACTAACTTTTCACTTAAGTCATTAACAATTTCAAAGGAAAAGGGTTTGACTTTAAGTATACCTTTGTTTAAGGGCTCCCTAATATATAGATTCCTGTCGTATATAAATTTCTGTGCCATTGGGTCTATTAAATTTGATATGTCCCTGTTGTTATCTATATTTTCCCTTATTTGAGTAGAACTAATATCCTCCAAATAGACTGGTAGCTGCAATTCTATAAGTGTACCCTTTATTCTTGCTTTTGCCTCAGATGCTTTTTTTATAACTTCCTCAGACAAATCATCGGCAGTTCTTTTAAATACTATATGGTTAAAGCTGTGGATTGAATTTTTAGTAGGCCTTGCCCTATATGCAGAAGCATTTATTATAACATCGCTTCCCACCACTATATGGACTTCTTTGTTGGGGAATAAGGATTTAAGAACTTTCAAGTCTTCATTATTGGATAAATTTATGGGTATGTCGTCTGAAAATAAGAATACATCTAGTTCATCGGCTATAGACATATTTATTATTTGCCTTCTTATCATTCGAGGCTGTACCTTCTTTGACCAGGAAAATTCATCTACGGCTAGGTATACCGTATATCCTAAATTTCTTATTTCCGTAACAATCCCCTTGTGGCTTAAGGAAAAAGGATCGAAGGTTCCTGGGAAAAAGGCAATATTTCTGTTTTCTATTATTTCAAATTTCTTATTGTAAAACTCATAGTCGCTAATAAATCTGTAAATATGGTTAAAAGATGCAGAATTATTGAAAAAGAACAGATCGCTTAATTCTTTTTCACTTATAAGAGTCAGTAATTTCTTATAAATTAGGGAAAATATTTTATATTTTTGTTCCAAGGACAATACCTTGGAGCCGAAAATATCCTGTCCTATTACCAGGAAAGATTCCTGTTTTACCTGAACATTATAGTTTGCCAGACCTCCTAATATAATCCCCAGCATCTTTACAAGTCTTTTCTCGTAAACCCTAGTATCTTCTCCGAATCTTTCTTTGTATTCCGGATAATACTGAACCATTACACCAAAAGTATCTATTACCAAGGCACTGGTTCTTGCACTGTTATTATTGTAAATATTTTTTAAATCTTCTATAAATTCGTCTAATTCCCTAGGAGATAAAAGCATTACAAATTGACCCAAGTATTCAGGAATATACTTGGCATATTGCATTTCATCTATTTCAAGACCCTTAATAAGCTCAAAGGCTATTTCATTTCTTTGGTCAATAGTAAGCATATGACCTAATTCAACCAGGGAATTTCCTGCTTTATTACGCACTGATTCCTTTGCACTTACTTTAACTAAATTAGCCAAATGTGTTGCCGTCTGAAGGAGGGCAACTTCCTTCTTATAGGAAAGGTTTTCCATAATATAGTCAATACTGATTGTTTTTACATTCCAAGGTGTGGCAGCCTTTAAATTATTTAAAAATATATCTGATGTCTTATACCAGTCTCCCGTCAAAAGTCCCCTGTACTTTTCCAATAAATCACTGGAACAGTTTAATGATTTGGCAATTTTATATTTCAAATAGTTAATACATAGGCCTTCATCCGGCGAAAAATCATAAACGATTCCACAAATTTTATTTAATGGTTCATCATTTAATTTTACTTGGGTTATAATTTTATATAAAACCTGGAAAGCCATAAGTCGGACGCTGTAAGATGGATCCTTAGTTGCGTCCTTTGTATACTCTAAAATAAATAGGAATTGTTCATCATTATATAAATCTACAGGTATACTTAATAGGGAATTTACACTGTTAAATCTTGCAACTTCATCCTCTGTATCACTATGTAAGTAGTCTAGGAATACTTTTAAATATTCATCCCGCCACTTTCCTCTTTCTGAATTTATAACTGAATCCACAAATATTCTTAAAGAATAACCGATCCATTCTTTATGATTTTCTGTAACCTTGTGTCCCGGTGATAGAAATAATCCTAAGTATTTTTTCCACAGGGACAATCCCGCTTTTTCTTCCTCATAACTCATTTTAACATCTGCAGGTATTTCCTTTGTATATTCCATATCATAGTGAACGATTATTTTGCCCATTAAACCTGCAGCCTGACGCCTTATATCTCCTTCTCTGTGAACTAAAAGCTCATATAGAAAATTAAGAGCAAAAAGTTTTTCTTTTTGGGACAAATATATAGAATATTCCTCTAATATATTTATATATGCCCGGATATTCTTCCAATCCTGTTCACTTCGAGCAGCTTCAATCATACGGGTAAAAGTAATTTCATTATTAAGCTTGCTCATTAATGAAATATTATGTTCAATGGCCATATATTTGAAATTCTTTATAACTTCATAGCCATCAATAAGGGCAAAATCTACTTCCTTTACGGGGTGAGGTTCTTCTGAGCTTAGATCAATATTTATTCCCTTGTAAATTAAATAATCCTCAAAATCTTTCAACTTAGCATATACTCTTATATATCTCTTTTCCTTTGCTTCATCTACATCGTCTAATTTGTTGAGAATAATATGAAAGGATTCAGTTAATGAAAAAATATGCATTTCATTGCCATTCTCAGTTTTTTTATTCTTTACTCTGAAATCCGCATATATTAAAATTAATGATTCTAATGACAAATTTTCAAGCTCTAAATCCCAAGTAGAGTGGTTTGCAGCAATAAGGGCAATACCCGGCATATTATACTTGGTGAACCACTGACCAGTATAGTAGTAATGGAGATATGCTACCCTTCTTTTTTCAAGACCTTTACATCCATATTTTCCAATATCATGTCCTGCTGCAGCACCAGAAATCAGTCCAAGATCTACTAGTACTCCAACCTTTTTTAACTGTCTGGCCACATGCATGGCTACATAGTGGACAGCGGCCACATGTTTAAGGGTATTGTATCCGTTTATCTCTCCATCTAGCATCATAAGTTCATATACATAATTTTTGTGGAATCTATCTAAAAAGTTAACATATTCTTCCTTATTGGGAAGGTCATTGATTTCTTCATCTGTTAAAAAATTAAATTTTGTAAATATATCATTATTTATTTTTTCGTCATGTTTTAGAACAGTACGCAATATTTCAAGGTATATTAGGACTGCTGTTTCATACTTAGGGCTTAGCTCTAGGCTCACTGCTTCAGGGAAAGACAGGTTCAATACATATTGAAAAATATATAAAAGCCAGTCATCTGGAGGCTCAGAACACACATTGTCTAATATATCTTGACATAGATCTAGTACACTTTTACAAGTTATTTCTTCCTTGTTTATTAATACTAATAAGTTTTCTACAAAGTACTTATTTATTAAAAAAGACTGAATTCTTTCCTCGGAAACGTTTATCTGGTTTAAAAATTTTTTCCTTGTAAGACTGTGTAATATTTCTCTATGAATTACATTTAATGATGACCTGCTCATAATCCACCCCTATATTCCGATTTCTTGCATTATATCACAGCTAACTTCTCACTGCAATAATTTGTATATATCCACTTATGTCTTGAACTATTCCAATAAATATATTATAGTTTAATAAAATGAACCCCTACCTAACGTAATCCTACTCCGTTGGGTACCCGGGAACCTTATTGACACAATAAAATGGAGGTAATTTATGTACTTATTAACTTACTATTATAATAATAGGCAATCTGTAGGGTTTTTAAACAAAGAAAAAACTGGCATAGTACCAGCTACAAGTGTTATACCCTCTTTTAATGCCTTGGACATGCTGGGAATCATTGAAGTATTCGACAAACTTAACTTGGAAGAATTAAGTGAGAAAATTAGTTTATGTACTGAAGAAATAGATATAAAGGAGGTAAAGATCTTAGCACCAATTCCCTATCCTAAAAGAAATGTTCTTTGCTTGGGAAAAAATTATTTAGACCATGTCCGT
Source organism: Tissierellia bacterium (assembly GCA_012843025.1). Classification (GTDB taxonomy): domain Bacteria; phylum Bacillota; class Clostridia; order Tissierellales; family Sedimentibacteraceae; genus Sedimentibacter. The sequence goes on along the minus strand of DURT01000092.1, from coordinate 2,032 downwards.
GAAGTTAAAAGTTTAAAAAACGTAAATTCGGATATACCTGAAAAACCGATTTATTTCAGTAAAATTGCTTATCCTGCAATAGGTCATGAAGATTTTATTGACTCCCACTCCCATATTGTGAAAGAATTAGATTATGAAGTTGAATTAGCCATAATAATAGGGAAGAAGTGTAAAAATGTATCCATAGAAGAAGCTGAAGACTGTATATTCGGATATACTATAGCTAACGATATTTCTGCAAGAGATATTCAATCCTCTCACATTCAGTGGCACAAGGGTAAATCCTTTGATACATTTTGTCCCTTAGGACCTTGTATAGCTCATAAATCAAATTTTGCTTTTCCGCCAAAGTTAAAAATTCAAAGCTTTGTTAATAATGAATTGCGACAGAATGGTAACACAGGGGATCTAATATTTGATATTCCAACCATTATCAGTGATATTTCTTCTGGAATTACACTTTATCCGGGAGATATAATACTAACGGGAACTCCAGCAGGAGTAGGGGCAGGTTTTAATCCGCCTAAGTATCTAAAACCTGGAGATAAAGTAGATTGCGTTATCGAAGGTATTGGAACCCTTTCTAACACAATCAAATAGGGGGCACAAGTGTGTCCCTCTTCCTTAGAAAATATTCTCCAAGGATAAACATTCATTTTCATTAATTACATTAAATAAATTGATCAGATGCTGAATTTCTACTTGTGACAAAATTTTATCTTCGTTTAACACACACATATATAGCTGTCTAATAGAAGAATCTATATTGTCGATGTCTTTTTGATTAATAAAATATATCCATAACTTTCTAATTTCAATCCATCTATTTAAATACTCATTTATGTTTTCCTTCGCCCTTTCCCAATCCCCTCTTTCCATAGTCTCAGATAAATTACTTAAATTATCCCAATAGTATTGGGTCACAGGTTTTACAGAAGTATAATAAAACCATCCCCATAATCCCAATAATATAAGGAGTATGGATAAGGAAATAACAACCATTCTCATAACTACCTCTTATAAAAAACAAATCTATCGTCTTCATCAACAAAACCGTACAGCACATCCTTGGTCTTTAATTTTTTTTTCTTTAAATTTTCATCAAGACTTTCCCGGGAAATATTATATTTATTTAAATTATCATACATTATCTGGCCATCTAAAATCACGGCAATGGGAAGTCTTTTACATCTTTTTCCTGACTGACTGTCTGGTGCTACCACGCTTACATCACCATTAGTCTCCATAATAACATAATCTATATCTTCGAAGTTATAGTAGCCTTTTAGGCGTATTTGACTTAGTATATCACTCATATCTACTCTCAGTCTATTCATATCTTTAATGTTAAACTTTCCATGATCGAAAATTATTGTAGGCGTACCGTTTATTATTTTTCTGATTGAATTACTTTTTAGGGAAACATATGATAAAAGACACTGGAGGAACATTATTACGGCTGTAGCCATAAATCCATTAAGTAAAGGAGCATCCAAATCTTCCATAGGCATAACTGCCAGCTCTGCCAACATAAGTGATACAACTAAATCAAATGGCTGAAGTTCTCCAAGATCCCCCTTCCCCATTATACGCATTGCAATAAGCAAAATTATATATAGTATAACAGCTCTTATGGCAACAATAATCATTTATCTCCTCCCTAAGTCCAATATTGTATATTTTATCCCTAACTACAAAAAATATTAAAAGCTCCGAAGATATCTTCAGAGCTTTATATGTTAATTATTAAACCGCTTTATTTATAGCATTTTTCATTTTAGCAAAAATCATTCTTCCTGCTGCAGTTTGTAAAACACTGGTAACAGTTACTGTTACTGTATCACCTATGCATTTTTTGCCTCCTTCAACAACTATCATTGTACCGTCATCTAAGTAGGCTAATCCTTGACCAGATTCCTTTCCATCCTTAACTATCATAACAGTCATTTCTTCACCAGGAAGAACAACAGGTTTTACGGCATTTGCCAACTCATTTATATTTAATACTTCAACTCCTTGAAACTCTGCAACT
>DURT01000091.1 GCA_012843025.1 Tissierellia bacterium | reverse complement strand
GGTTCAATTTTAGCAGTACACAAGTTAGATCAACAGAATCGATAGCCATAAATTAGTTCAATTAGTTATTGCATTTGCTAAAAATAAATTAATGTTTAGAACACTTAAAAAGTAGTTCTAAACATATTATACGAGGAGTGAAGATATGGCTAAAGTTATTATGGTTCAGGGAACTACATCTAATGCTGGAAAGAGCTTAACTAGCACCGCCCTTTGCAGAATTATTAAGGAGGACGGCTACAAGGTAGCTCCTTTCAAATCTCAGAATATGACTTTAAATTCATATATAACCCCCGAAGGCTTGGAAATGGGTATTGCCCAGGCAATACAGGCAGAAGCGGCGGGAATTGAACCAGATATAAGAATGAATCCAATTTTGTTGAAACCTTCAGAGAATGGGGCCCAAATTATATTAAACGGTAAGGTTTATAAAGAAATCAAGGGAACTAACTATAAGGACTATAGAAATGAAATGATTCCTCATATTATGAAGGCATATAATTCATTAGCACGAGAATACGATATTATAGTTATTGAAGGTGCAGGAAGTCCTGTTGAAATAAATTTAAGAGAAAATGATATTGTTAACATGGGATTGGCTGAACTTGTGGATGCTCCTGTAATAATTGTTGGAGATATTGACAGGGGAGGGGTATTTGCTTCTTTAGCAGGGACCATGCTTCTCTTTACTGAGGATGAAAGACAAAGGGTGAAGGGATTTATAATTAATAAGTTCAGAGGAGAGGTGGACCTGCTTCTACCGGGACTTAAGATGCTTGAAGAAATAACAAAGGTGGATGTCTTGGGGGTTGTTCCCTACTTAGATGTAGATATTGATGAAGAAGATAGCTTGTTTGAAGCTGATAAGAAGATTTCTTACAGTGAAAAAGAAAAAATAGAGAGAAAAATGTATAAGGAAAGGCAATACACTATTTTAGCTGATACTTTCAGAAAATCTCTAAATATGGATAAAATCTATAAAATTTTAAATATATAGTGTATTGGCTTATACTTTGACAATGTAATCTAAAGTATAATAACTTTCAATAAGAATTTTACTACTTTTAAAGGATATTTTTTTAAGCCAAGATATATTTTAAATACAAAATTCTTGCGAAAATTATTATTTTGTGATAACATAATTCCGTGATATCGCGGATATGGCGGAATTGGCAGACGCGCACGGTTCAGGTCCGTGTGGGGCAACTCGTGCAGGTTCAAATCCTGTTATCCGCACTTGTCAGGCAATCTTACTTAGTAAGATTGTTTTTTAATTTAGTTAGATTAACTAATAGATGACAGTTTGATTTTCTATTGAAATGATTGGTTTCATATGATATTATTAGAAAAATTAAAGTCTTTTCAGTAGGAGAAATAATGATAGATATTAGAATAGTAATTGTAGTAATGTTTTTTATAATATTAATCAGCATCCAATTTACTCTTAACAAAATTCTTATGGAATTAAGGGAAATAAAGATGTTGATTAGGATTAAAAAAAACAAAGGGGAATAATTTAAATATATTTAACCATAATATTCTTTACAGGAGGAAATTATGGCTAAAAAGAAAAAAGAAGAACTGTCACCTAATGATATTATGAAGATGGAAATTGCAAAAGAATTAGGTCTAATGGACAAAGTAGAAAAACTTGGCTGGGGAGGACTGACTGCAAAAGAAACAGGCAGGATAGGAGGATTAATGACAGCCAAGAAAAAGAAAAGGAAGAATACTAATGGGAAGCAGTTATAAAGAATTCTCTCAAATCTATGATTTGCTTATGGATATAGACTATGAAAAATGGACAGACTTTATTATTGGTAAGTTGAAAAATAGAAGAAAAATCTTGGAGGCTGCCTGTGGAACAGGCAGCATTACCAAGATTTTAGCTGATAAAGACTATAAAATAACTGCCTTTGATTTATCTGAGGACATGCTCATGAGGGCTTACGAAAAACTTAAAAGGAGTCCCATGGTACGATTTTTAAAGTTGGACATGGTTAATTTTCAAATAGATGATAGATTCGAAGGTGCAATTTGTTGTTGCGACGGAATTAATTATTTAAATACCGAAGAAGTAAATTCTTTTTTTAATAAGGTGTACCAACACTTAAGTAAGGATTCCATATTTATTTTTGATATGAGTACCAAGTATAAATATGAAAATTATTTTTCTGACACCTATGTTTATGATGAGGGAGATATTTTTTACGTTTGGGAAAATGAACTTAACAATAATACTGTAAATATGGAAATAAATTTCTTTATAAAGGATACATTAAACAAATACCGTAGAATAACAGAAGAACAAATTCAATATATACATACTGTGGAAAAAATCACGGAAATCTTGAAGAATACTGGGTTTGAAAATATTGAAATATTCGATGACTACAGTGACAGAAAGTATTCCAATACATCTTTAAGAGCTGTTTTTTCTGCAAGTAAATCTTAAGAAAGAAGGGACTACTAATGGATTACATGATAAGAGCAATAGATAAAAAACAGAGTTTTAGGCTGTTTATGGTTAAATCCACCAATACAGTGGATGAGGCAAGACTCTACCATAATACGACGCCTACTGCTTCTGCTGCCTTAGGAAGAACCCTTACGGCAGGACTTATGATGGGATATATGATGAAAAACGAAAAAGACAGGTTAACAATCAATATAAACGGTGGGGGACCTTTAGGCACAATTTTAGTGGTTTCAGATAATTCTGGAAATGTTAAAGGTTATGTAAGCAATCCTAGTGTAGATTTGCCATTAACGGAGAAGGGCAAGTTAAACGTAGGGGCAGCCGTAGGTACTAATGGTAAGGTGACAGTTATTATGGATATAGGTCTGAGAGAGCCCTATGTGGGAAGCACTGACTTGGTTACAGGAGAAATAGGGGAAGATTTAGCCTATTACTACTATCTTTCGGAGCAGCAAAATACTGCTGTAGCCCTTGGAGTCTTGGTAGACAGGGATTACAGTATTAAATCAGCCGGTGGTTTTATAGTACAGACCCTTCCTTTTATTGAAGAAGAGGATCTTGAAAAATTAGAAAATACTCTTAACAATTTAAAATCAGTATCAGATTATTTTGATAACGATAAGGATGTAGAAGAAATAGCCAAGGAAATATTTTCAGAATTTGAAATAGAAATTTTAGATAAAATACCTGTGGCTTTTAATTGTGACTGTTCAGAGGAAAGGATGGAGGGAGGATTAATTTCTTTAGGCAAGCAGGAACTTAAAGAAATAATTGAAGAAGACGGAAAAATAGAAACCGTGTGTCACTTCTGCAATAAAAAATATATTTTTGAAGGAGATAAACTGAAAAACATTCTGAAGTATATTGAAGAATAGAAAACTTAAACACTTCCTTAGGAGGTGCTTAAGTTTTTTACTATTAGAAATTAATAATGAATTTATATAACTATAAGAAGTTGAAAATAATTAAAATTGTTACTATAATATATAAGAGTATACCATAGAGTGGGAGGTACATATGAAGTATTTGGCTAAAGACGACAGTAAGTGTATTCAGTGTGGAACCTGTGAAAGTATATGTTCGAAGACATATTATAAAGAAGACAATTATGAGAAGTCATGCATTGTGGTAAAAAAAGATGGTAAGCCAGAAATTAATGTTTGTAATCAGTGCGGAGAATGTATAGACATATGTCCTGTTATAGCTATTAAAAGGGACAAGCAAGGGATAGTGCGTATTAACAAAAAAATTTGTGTAGGCTGTTTCATGTGTGTAGGATTCTGTCCGCAATTATCCATGAGACAACATGATGATTATATAGAACCCTTTAAATGTATAGCCTGCGGTTTATGTGCAAAGGAATGCCCTACGGGAGCAATTTATATTGCCGAAAGAAGCGATGATGAAGCTAAGGAAATGAATTTGGACCAAGTATTTAATAGGTAGGAGGTTATAATGGATATTAAAAGAATTAAAGAAGGCCATAAGCTGTTGGCAGAATACAAGTATGAGCTTGGAACCATAGAAAGAGGCTATACTAATAGAACTTTATATGTAAATATTTCAGATAATACAATTGCATCAAAAGCTGTAACTCCAATGATGAAGGAGAAATTTGTAGGTGGAAAAGGTTTCGGTTTATGGTATCTGTGGAATGCTACAACTCCTTCCACAAAGTGGGATGATCCGGAAAATGAAATAGTTATTGCAGGAGGTCCTGCCTGTGGTATAACACAATACGCAGGAGCAGGAAAATCATTAGTTTGCAGCCTTTCACCTTTAACGGACATTCCTATTGATTCAAATGTGGGTGGATTTTTCGGACCACTACTTAAATTTTCAGGTTGGGATGCCCTTGAAATACAGGGTAAAGCTGAAAAAGATGTAATTGTAGTCATAGATGGAAATAAGGGCCTGGTAACTATTGAAGAAGCCCCTTATGAAGCTGTGGATGGCCATATTTTGGGAGAGCAGCTTACAGAAATGTATGCTGATAATGAAGATGATAAAAGGAATGTTTCCGTTGTAACGGCAGGATCAGGTGCTGAACATACTCGTATGGGTCTTTTAAATTTCTCCTTTTACGATCCCAGGAGAAAAGTAACAAGGCTTAAACAAGCTGGAAGAGGAGGAATAGGAACAGTATTCCGAAACAAAAAAATTAAGGCCTTGGTAGTGAAATTTAGCAATGTAAAAGGTGATTTAAACAATGCCTACGACCAGGCTGTAATAAATAAAACAGGTATTAAGTACCATAGAGAAATTCACGACTTGGATCATTTACAGAATAATATGCGTAAAATAGGAACGGCAAATATTATTGAAGTAATGGATGAATATGATTTATTGCCTGTAATGAATTTCCAATATGGAAGCCATCCAGACACAGAAAAAATAAAATCCACTGTATTTATTGAAAAATATATTACTCAGGGAGTTCAGGACGGATGTTGGTACGGATGTTCCATGTCCTGTGCCAAGGCTGCAGATTGTTTCAAGTTAAAAACAGGTCCTTACAAAGGACAAAGAGTTACTGTAGACGGTCCTGAATATGAAAATGCTGCCGGCTTAGGTTCTAATTGCGGTATTTTTGATCCGGAAGCAATATTGGAATTAAATTTTTACTGTGATACTTATGGTATAGATACTATTTCCTTTGGTACGGCCACTGCTTTTGCAATGGAATGCTATGAAAGAGGTATTATTAACAAGGAAATTACGGGAGGATTGGAGTTAAAATTTGGCAACTTTGAAACAGCGGTAGAACTTCTTCACCAAATGTCAAGGGGCGAAGGTTTTGGCACAGTGGTAGGGCAAGGTGTTCACAGGATGAAAAAATTATTTGTGGAGAAATACGGTGCCGACCCAGATTTCTTGTTCGATATAGGAATGGAGCAAAAGGGATTGGAATACTCCGAATATGTATCTAAGGAATCTTTGGCTCAGCAGGGGGGATACGGATTTACCAATAAAGGACCCCAACACGATGAAGCATGGCTAATATTTATGGATATGGTAAATAATCAACTGCCAACTTTTGAAGACAAGGCGGAAGCTTTACACTATTTCCCCATGTTCAGAACCTGGTTTGGACTTTATGGATTCTGTAAACTTCCTTGGAATGATATAGTTCCTGCTGACAATAAATATACTGATGAACCTGCCAAAGTTCCCGAACACGTTCAAAATTACTTGGATGTAGTATATGGGGTAACAGGTAAAAGATTAAGTACCGAAGATATGATAAGAGAATCAGAAAGAGTGTACAACTTCCAGAAAATATTCAATATAAGGATGGGTAAAGGCTTAAGAAAGAACGACAAAGCCCCCTACCGTTCCATGGGTCCAGTAACCAAGGAAGAATATGAATCAAGACAGGAAAGATACGACAATCAATTAAAGGAAATAGGTTACAACCCGGAAGGAAAAACCACTGAAGAAAAAATAAAAGTTTTAAGAGAATACAGAGAAGACCAATATGAAAAACTAATGGATGCAGTATATAAGAGAAGAGGATGGAATTCAAATGGAGTTCCAACTATTGAATATTTAAAAGAATTAGGCATGGATTTACCAGAGCTTATAGAAGTTGTAAAAGATTTGCAATAACAACTACTGCATTTGGAGGTGGTACAAATAATTAAGCTTAATAACAGAGATTTTCCCTGGGAAGAAGGATTGACTATAGAGAAGATAATGGAGATAAAAAGATTCACTTTCCCAAAAATAATCGTAAAAGTTAATGGAAAACTTATAGAAAAGGAAGACTACGCAACAACGGTAGTTAATAAGGGAGATAATGTAGAGATTATACACCTCTTGGCAGGTGGCTAATAAAAATGAGATTCTTCGCTGGCAGAGAGACCAGGAAGAATCTTTTTTGTAGAATACTAATAGTAAATTTGATATAATTTCAAATAAAAGAAATAGTTGAAATTTAGTTATTTAATTAAGTTATATTAATTGGAGATAATAATATGAATCCATATATTCCATATAAATTACCTCGCTTTGTTATTATTGATTATAGAGCCGGCGAGGAAATTTTAAATTGTTTAAAAAAATTAAAAATACAGCCTATAAAAACTATTAAATGCACTGATTTACAAGAGCCTGTAGATGGTCATCCCGACATGGTTATCCATCCTGTTGATTATGAAACCCTTATAGTTGCTCCAAATGTATATGATTATTACAGAAATGTATTTGCTGGCAAAGGAATAAAAGTTATTAAAGGTGGAAAAACTCTAAGCAGAAACTATCCTGAGGATATAGCATATAATGTAGCAAGAATAGGGAGATATGCTGTGCATAATATTCAGCATACAGACCAGGTTTTAAAATATTATTTGGAAGAAGCGGGCATCGAATTCATTCATGTAAATCAAGGCTATACAAAGTGCTCCTTAACCCCAATCAGTGAAAATAGGGCTTTGACATCAGATTTCTTGATACATGAAAAATTGAAAACTCATAATATAGACTGTATGTATATAAATCCGGAGGTCGTATATTTAAAGGGCTATAATTATGGATTTATTGGAGGCTGCACAGGTTTAATTAATGAAAAAATATTTTTATCAACAGGTAAAATTTTTGATAAAAATATTTCTCTATCATTAAAGAAATTTATACAGTCATCAGGATATATTTATAAGGAAGCTTCAAGTGGGCAAATAACAGATTTAGGAACGCTGATCCCAATAATATAACCTCCCTGACCGAGAGGAGTGACTAAGTGGAGCTTTTATCATTAGAGTTTAATGAAAATGCAAATAGTGCAATTTATAATAATATAAGAATACTAACCAATATAGATGAAAGTAAAATTAACATAGAATTATCGTCTACGGATGAAGGGAATATAAGAATAAGATATTTTACGGACAACAAACTAAAAAAAAGAGAGTACATTGAAAAAATAATAGGCAAAATTTCCAAGTTACTGGTGGAATATACAAAGTCTGAGGGAATAAACTGTCTGAAGGAAAATTATTTCTACTTCGATGAAGAAGAAGTAAAAGGAATAATATCTGACATAGAGGAAGAAATAGAAAATGATATAAAAATTCAATTAATTTTTAAAAATAAGTTTAAAGAAGTCTTAGAACAATCTAACACAATAAATTTAAACGGTTTTATTAACTTCAGACTTAAATTTATAAAACTTTATGTAGCCCAGGTGGTGGAACGGTGTATAGACTCATATTTAATGAAAAAGGAATACATGGATTTTATTAGTATAATAAAATTAATAGCTGAGTCGGAAGAAAATCATTATGATATTGTGAATGTAATGTTTAATAACAATAAGGTTCAGGTTTATGATAAAAATATGCAAAAGCTTAAGTATTTGAACAATGTGGAATTTTCTGCGGAACTGATGGATAAGTCCACCTACGATGAAACTGTAATAAATATTTTGTTAAGTGTGTCACCTAAAAAGATAATTCTTCATGATTCTAAAATAGATAAGAAAAATAAAGAAGCCTACAATACGGCAGATATTATAAGAAGAATATTTGAAGGTAAGGTTGAAACTTGTAATGGCTGCAAGTATTGCGAAGTTCTGTCCTAGGCTACCTGAGCAGTGAAAGATCTCCTTTGAGATCCTTCGCTACTGTTCAGGATTTAAGAAAACCACAAGCTTTACATATTATAATATCATAAAGGAGGAATACATATGTCATTCTTAATTTTGGCATCCTTAATAATAATAACAATTTCTGCTACAAAACATTTAATAAGAATTAAAGAAGCTCAAGCAAATAATGAGCAATAAATAAAAGGGGACCCTCGTTCTTATCTTAAAGGAAGGAGGTCCCCCTTATATTACTGTGCAGCTATTTCAGTCCATCTCTCTGTATACAAATCTATAAACTCTTTTGGATCTCTGAACATTTCCATTTTTTCAATATCTTCATCAGGAATATTGAAAGCAGGATTGTTTAACAATTCTTCATCCACTTGTTTCTTAGCTTCTGTATGAACTGTTGAATACCATACTTCATTAATATTTCTTAATGTTGCTTCTATGGAGCAGAGGAAGTTAATGAATTTTTCAGCTAAGGGCTGATTTTTTGATGTGGAAGGAATAAACATTGCATCAATCCAAATATTACTGCCTTCCTTGGGAATAACGAAACCTAAGTTCTCATTTTCAGCCATTGCGGATACTGCTTCTCCAGACCATACCAATGCCATATCTGCTTCCTCGTTTACCATAATATCAGGGGCACCGTCGGTAATGTAAGCCATAACCAAGGGCTTTTGCTGAAGCAATAATTCTTTTGCTTCATCTAATTCTTTTTCATTTACCGTGTTCAAGGAATAACCTAACAGCTTAAGAGCTGCTGCAAAGGAATCTCTCTGTGAATCCATCATAATAATTCTTTGAGAATGATTTTCGTCCCAAAGCATTGCCCAGCTTTCTGATGATGCATCTACAGTATTTTTGTTATACAGTATTCCTAAGGTTCCCCAGAAATAAGGTACGGAGTATTCATTATTAGGATCGTAGGGATGGTTTTTGAAATCTTCGTCTATATACTTATAATTAGGTATGTTGTCAAAATTTAATTTATTCACCATTCCTTCGTTAATCATTCGCTCAATCATATATTCGCTGGAAATAATCAAATCATAACTTGTTGCACCGGCTTTTGCCTTTATATACATTTCCTCAGGAGTAGAATAAGTGTCATACTTAATTTTTACATTGTTTTCTTTTTCAAACTCTTTCAAAAGGTCTCTGTCAATATAAATATCATAGTTTAATATGCTCAATACTTCTTTTTCTGTAGAACCACATCCTGCTACTGTAAAAAGCATTAATAAAACCATTACAATTAAAAATATTTTTTTCACCATCTTACCTCTTTTCTTTTAATTTTTTGGCTTTTTCCATTCCGTTAGTTCTTTTGTTAATTAATATCATAAGAATTAACACTACACTGAGCATTATTGTGGATAAAGCATTTATGGTCGGGCGAACACCCCTTCTTGCCATAGAATAAATTACTATGGATAAATTCGTTACCCCTTCTCCCTTGGTAAAATAACTAATTATAAAATCATCAATGGATAGGGTAAAGGCCATTAAAAATCCCGTTACAATACCTGGTTTTATTTCCGGTATTATGACTTTTCTAAGTGCATACATGGGGGTTGCACCTAAATCCATGGCAGCTTCTGTCATGTGAACATCCAACTGCTTTAATTTCGGAAGTATGCACAATATTACATAGGGAATGTTAAACACTATATGGGATATGAGCATAGTATTAAATCCGAAATCCATATTAAATGCTATATATAAAATCATCAGTGAAATTCCTGTAACAATATCAGGATTAACAACAGGAAGATAATTTACATTTAATATTAAGGATTTAGCTTTTCCCTTCATGCTGTTTATTCCTATTGCCGCAATTGTACCTATAATTGTAGATATAATTGCAGAAATTATAGCAATAGATATAGTGTAATAAAAGGCTAATCTTATATCCCGGTCATGAAAAAGATCCACGTACCATTTCAGTGTAAATCCTGTCCAGTGACCTCTGGATTTAGATTCATTAAAAGAGAAAACAGCTAAAACAACAATAGGGGCATATAGGAATATAAATATTATACCCATATATATTTTAGATAAATATTTTTTCACCATAATCTTGCCCCTCCTTCCTTATCCACATCAAATTTATTCATTATTGACATAGAAATTAATATTATTACCATCATTACTATAGAAATTGCAGAGCCGAAATTCCAATCTCCATTTAAAATGAACAGTTTTTCCACTAAGTTTCCTATCATCATATTTTTATTTCCTCCCAACAGCTGAGGAATGATAAAAGTGCTTACGGCAGGCATGAAAACCATTATAATGCCTGAAATTACACCGGGCATGCTTAGAGGAAGTATAACCTTAATAAAAACTGTTTTTTTATCTGCACCTAAGTCGTCGGCAGCTTCTAAAAGGGCTTTATCCATTTTGCTTAAGGCAGTATAAATAGGGAGTATCATAAAGGGTAGGAAGTTGTAAACCATACCCATTATGGTAGCCCCCTTCGTATAAAGCATATTTAATTTAGGAAGACCTATTAAACTGAACAAGTTATTAAGTATTCCGTTATTTCCCAATATGGTCATCCAGGCATAGGTTCTTAAAAGCATATTCATCCACATAGGCATTATACAGAGAAACAGCAGGGTATTCCTCTTAGATAAATTGGTATTAGAAATTATAAATGCCGCAGGATAACCTATCAACAAACATATTACCGTTGAAATTGCCGCTAAATATATTGAATCCCACAAAATATTCAGATATAGGGGATCAAAGAATTTCTTGTAATTCTCCAATGTAAACTGAATAGTTGTAAGGCCGTTGGATTCCTTGGTGGTAATACTGTATAAAAGCACTAAAAATGACGGCAATGCAATAAAAATTATCATCCATAGTACGTAAGGGTAAGCAAAATACTTGGTACGGTCTTTCATAGCTACTCCCCCTTTTCCATAATATGAATATCGTCAGGAGTAAAAGTTAAACCTACAGTGGCACCTACAGGAGCCATATCTGTTGAATGGACCAAAAATTCAAAACCATTAGCTTCAATGTCCATTTCATAATGAACCCCTTTAAAAATAACCGATTTTACCACACCTATCAATTTTCCTTCTCCCGGAGGAGTAAGGTCCAAATCTTCTGGACGAATTACCACATCAACTTCTTCGCCTCTTCCAAAACCATAATCAACACATTTAAATTTCTTGCCTAAGAATTCCACTAAGTAATCATCGTGCATTATTCCGTCTAAAATATTACTTTCTCCTATAAAATCTGCCACAAAAGCATTTTCTGGCTCATTGTAAATATCAATGGGAGTTCCCATTTGCTGAATTATACCATCGTTCATTACAACAATGGTATCAGACATAGTAAGGGCTTCTTCCTGGTCATGAGTTACATAGATAAAAGTAATGCCCAACTGCTGCTGCATTTCTTTTAACTCATGTTGCATTTCCTTTCTTAATTTCAAATCCAAAGCCCCCAAAGGTTCATCCAATAACAGAACTTTCGGTTCATTAACTAAGGCTCTTGCAATGGCAATACGCTGCTGCTGCCCTCCGCTTAGCTGGTTTATTCTTCTCTTGCCGTAATTTTTTAGATTAAAAAGTTCCAGCATTTTTTCAACTTTTTTGGTAATGGTGTGTTCGTCCATTTTCTTAATTCGAAGGCCGAAGGCAATATTTTCAAATACATTTAAATGAGGGAAGAGAGCATATTTTTGAAAAACAGTATTAAGCTGTCTCTTAAAAGGTGGCACGTCATTAATTAATTTACCGTCAAAATATACTTCACCTTCATCAGGGCTTTCGAATCCACCAATAATCCTTAATGTTGTGGTTTTGCCGCATCCGCTAGGTCCAAGCAAGGTAACAAATTCATTTTCCTTAACGGATAAAGTAATGTCGTCAAGAACTATTTCGCCGTCAAATTTTTTTGTTATATTATTTAATTGTATAATTGCGTTGTCCATATCCTTCTCCTGTTTAAAAATTTGGGGGAGTACTTACCCACAGTACTCTTGCTGTGCTTTTTCCTGTATTTTCAATATAGTGGGTTTTATTTGCCTTTATATAAAAAGACTCTCCTTTTTTAACTTTATAAACTTGATTTCCATAGTAAAGACGGATGGAACCGCTTAGCACGTATCCGAATTCTTCACCATCATGGGGTTCATCTACTTTGGTTTTACTATGGCTTCCCAGCTCTATCATAATAGGTTCCATTTTGTATTTTTGAGCATTGGGAACTATCCAGTTTATTATATAATTGTCCTCTGATTCTTTTACAAATACATCTTCCTGCTTAAACACAACCTTAGTATCTACAGCATCATTAAAAAAGCTGGCTAAATCTGTGCCTAAACATTCAAGTATGTCTGTAAGGGTTGCTATGGAAGGAGAAGTTAAGTCTCTTTCCAACTGTGAAATATAGCCCTTCGTCAATTCGCATCTATCTGCTAATTCTTGTTGAGTTAGAGAATTAGCCACTCTTATTCTTTTCAAATTTTCTCCAATAGTCATATTTTCCTCACATTTATTATTAAACTTAAAGTTTACAGTTACTAAACTTTCAAACAGCTATTATTATACCCACTGGATATAGCCCTGTCAACAATAAATTTAATAAATTTTTATATAATTTTATCTTGAGTTTAATTATACTAAACAAATATTAAAGGAAAATCCTGCCTCTTTAATTTTCATTGGAGTTAGAGGAATCGGGTTAATCATAAAGGTCATCTCGCAGTCTCAATCACCAATTTATTTGCTCCCTACGGTCGCATAAATTGGGATTTCGTTGCGAATGACCTACCAACCATTTTTCTCTCCCTTCGGTCGAAAAAATGGGGTAGGTCATCTTTTTATTGACATCGTATCTTCTCCTATTATATAGTTGTTAATAAATGGAGGTAGGTCATGGCTAAGATAAAATCTAAATTTGTTTGTCAAGAATGCGGTTATGAAACGGTAAAATGGCTTGGTAAATGTCCTTCCTGCGGTGAATGGAACTCTTTTGTAGAAGAATTTGAAGAGAAGGTAAGTAAGAGAAGCCAAAAAGGCACCGGCAAGGGAAGAGTTGAAAAAATACAAAATATCACCGCTAGCAGGAAAGAAAGAATTTCAACAGGAAACAAGGAAATGGACAGAGTTTTGGGTGGAGGAATTATTAAAAGTTCCCTTATACTTGTAGGAGGAGATCCAGGCATAGGTAAATCAACCCTTTTATTGCAAGTTGCAGACCATGTATCCAAAAACTTGAAAGTTCTCTATGTTTCCGGAGAGGAGTCGCTTGAGCAGATAAAAATAAGGGCGGACAGATTGGGAGTAGGTCAGGGAGAACTATACGTCTTGGCAGAAACCAACATAGATATTATCCAGGAATTAGTGGATAAGGAAGAACCAGACTTACTCATACTTGATTCCATACAAACGATTTATTCTCCTGATATTGCCTCTGCTCCAGGAAGTGTCAGCCAGGTAAGGGAAGTTACATCCATGGTAATGAGAATGACCAAGGTGAGAAATATGGCATCTTTCATAGTTGGACATGTGACTAAGTCGGGAGCCATCGCAGGGCCTAAGGTATTGGAGCACATGGTGGATACGGTGCTGTATTTTGAAGGAGAGAGACATTTTTCCTACAGAATATTGCGGGGAGTAAAAAATCGTTTTGGCTCCACTAATGAAATAGGTATCTTTGAAATGCGGGACAGAGGATTAATTGAAGTTGAAAATCCTTCGGAAGTGTTTTTAAAAGGAAGGCCTGTAGACGCCTACGGCACAGTAGTTACGGCAGCTATGGAAGGCACAAGACCAGTACTTATAGAAATACAAGCATTAGTCACATATTCACCAGCAGGATTTGCCAGCAGGGTAACTACTGGTATAGATAAAAACAGAGCTGCAATGCTTATTGCAGTCTTGGAAAAGAAAGCAGGTTTGTCAATTCAAAGTACGGATACATTTATTAATGTAACAGGGGGACTTCAAGTAAAGGAGCCAGCTTGTGATTTGGCAATACTTTGTGCCCTTGCTTCAAGCTTTAAGGAAATTCCAGTAGATTTTAAAACAATACTAATAGGTGAAGTAGGTCTTACGGGAGAAATAAGGGGCGTTAATTCAATAGAAAAAAGACTTTTGGAAGCACAGAAAATGGGATTTGAAAGAGCACTTATAGGAGAAGCAAATATTGAAGCTTCCAAAGAAATAAAAAATATTGACATAATTCCGGTAAACAACATAAGACAGGTAATGGATATATTATTTAACTAAATTATGGAGGAGAAAAATGCTGGATTTTTTAAGAGGAGAAGGAATAAAGGACAGTCTTATTAGCGATATTATAAGTTTTAGAAATTATTACAAATTAGAACCAATATATGAATACAGAATACCCGTTCCCAAGTATAACTACTACGGCAAGGAAGTGTGGGAACAAGCTATTACAGCTTTACTTTGCGGGGAAAATCTCCTCCTTGTAGGTTCGAAAGCTACAGGAAAAAATGTCCTTGCGGAAAATTTGGCGGCGGTATTTGGCAGGCCTAAGTGGGATATTTCATTTCATGTAAATACAGATTCCACCTCTTTAATTGGGACGGATACCTTTGAAAATGGCCAGGTGGTGTTCCGGGAAGGGCCTATCTACCAGTGTGCCAAATGGGGCGGTTTTGGAGTTTTAGATGAAATTAATATGGCAAAAAACGATGCCGTGGCAGTACTTCATGCAACTTTGGACTACAGAAGAATAATTGATGTACCAGGATACGATAAAATTACTATAGATGAAGCAAGTCGCTTTATTGGAACCATGAATTACGGCTATGCAGGCACCAGGGAATTAAACGAAGCATTGACTTCTAGGTTTATGGTAATCAATATGCCTAATATTACTACAGAAAACTTAAAGAAACTCCTGTTAAAGGAATTTCCAAATTTAAAAGAAGAATATGTGGAACAGTTTGCGGGGCTTTTTAAGGATTTGCAATTGAAGAGTGAAAATTCTGAAATTTCAACTAAATCTGTTGACCTAAGAGGGCTTTTGGCTTCCATTCACCTGATGAACAAAGGATTGACTGGTGATAAAGCTTTAAGTATGGGTATTACAAATAAATCCTTTGATGATTTTGAGCGTACTCTTGTGGAAGACGTTATACGTTTAAGAATACCCGACAATTTAGAGAGGAGCGAAATTTTCAAGGATTAATATGAATAGGATAAGGGAAGGAAACAAAAGAGCGCTTAATATTATTTGGAATGCTTCCAATGACTATTCCTTAGACCCTGAATTTAAGGTCTTTGACGAAAATGGTGAAGTTGATCTTTATTGGAACTACATTATTGGAGCTGCTCATAGATTTTATGACTATGCACTGCTTGAAAAATTTTTCAATTATCTTAAAATAGACAGGGACCATGAATTTTACGAAAAACTATTTTGGTTAGGTTTGGAGAACTGTATATTTAACAAGGGAAAAGAGGAAAGACCTGTATTGTACAATCTTCGGCGAAATTACGGTGAAAAAGTTTTAAGAGGAGAAATTGAAGCCTTTGAAAACAGTTTATTGGAAGAATTAAGAAAGGCTCACTTTAAAAGAGCTTTGGGAATTGATCCAGAAGTTACAGGCAATCTTCTTAATATTTTAAATGATTTAGAATTTGATTCTTCCTTAAATACTGAAGAGATCATAAACATAATGGAAGGAATTCTTAAGAAATATTTCCGTTTTAATTATGGGCAATATGAAAGAAATGAAGTTAAGGAAAGTAAAGATACAAGTCAAAAACATCATCAAAAACAGGTTGAATACTGGGAAAAAAAACTAAGTGATGATGAAATGACTGCTATGAAGACTCTTTACTTAGATTCTGCAGAGACAGCCAGGGATGTTTATTTAGAAAGGGAAAATGAAAAAATCAAGAAACCCCTTAAGAAAGTTTCTCTATTAAATAAAGGTGACTCTGAAAGACTATATATACGTAAATATTATGGCTCTTCTATTTTTTCTCGAGACAAAACCCTTGTTCTGGAAGGAATTCTCTGCAAAGATAACCATAAAAACTGTTATCTGCATTTTACCCGAGGTGAATTTGACAAGGAATTTGAAAATGATGTAAATGCAGTATACTATAATAATGCATCCCTTAAACAACGGGAAAGAAATTTAAATCACTTTAAGGAAAACTATATAAGTTATCAAAACAGTATTTTAAAGCTTACAAATAGAATCAGAAACACTATGTTAGCTTATTTTGAACCCTATTGGGTAAAATCCAATTTTGGGAGATTAAATATAGAGACTGTTTGGAGAAATGTTTATATAAATGATAACGAAATTTTCAACAGATTATTTAATAACGATAAAGGAAATATTTCAGTGGATATTCTCTTAGATGCATCAGCTTCCCAGCAGGAAAGGCAGGAAATAATTGCAGCCCAGGGATATATTATTGCAGAAAGTTTCACCCGGTGCGGAATACCGGTAAGAGTATATTCTTTCAGTAGTTTAAGAAACTTCACGGTAATTACTCTTTACAGGGATTACGAAGAAGTGGATAAAAATATGGAAATTTTCAATTATAAAACTACTGGTTGTAATCGGGATGGATTAGCTATACGAACTTCCTTGCACCTGATGGAAGACACTGACTACGACAATAAAATTCTTGTTATCCTTTCAGACTGCAAGCCCAACGATGCCCAGTGCACTCCAGATACAGGTATAAAGCAGGAACAAACTAAGTATGCTGGTGCTATTGGAATTATAGATACAGCCAAGGAAGTAAAAAAAGGAATTCAAAAAGGAAATTCGATTCTTTGTGTTTTTACTGGAGAAGATGAAGATATCACTACAGCCAAGAAAATATACGGACATAGTTTTGCCCGCATTCATAATCCTGACAGATTTGCTCAAGTAGTTGGAGTATTGATGCAAAACCAACTGAAAAATCTATGACTCAGGTACAGTAGGGGGGATTATATGATTGAATTGACGGGAAAGTATAGTAGGGCAAAGGTGTTTGCATATAATATTGATGAGGAGACGAAGGCTCAAATAATTAATTTTTGTAATCAGGACTATTCAGAGGGTAAAAAAATCCGTATTATGCCGGATACTCATGCAGGTGTAGGCTGTGTAATTGGGTTTACCGCAAACTTAGGAGATAAGGTTGTTCCTAACATTGTGGGAGTGGACATAGGTTGTGGAATTCAGGTAGTAGAACTTAAAAAAACATATGTAGACCTTGGAAAGCTTGATAAAGTAATTAATAAATATATTCCTGCAGGAAGGGAGATACATAAGAAGAAAGTTTACAATTTTGAAAAACTTGAAAATTTACATTGCTATGGAAAACTAAAAAATATTGACAGAATTAAAAGAAGCATAGGAACCTTAGGGGGCGGCAACCATTTCATCGAGGTTAATCAGGACAGCGAAGGAAACTATTACCTGGTTATACATTCAGGAAGCAGAAATTTAGGAAAACAGGTTGCACTGTATTACCAGAAGGTAGCTGTTGAACTGCAAAAGGGTAAATCCTATCCTTCTTCCCTTTGCTTTCTTGAAGGGTAGTGGAAGGACAGATACTTACACGATATGAAAATATGTCAGGAATATGCTAGTTTAAACAGAAGGGTAATGGCAAATATAATTTTGGGTGAAATATTTGGCACAAGTATTGAAGATTACAATAGTTTCGAAACTGTCCATAACTATATAAATTTCAAGGACAATATAATAAGAAAGGGAAGTATATCCGCCTATAAGGGAGAAAAAATAATAATACCAATAAATATGCGGGACGGAAGTCTTATATGTATAGGAAAAGGTAATGAAGACTGGAATTATTCAGCACCTCATGGAGCAGGAAGAATAATGAGCAGAAAGCAGGCAAAGAAATCTATATCCATTGAGGATTATAGGGATTCCATGGAGGGTATTTATACCACCTCTGTCAATTTATCCACCTTGGATGAAGCTCCTATGGCCTACAAGCCGATGGAAGAAATAATCAGCAATATAGGGGAAACGGCAGAAGTTTTAAAAATTATTAAGCCAGTATACAATTTCAAAGCAGCAGAATAAAGGAGACCTAAGTCTCCTTTAATGTATTGCGGCTCTTTCATGTCTTTTTTCCAAAAATTCTTTTGCAACTTGAGGGAAAAGAGCATAAGATAATACATCCTGTTCTGATTGGGCTAAATGCCCTATTTCTTCCCTGTATAGTTCATATCCGTCCCTTAAAAGATCAGCAGGACGCACTGTTATTACCTCTTCATCTCCTATTATTAGTTTCTTTATTTCATCGCTTATTGGAGAGGCAGGTTTACCGTACATGCCCCTTACATAGTTCTTTATTTCAGTAGGTATTATTTTGTATCTTTCACCGGAAATTACATTAAATACAGCCTGAGCCCCAATCATTTGGCTCATAGGTGTAACAAGGGGAGGATAGCCTAAATCTTTCCTTACTTTTGGAACTTCCGCCAAAACTTCTTCAAATTTATCAGAAGCATTGAGAGATTTCATTTGAGATAATAAATTAGAAAGCATACCTCCGGGAATTTGATACAGAAGTGTCTTTGGTTCCGTCATAAGGACTTTAATATTGAAAGTTTCGTTATCTTCGTATTTTTTCATTATTGATTTAAAATACTCAGCAATACTGTTTAAACTTTTTATATTCAGCTTAGGATCTCTTGCATGATCCTTAAGAGTCAGTGCCAGTGACTCGGTAGCAGGTTGGGAAGTTCCTGATGACAGGGGGGATATGGCTGTATCTACAATATCAATTCCTGCTTCTATTGCCTTTAACATTGTCATTTCAGCTACCCCACTGGTGCAATGAGTGTGAAGTTCCAAGGGAAGTTTCGTAACTTCCTTGATGGACTTTACCAGGTCGTAGGCTTCGTAAGGCAGTAGTATTCCAGACATATCCTTGATGCAAATTGAGTCTGCTCCGGCATTTTCCAAATCTTTAACTAAATTTATATAATATTCTTTCGTATGAACAGGACTTATGGTATAGGATATGGCACATTGACAATGAGCACCTTCTCCGTTTATAACTTTTATGGATTTTTCCAAATTCCTTATATCATTAAGAGCATCAAAGACTCTTACAATATCGATCCCTTCATAAATTGCGTTTTTCAAGAATCTCTCCACTATATCGTCAGGGTAATTCTTATATCCTAATATATTTTGACCTCTTGAAAGCATCTGCAACTTTGTGTTTTTGACAACGTCCCTTATTTTTCTAAGTCTTTCCCAGGGATCTTCATTTAAATATCTGAGACAAGTATCAAAGGTTGCTCCTCCCCATACTTCCATGGAATAATAACCGACATTATCCATTTCTGAGAGAATGGGAAGAATTTCTTCCGTCTTCATCCTTGTTGCAATTAATGACTGATGGCCGTCTCTTAAAGATGTTTCCGTTATCCTTAATCTTGACATAATTCCCCCTTGTACAATATAGTTATAATCAAATTACAGTTTTCCACTGTAATAATTATCAATTTCTTAAATAATAATATAGTCTTCTTTTCTAATCATTAAATACATTTCTTTGGCTTCTCACCCTAGCCATAAAGCCAGTTTAAT
>DURT01000090.1 GCA_012843025.1 Tissierellia bacterium | reverse complement strand
TTTGATAAGCTGCTTGATTTTATAGAAAAAGATCTTAAGCAGGGTTTCCCAAATGCTAATGTTATTGCATCTGATGCTAAAGATCGGGGCGCACTGCGTGCCTTGGTATGGAGTGAGAAGGTTACCCGAATCTTGAAATCTCTCTTGACACGATATAAAAAAGAGGGGGATGCCATGCTGGAAAACACCGGTGTTTATGTTTGTACCATCTGTGGATTTGTTTACATAGGTGATAAGCTTCCGGAAGTATGCCCTGTTTGTAAGGTTCCGAATTGGAAATTCGAAAAGATTGAAGGGAGGTAATTATAGTGGCTAAGAAATATGCAGTAAGAAATATACGCCTGTGTACCAAAGATTGTTTATGTCTGTATGTTTGCCCTACTGGAGCAACAGACACCGAAAACAGTATTATCGATGTTGAAAAATGTATTGGTTGTGGCGATTGTGCAGATGCCTGTCCATCTGGAGCAATTTCAATGGTTCCTTTTGAATATCCACCGCAACAACAAAAGACAGATGTAGTTATTGGTGCATTAAAAGCACTTTTACGTAGTAAGTCACAGCAAGAGAGTATTGCTGCCGGATTGCATGGAAAGCTGGCTGCTGCTATTGAAAAATCCAACCATATCATGGCGGAGGACATCATTCGTGAGGCAGGATACATGCTTCCACAAAGTGATAATGTACAGGATTTTCTGCATTCTCTGATTGAGAGCAAGCAAGCAGAAGGATTCCCCAAGGATGCTGTGAAAAAACTAATAGAATTACTTGGTGAGAATAAGGAGGATTATAAGATGAGTGAAAATACGACACTAAAGAATCTGATGGCGGCATTTACGGGAGAAGCCGAGGCAAATAGGAAGTATACAGCATATGCCAAGAAAGCTGAAAAAGAAGGAGAGCTTAATGCAGCGAAACTTTTTAGAGCTGCAGCAGATGCCGAGACACTACATGCCCTAAAGCATTTTGAGGTTGCAGGTAAAATCGGTTCCACAGCAGACAATTTAAAGGATGGGATTAAAGGTGAAACCTATGAATATAAAGAAATGTATCCTCCTTTCATAAAACAAGCAGAAGCTGAAGGTAATAAGGCTGCAGTTATGTCATTCACATTTGCAATGAAAGCAGAAGAGGTTCATGCTAAGCTCTATCAAGACGCGTTGGATAATCTTGGTAATAAAGAGGAAGTCTTTTATTACCTTTGCCCTGTCTGTGGCAACATAGAAAAATACCGACCAGATAAGTGCAGTATTTGCAGTGTAGCCGGTGACAAATTTATTGAGTATTAATTGTACGGATTAATATTAGAATTTATTTTAATAAATGCACCCATTTCCCTCGAAAAATAATTTTGGGGGATTTTTTTGTGGGTGGATAAATAATTTGATGGAATTGAAGTTTTTTGCGAATGTCATGGATAATAAAAGATAGATAGGTAATTATTGTAAATTTATGTAAAGAAGCTTATAATAAAAAGCGATGGAGGGATAATATGAGTAGTTTTTGTAATTTTAAATTGGGCAAAAGGTGACGAATTTGGAAATCATATCCGAGTTTAAATGTGGGAATATGGGCGGGATGCGTCGGTCAAAAGCAACTAATTCACTAGAAATTATTTCAGACCATACAAAAGGGCTGTACGAAGATAAGTGGTTTGGTGATATCCTACATTATACGGGTATGGGTAAAAAAGGCGATCAAGATTTATATTTTAGGCAAAATAAGACTCTAGCTCAGTCTGACACTAATGGTGTTGAGGTTCATTTGTTTGAAGTATTGGTACCGACTGAATACATATATCGTGGCGTTGTGTATTTGGCAGGTAAACCTTATCAAGAAATACAAGTAATTTTCTAGAGCTAGGGAGGATATTTTATGAACAATGTAATAAAAGCGTTGCAAGACAAAGATGATAAAAAGGCATATGCTCTATTTAAGGAAATTGGAGCAAGATCGGCTGCATCAGATGAATACTATTCCTGTTTTGATGATTTTTTAGGACTTTTGAATGCTAAGAGTTCTTATGTAAGAACAAGAGGATTTGCTTTATGCTGTGCCCAGGCTAGATGGGATGAAAGGGGGAAACTAAAAAGCGCACTTCCAGCTATGCTTGCCTTTCTGCATGATGATAAACCAATAGTAGTCAGGCAGTGCCTTGCGGCTTTGCATGAAGTTGTTTTATACAGGTCTGAATTGAGCGAGGCAATAAAGGCTGAGTTAGAAACAATTGACTTATCAAAGTATAAGGAAAGCATGTCTCCGTTCAAGTCCTTTCGCAGCAAGATTAGAAAGTGGAAAAAAATAAATGCAAATTGATAAAGAGGGGGAGTATAGTTTTTTTACTGAAGCAATTGATTTTAATCAATTGTATCTGTGGCTTAATTACTGAAGAACTTGATAAAATTAAGAAGTCTCTGTATAGAAGAATGCAGGGACTTTTTTAGTCCATATTGAGAAGATGATACTATGCATAGTATGAAGATTTTGGTATAATATTAAAGAATATGTTCTTTTTTGGCATTATTTTGAGTTCATTAGCTTTAAAAGTATAAAACGCATATAATGCTATTAAGATTCCTTGGCACTTTGAGATTATATGACTAATCTTTTGTTGAATTTGGCAATAATAAGTGTTATTTACTTATAGTATTTTAGGGGGTAGCAAAAATGAAAGAAAAAAGAATGATAAGTATAATAATGGCATGTATAATGATCTTATCCGCATTTCCAGCAGCAGCAAGCGCAGAGGAATACCTTGCCATACAAAACAATCCAGCCGGAATACAAATACCAGAAGGTTTTTCTTTACAGTACATAGGACGATATCATGAGGCCTCTCCTGTTCTAAACGGTATGATTGCAGTTTCTAGTGGAGAGTCTAGGACTAGTCTTGACAAACCAGTTTGGGGTTTTGTCAACGCTGAGACAGGGAAAGAAGTAATAAGGCCGCAGTATACTCATGATGGGTATTTTGAACTCAGTGATGGTTTTAGTGATTGGGTTAAGTACCCGCGCTACTTTGGTAATGTGGTTGTATTAAGGGATGGGTTAAGTGCTACTGTTATTAATAAGCAAGGCGACACGATAGTTCCATATGGAAAGTATGCCTCTATTTCTGTTTTTATTAATGGTTACGCTGAGGTTAGAACATTTGAAGGTAAGTGGGGTATTATTGATGAGGAAGGTAAAGAGATGTTCCCGCCGGGGAAATACAAACCACTTAACGATATACAAATATGGGCCCCTTCGGGTATAATACCTGCAGTGCGGAATGATAACAATTTAGCCACAGTTATAGATGTATTTGGAAAGGAGTTAGTTACCCCATCAGATAGCATAGGATTTAAATACCCTTCGGGAGGGTTTCTTGATATATTGGATTTAGAAACTGGGATATACTATGTTATTGACACAACAGGTAAAGAAGTATTTAGACTACCCCAAGGCCATTTTATTCATTTTCTAATGAAGGGTCAGTATGAAAATGGACTCATAAAAACAGTGTCACCTGATTTAACGAATACTGCAAGGTCAGGGTATGAGCATTTGTTGGACCTGACAGGAAAAGAAGTTTTTAAGACGCAAGGCTTTATCGACCAGGTTGGTAATGGTCTTGCATATGTTTCAATGCCTATTTTTGAATCTGGTGAATATATCAAAGATGTTAAAATGCTTTATAATTTAACTACGGGTAAAAATATTTTACCTGAAGGCTACCAATTAGCAGGAGATATGGACAAAGAATTAGGCAGGGAAGTTGGAGTAGATTATCAATCTGGTATAGAACTTACTGACGATTTAATTGCCATTATTGAATCAAAAGAATTTGACTGGAGTACGGATTATGAATTCTTTATGGACCAGTTGAAAAGGGCCTATATAAATGTCAATGGTAGTATAGTAGTTCCCCCTGGAAAATATCAAAGAATTAAACCCTTTACATACGGTAAAGGCAGGGTCCAAGATTATAATTTAAAGTGGGGATTTATAGATAGTAAGGGTAATGAAATTATTAAACCACAGTTCGATGAGGTTACCTACTTTGTGGAGGGTAAAGCACTTGTAGGTATTTATACAAATGAAAAAGCACCTAATGCTGGAAGTGATTATATCACAACATTAAAACCTGCACATGACTACATGACTGATTGGTATATTTTAACAGATGAAAATTACACACCACCATTAAAAACCAATGGTCCTAAAACAGCGCAACCTACTACAGAAAAGGCAGTAGCAACAACATCTACTGTATTAGTTAATGGTAGATCCACTGCATTTGAAGCTTATAATATAAAGGGAAATAATTATTTTAAACTAAGAGACTTAGCACAGGCTGTGAACAACACAGAGAAGAACTTTGAAGTAACTTGGGACGGAGCAAAAAATGCAATCAATCTAATTTCAAACACACCTTACACGTCAGCAGGTGGAGAGTTTGTTAAGGGTGATGGTAAAGCTAAAACTGCAACCTTATCTACTTCGAAAATTTATAAAGACGACCAAGAAATATCCCTGACGGCTTATAACATCAATGGCAACAACTATTTCAAGCTAAGAGACATAGCCAAAGTATTTGATATTGGTGTAACTTGGGACGGAGCGACTAATACAGTTGGTATTGATACCAGTATAAGCTATGTTGAAGTCTACATACTACGAAATGGCATATTCAAGGATAATCTTGTTATTATACAATAATTCATGCAAGTCTTTGCCCTGAAGATAGGCTTGCATTTCTTCTTTGCTAAATATTAAGGGCATGCGGTTATGAATAAATGATACAGATGGATTAGCTTCTTTTGTTATAATTGTAAATTGTATAATATCTTCATAATCATCATCAAATAGGCTTAATTGTTTATTATGGTTTTTAAATGTATTATATAAACCTGCCATATATAAAATTGAATTAGGTTTTCTTATGATATATTTAGTTTTTTGTTTGCTGTTATCAGATATTATTTTCCACTCAAAATAGGCAGAGGCAGGTACTATACATCGCTTGGTGTTTACAAGGTTTTTAAACATATATTTTTCCATTAAGGTTTCAACCCTGGCATTGATAATATAACCTTTTCTTTTCGGATTTGGAAATCCCCATTTTGCAAGAATTATATTTTCGGCAGTTATAATAGGGGTCACATTTGTAGGATATATTTCACCAGTATTAAAATCCTTATTTTCATTATTTTGAACTTTTTGAACTACTTCCTTTAACTCTTCATCATCAACATCAAAATAGTATCTACCACACATTTAATCACACCCCTATATTAGTTTATCAATTATATTAATAAAAAGCAATATAAACTATCAAATTTTGTTTACCTCTATATATGCGGTTATGCCCGCTGTCGGGAAGACGATGGTTTCGGTGTATATTACTCGTGAGAAAAACACATCGGGGAAAGCAAAGGGTCAAGATCCTTTAAAGCCTTTTAGTATATATTAAAAAAATTAATTAAATGCATAAAAAAAAGAAGATATATGACGATATATATGTTAATGCACATGTAATATTATCAATAAAAGGAGATGATCAAAATGAACAAACGTTTTTTATCAACGGTAGTAGTCTTAGTATTATTGCTTGTACTTACTACAACAGCTTTTGCAGCCACAACTGAAACATTTTATGGAGGGTATAGTGATTCATATAGTGAAGGAAGCATTATAGTTGATTTGACAAACATCTCTTCAAAGAAAAATGTTTTATTAAGCGAAGCAGAAGCAGCAGAATACTTTGATGATGCTGATACTCTTGAAATGGCGATGGACTATGATTATGATGAGGATGAAGTTATAACCATCAAAGATATTTTGGAATATTACAACAACAATGGTGGTGTACCTACATACTATGCAGATGGTGCGCCTGTAGTAGTTACAGCAAAAACTGCAATGAGAACTTTTTATTTTAGCTACAAGGGAGATCTTGTAACATTCTATGAGCCTAAATACTATTCCTATGAAGAATATATTTATAATTTTGACAATAAACAGGCTCATGTAGAGCAACCAGATAATTGGTTGATTGCTGATGGTACTACTGCTACCTTAAATGAACCGGGCAAATACATTTTTGTTATTACAGATGATGGACTTATTTCTTCTAGTACTGCAGGTGTTTTTTGTGTACACATAGCTGATACCCCATCCGAAACTCCGGTTGCTGAAGATATAAGTGAGATAAATGTCAACCCAACAGCTTCCAAGGTATTAGTAAACG
This sequence comes from Tissierellia bacterium, assembly GCA_012843025.1. GTDB lineage: Bacteria > Bacillota > Clostridia > Tissierellales > Sedimentibacteraceae > Sedimentibacter. The sequence goes on along the minus strand of DURT01000090.1, from coordinate 34,948 downwards.
ACAAAGCTGTTGAATTCGAAGCTTATAACATAAACGGTAATAATTACTTCAAGCTAAGAGATTTTGCACAGGCTGTAAACAATACAGAGAAGAATTTTGAAGTCACTTGGGATGGAGAAAAAAATGCAATCAACCTAATCTCAAACACACCTTACACTCCAGTAGGTGGCGAGTTAGCTGAGGGGGATGGTACAGCCAAAGTTGCGACCCCGACTACTTCAAAGATTTATAAAGACGGTGAAGAAATATCCCTGACAGCTTATAATATCAACAATAACAATTACTTCAAACTAAGAGACATAGCTAAAGCCTTTGATATTGGTGTAACTTGGGATGGTACAACTAATACAATTGGTATCTACACAAGCATAAGCTATGTAGAAGAATAAACTTAATTTAGACCCTACAAGGCTTTTAATAGCCTGTAGGGTCATTTTAGAATAAAGAGCAAAGCTAAAGTTTCTTGATAGTTTATTAAGCTTATAATTGCCACAAAGGAGAAAATATGGAATATCTGAAAATATAGAGAGCTTACGGAAGGTGAGTATGCTAAAAGGAGTTTAAATTATGCAGGTTAAAATTTTGCTAGTTGATGATTCAGCTTCTAACAGTTCAAACATGAAAAATATACTGGGTGAGTATTGCGTCTTTACTGCCCTTAATGGCTTGGAAGCTATGCGGATTCTTGAGGAGCAGGATGGGATTAACTTGATCTTGATAGGATTAAATGAGCCTGATATGAAGGGTCTCCAGTTTCTGGAATATATGAAGGGAGACAAGCGGTTTAGGAAGCTGCGCACTATAGTATTGACCAATAGTGATGAGTTGGACAATGAAATTAGGAGTCTACAGCTTGGTGTTGCAGATTATATCCGCAAACCAATTCATAGGTATTTCTTGAAGAATAGGATTGATATGCATGTTGCGCTATTAAGTGCTGAGCAATTAATAGAACAGAAGCTGAATTTTGATATTGTTTTCAATCAAGCCCCTATTGGCATTGCAATTTACCCTCAATGTAATTCCAATGATTCTGATGAGCTACCTATAAAAATCAACACAGTGTTTGAACAAATCACAGGCAGGTCAAAAGAAGACCTGATCCGTTTAGGTTGGGAAAGTATAACCCATCCGGATGATTTAAAAGAAGACTTGGAAAACTACAGGCGCCTCCAGTCAGGTGAAATCAAAAGTTATTCAATGGAGAAGCGATATATCAAACCTGATGGTTCGGTTGTTTGGGTACATATGATTGTTGCACCACTCACTTTATCAGATGATCAGCAATATGGCCATATCTGCTTGGTTCAGGATATTAGTAAGCGTAAAGCAAGTGAAATAGCATTGAATGAGAGCGAGCGCAGCAAATCAGTTTTTCTTTCTCATCTACCAGGACTAGCATATAGATGCAATTTTGATTATGATTGGACAATGCAATATGTTTCAAAAGGTTGTTTAAAACTCACGGGCTATCCTCCTGAGAGTCTGCTGTACAACAGAGACCTTTCCTATAATGATCTCATTTCCCCCGAGTATAGGGAGGTTTTAAGGGATGAATGGGATCGGGTTATCGCTAAAAGGCAGCCGTTTAAATATGAGTATGAGATTATTACTGCTACTGGCCAGCGGAAATGGGTTCTTGAAATGGGACAAGCTATATACAAGGATGATGGGGAAGTTGAAGCCCTGGAAGGACTTGTGCTTGACATATCGGACCGAAAGGCCATTGAAGATACCTTAAAATACAACAATGAGCACGATAGGCTGACAGGGCTTTATAATCGTGATTACTTGGTATCATTATTAGAAAAGGATTTAAAGTTTAAAAAAGATTCAAAAAAAGCCCTGATTGGTATTAATTTAAGCATGGTACAGTTGGTAACAATTAATTATGGATACCAGTATTCTCAAAACCTGATAAAAAAAGCAGCACAGGCTCTTAACAGGTATTGCACCCATAATCGTCTATTGTTCCAGCCACGTGAAAACCGTTTCATCTTCTATATTTTTGATTACAAGGATACAAAGGAGCTGGTTAATTTTAGCCATACCATTATTAACACCCTAGAATCCTTATTAGTAACAGAAAGAATAGGTGGCGGAATTGGGATACTTGAAATTGAGCAGGGCCAGAATGAAGCCGATATAGAATTACTTCTGAGAAAACTCCTAATTGCTTCAGAAAAGTCTGTCAATATGTTTGGAAGGGACTTTGAAATTTGTTTTTATGACGAAGGTCTGGAAGCATTAGTAAACCGCGAAAGGGATATTGTGGCAGCCTTAAACCTTATAGCCGAGGAGGACTATACCAATAATAATCTCTTTTTACAATATCAACCGATTGTGGATGCGAAAACAGGCTCTACATTTTCTTTTGAGGCCTTAGCCCGATTAAGAACAGAAAAGCTAGGACTGGTTTCACCAGCAGAATTCATTCCCATTGCTGAGAAAACAAAACTCATTCTTCCAGTCGGTGAAAAAGTGCTTGCCAAAGCATTTGGTTTTTTAAACAAGCTTAAGGCGGAAGGGTATAATAATGTTGGTGTTGCTGTAAATATTTCTGTAATTCAGCTGCTGCAACCTGATTTCGCCGACAAACTGTTTAAACTAATGAGTGAGATGCAGATTAACCCAGAGGACATCTGTATTGAGATTACGGAATCGGTTTTTGCTTCTGATTTTGAAAAGATCAATAATACTCTTGATAAGCTAAAGAACTCAGGATTCAACCTTGCAATAGATGACTTTGGTGTTGGCTACTCCTCTCTGTCGAGAGAAAATGAATTAATAGTTGATTGCGTGAAAATCGATAAATATTTTATTGATAAACTACTGCATACACAGATGAAGCAAGCAATAACAAGTGAGATCATTTCAATGATACACAAACTTGGGCACTGCACAATTGCCGAAGGAGTAGAGCACAAGAGTCAGTTGCAGTATTTAAAAGAACACGACTGCGATTGGATACAAGGCTATCTGATTAGCAAGCCCCTTGATGAAGAAGATGCAATTAAGTTTTTAAAAACAGGAGCAAATATGACTTAAGGTCAAATGACTGGAGATGCTGACAGATTGTTTTATATAACCCGCTTTTAAGAAGCGGGATTTTTATACTCTGGTGTATAGGAGTAATGGCTACTTTATATCTTTTAACCATACTTCCAGGTTATGACCCATCACCTTTAGACTGTTCTGTTGATAGAATTATATATAATACCTTTTCATTGTTTTTGATATTATTAATATGAGTGGATAACACTACCTGAAGTAATATTATTTGCTGAGCAAGATAAAGGGAAAAAATAGTTGCCTTTAACATATAGGACAAAAAAGATATGGTAAAATTTTGGAGATAAAAGATGCACTTTTTTATTGCAGCATCTATTTAAGGAACGTTCTGAAATGAATTGAAATATGGCATAATAGATAATATAGTATGTATAGAATAAATTTTATTAGTTTTATCTAAATATTAGTTGAAATAACAATAAATGGAATGTATACTATTAGTGAAGTGTGAGCCATGACTCACGTCAGGAAAATAAATCTTTGTTTTAGGTGAAAAGATGTATAAAAAATTAGATGATAATACTATAAATACCATTCTTGAAACTGGAATAGATGAGTTTGCCAATAAGGGTCTAGATCGTGCAAATATCAATGTGATAGCGAAAAAATCCGGTGTAAGTGTTGGCGTGATTTATAAATATTACAAGAATAAGGACAGCTTCTTTCTCGCATGTGTGCGGCATAGCCTGAAGCTTTTGGAGCAAGTTTTAAATGATGCCTTTTCAGACGATGCTGATGTGATGACATGCATCAGACGTATTGTTTACGCTTTGCTGGAGCATTCAAGAAAGCATAAGAACTACAATGTAATGTATAACGAGATTACATCAGGAAGTTGCAAACGTTTTGCCGCCGTCTTAGCTAAGGAAATAGAAACGCGTACGGCACCTGTATATGAGCAGTTAATGGAAAAATCAAAGCAGTCGAAGGATGTGAAAATCGATTCCCGTATGCTTGCCTTCTTTTTTGACAACCTTCTTATGATGCTGCAATTCTCTTATAGCTGCGATTATTACAGAGAAAGAATGAAAATTTACTGCGGAGAAAATATTATGGACAATGACGAAAAGGTAGCGGAAGAATTTATCAGGTTTATTGGTGGTGTCTTGGGATACCAACTATAAGTCCAACTAAAGTAAGGTATAAGAAAGGGGGATACCTAATTGTATGTAATCGCTTATGACTTTGGAACCACGGGAGTGAAGACCTGTCTTTTTAGTATTGGTGAAAGACTGAAAATGGTCGCCAGCGAATACGGAGTATATGGATTATATATTTTGGAAAATGGCGGAGCGGAGCAGGATACTGAGGAATGGTGGAGTGCAATGTGTACTACCACACGTAGGCTTTTTGAAAAGACGGACATAAAACCTGAGCAGATTGTCGGAATTTCATTCTGTTCCCAGATGCAGGGACTGGTACTTGTGGACGATAAAGGAAATGCCCTTAGACGGCCTATGAGCTATATGGACCAGAGAGCGAGTTTGGAGATGAGAAAGTACTTGGGGAATGGTCTTGCCATCTCTGGTGCAAATGTGGGAAAGTTGATTAAAAGTTTGATTATCACCCATGCTGCCCCCACCAGTGTAAAAGATCCCATTTGGAAATACAAATGGGTCCAAAACAATGAGCCGGAGATCTTTTCCAAAGTACATAAATGGCTGGACGTTAAGGAATATTTAATCTGTCGCTGCACTGACCAATTTGTCATGACAAAAGATTCCGCATATGCAACTTTTCTATATAGTACCCGACCGGGAAAGTGGGGCTGGAGCAATACCCTTTGCAAAATGTACGGTGTAAATCCAAAGCATCTTCCCAAGGTGATAGACTGTTCAGAAGAGGCAGGTGTGCTTACAGAAAAGGCAGCCCAGGACTTGGGACTAAGGCCTGGAATTCCGGTTTATGGAGGGGGAGGCGATGCGACTCTGATAGGCCTTGGAGCAGGATGTATTAATGTGGGTGATACTCATATTTATTGTGGGACATCAGGCTGGGTTGGTACGGTGCTTGACAAGCAAGTTGTGGATATTTTTGCAAAGATTGCAGGCATCATTGGAGTTGAAACCGGAAAATATAATTACTTTGCAGAAATGGAAACTGCGGGGAAATGCTTGGAATGGGTAAAAAATCATCTGGTTCTTGATGAAATTGGTATCTACTTAAAAAAGACTCATGTCGCAGAGAGTAAGGAAAGCTTGTATGAAAGTCTTTATGACTATATGTCAGAAACCATATCAAAGATAGAGCCAGGAGCAGGGGGCGTGATTTTTACACCCTGGCTTCATGGTAACAGATGTCCCTTTGAAGATCCCAATGCTGCAGGAATGTTTTTCAACATAAAGCTCGAAACAGGAAAAACGGAACTAATTAGGGCTGTGGTGGAGGGAATTTGCTACCACCTTCGCTGGATGCTTGAAGCTCAGGAGAAAAAGGTCAAAACTTCTCAAACAATACGCTTTGTTGGAGGCGGTGCCTTGTCGGCTGTTACTTGTCAGATCCTTTCGGATATTACGGGAAGAGTTATCGAAACAATCGAGGCCCCAAAGGATGTGGGTGCGGTTGGAGCAGCTATTCTGGTAGCAGTGGGAGAAGGGCAGCTTCCGGAAATGTCAGTAATAAGGGATTTCATTCCCGTGAAGAACCGGTATGAGCCTGATATGGAAAAGAAAATGATATACGATAAAAATTATGAGGTATATAAAAGGCTATATAAAACTAACAAAAAAAGTTTTGCCATGTTGAAATGACAGGGAGGCATGAATATGGAAGAAAGTAAAGCAAGAAAGCTGCTTGTGGACACCGGCATAAAGCTCTTAGAAAGGGGACTTGTTGCTAGAACATGGGGAAATATAAGCTGCAGATTAGATTCGGACAACATAGTTATTACACCAAGCGGACTAGATTATAAGAAAACAAAAGAAGAGGATATTGTGAAGATGAACCTTGCAACCGGTAAGTGGCAGGGCATACGTAAGCCATCTGGTGAAAAACGTATTCATCTTCTTGCTTATCAGGTCTTTCCCGATGTGAACTTTGTCATCCATACACATCAAACTTATGCTTCGGCTCTGGGACTAGCAGGTTTTGAAGATCTGGATATAACAGAGGAAGAAAATGAAAACCTTGGTGGTATCATGTTGGCTGACTATGGTCTTCCCGGAACTAAAAAGCTGACAAAAGCTGTGAAGGCGGTACTAAAAGACGGAGCCAAGGTAGTTCTCATGAAGAACCATGGCGTTCTAATATGTGGCAGCAACCAGGAAGAGACTATGAGGAAGGTGATTCTTTTGGAGGATATCTGCAAAAGAAATGTTAAAGGAGTTTTTGAAGTGACCCAGGAAGCAAGGGCCAATGAAGGGGAAAAACTTTTAAGTAGGGTAAAAGAAAAGTTTCCATATGCAGCCTTGGTGCAAACTCCTGCTGTCATTGCGTGTGCAAACAGGAAAATCCCAATTTATGCACAATTGGATGACATGGCACAGATGATTGGCTGGAAAATTCCCGTTGTGTCCGATAATGAAGTCACCCATGCCCTTGAAAAAGTCAATGCTGTATTTGTGCCGGGCTTTGGAGCTCTTGTAAGGGCAGAGTCTGAAGATGATATGAAAGCACTGGAGCTTCTAGTAGACAAGGCGGCAGTCTGTCGCATTCATACGACTGCTTTAAACGTAGAAGCTAAAATCGGATTCATTGATGCAGCTTTAATGAAGCTTGTTTATAAAATGAAGTATTCAAAGCAAAAATAGGAGAAACTTGTCTCCAGGGTGCCTGTCCCAATATAAAAAAGGAATCAAGTAAATCGGGTATGGTGATAAAGGTCTTGAAGTCAATAATAATGAAAAGGAGGCTAATGAAATGAATTATGGAATTAGCAGATGGGATGATCCTGCAGAAATAAATGCAAAGCTAAAAAAACTTACAAGTCAGGAAATATGGGAAGTGGATGATGACTATTATAACAATGTGGTAATGGAGTATTTTAATGAGAAATGCAAGGCTTCAAAGGCAGTTTTCGAAGAAGCTAAAAACTATATTCCGGGAGGGGTACAGCATAACCTGGCATTTAATAAGCCCTTTCCCCTGTGTATGGTAAAAGCAGAAGGGGCATACCTTTATGACAAGGATGGGAACAAGTATATAGATTTCTTGCAGGCAGGTGGACCAACAATCCTTGGCAGTAATTATCCGGCTATAAAAGAAAAGGTTATTGAACTTCTTAATGAATCCGGGCCGGTAACAGGCTTGCTCCATGAAGCAGAGTTGATGATAGCAAAGGAGATAAACAGGCAGATGCCAAATGTAGAAATGTTCCGCATGCTCGGCTCCGGAACGGAAGCTGTTATGGCTTCCCTGCGTATTGCAAGAATTGCAACAGGAAAAAAACGTATCATTAAAATAGGTGGAGCTTATCACGGCTGGTCGGATCAGATGGTTTATGGTCTTAAAATTCCTGGAAGCAGGGCATTGCTTGAATCTCATGGTATTCCTTCCAGTGCATTCCGATACACTGATGAAGTTCGTCCCAACGACTTGAACATGCTTGAGAAAATGCTGAAGAAAAACCGGCTGAAGGGTGGTACAGCAGCAGTAATTTTAGAGCCTGTAGGTCCCGAAAGCGGAACTAGACCCATTTCGAAGGAATATAACATGGAAGTACGAAAACTCTGCGATAAATACGGAGCCCTCCTGATCTTTGATGAAGTTGTGACTGGATTCAGGGTGGGATTAGGCGGAGCCCAGGGATACTTTAATGTAGTTCCTGACTTAACGATCTTTGGTAAAATTATTGCCGGAGGATATCCTGGTGCAGGCGGAGTTGGCGGCAAAAAAGAGTATGCACAGCTTATGGCGGCGGGTCTTGCTACAGGAAAGCACAGGGCATATGTAGGCGGAACCTTAGCAGCCAATCCTCTTTCCTGTCTGGCAGGTTATACGGCAATACGGGAGATTGAACGAACAAATGCCTGTGAAATTGCAGGCCAGATGGGAGATCGTCTTTGCGACGGATTAAAAGATTTGATTGACAAATATGGATTGCCTTTCGTTGCCTATAATCAAGGTTCTATTGTACATCTTGAATGTACGGGAGCCATGAGCTTTGACTTTTCATCAATGTCGTTTATAAAATCGGCAATTGGAATTCTGAAGCACAAGGAGATGATGTACGAAAGAAAGGACTCCATGGAAAGAATGGGGGCAGCCTATATGGCAAATGGGATTGTAACCCTTGCTGGCAGCAGGTTGTATACATCTTTGGCAGATACGCCTGAAATTATCGACGAAGCTCTGAACAGGTTTGAAGAAGTATTTAAACATGTTAAGAAAACGGATAAGGGTTTAGTTTAAACACATTGAACCAGTTGAGTTTGAAGGAGCGCCAAAGGAAGAAGATCTTCATAAAGTGGAAGCCGGAGTATTAGAGCTTATATGCGGTGGGCTGTATCCCACCGCTGTATATTCCTACTTAAGATACTTTTGGGAATGGAGTATAAGGGTCTGTAGGGAGAGAAGGAGTTTGTTTTTGTAAATAACGCAGAATTTTTTCAGGTAGCACTGTGGATTGATTTAGCAAGCCTCTTGTTCCAAAGGAAACATTAAATTCAAAAAAATAATAATGACCATCAACTTCTGCCACATCAAAACCTGCATGATTAATTTCTAATTCCTTTGCTACCTTATCAACAAGAGCTATTGCTTTCTGTGGAATGTTATCATAAGAAATAGTACCACCCTGAGCAACATTATTTTTAAAGCTATTTCCACCAATCCTCCAATATGAAGCTATAACTTCATCCCCTAAGTAAATAATACGCATATCTCTGTCAATTGGAAGCTTTTCTTGTATATATAAGATTTCATTTGCATCACAATAAGACCGAAATTGCTTTCTGTCTTCGATTAAATGAACTCCATATCCCATTGAACTTTTTATTTCTTTAGCTACAAAAGGAAAGGGAAACATGTCCAAAATATACTCTTGATTAACTGGGGTATTGCTTAATATTTCTGTGTAGGGTATATTTTGAGGACATACTGTCATGAATGCTCTTGTCATTTCTACTTTGTTATGACCTAAATGGTAGGTGCTAATATTAGGAAATATCCTTTTTTTAAGACCATAAACAAGAGAATTTACCTGCCAGTATTCTGGATATAGTATCCAATCCGCTTCTTTTATTTTATCTCTTTCTTTGAAAAAATGCTCAGGTTTAATATAATATATTTCTGGAAAATCAAGAGTTTTTAAAGTGTTGAAACTGACTAATTTCATATGCTTGTCCTACCTCAAGTGAAATTAAATGAAATGATTCAGAATTATAATTTGAAAATTAATGAAAGTCAATAATTTTTTTAAGATATTTTGCTACAGTTTATGTCTTGTTTTGATTATGTAGTAGATAGAGAAAAGTTGTATGATGGAAAAAGATCCAAGTATTTAAAATAATTTGCATAATTCAAATTAGAAATGTGGTATAATTGCATTGTGCATTCTTAAAGTGTAATTGACAGTCTAAAATTGCTTATTGCAGTTGGAGATATGAGATATGGAATTATTAAAAAGAATAGCAAAACCAAGACCAGTAGGAACTATTCAAAACCAGGAGATTACAGACTATATTGAGTCCTATCTGGAAAACTTAGGATATGAAACGCGTAAGCTGCCCTTTAGATGTAAAGTGTGGGAATCTAAAGAATCATTTTTAGTGATTGATGGAAATAAATTCACATTACACGTAAGCCCTTATTCAGAGTCATTTACTGGAACAAGAAGAGCTATTATCATAAAAACTCAGGAAGAGCTTGAAAGAGTAGAATGTGAAGACAGAATACTATTTCTGACAGGGGATTTGGTACAAGAGCCATTACAACCCAAGAATTATCCCTTCTATTATCCGAATGAGCATAAAGTAATTATTGATTGCCTGGAAGCAAAAAAACCTAGTGCAATTATAGCCATTACCGGTGGAACCTGTATGAGTGGTCTTAAGCCGTTCCCTCTAATTGAGGATGGAAATTTTCATATTCCAATAGCTAGCCTTGATAAAGATATTTTTTCAGAAATAACAGATGAAGTATCAGGAAAAGAGGTGGAGGTGTCTATTGCTTCCAAGAATAATCTTGCAACAGCATATCAGCTGATTGCATCAAAAAAGGTGGATAATTCCAAAGGTACAATTGTGATCTGTGCCCATATGGACAGCAAGTACAATACAAATGGTGCCCTTGATAATGCCTCTGGAGTAGCGACAATGCTTTTAGCAGCAAAGGGTATTGAAGCAAACGGATATAACATTGATATTGTTCCGTTCAATTCTGAGGAATACTATGACCCACAAGGAGAACTTATATATTTACAAGAGCTTCGGAAAAATGAACAAGAAGTAGTGCTTCTAATAAATATCGACACAGTAGCACATGTCGGATCTAAAGTTGCTGTTGCATATTTTAACTTTAATGAGAAAGAGCAGTTGGAATTAGATAACATAATGAATGGTTGTTCAAACATAGTTAGAGGCCAACCTTGGTATGCTGGTGATCATGGGATTTTTGCCTTTGGCGGTACAAAGTGTCTTTTAATCTCTGCATCAGATTTATTTGAAGGATGTTTATCCTATATACATTGTCCGAAAGATACAATAGTCCTGCTTGATGAAAAGTTAATAGAGAATGCAGCCTATTATATATCTAAAGTTGTAAAAGCATATAAATGAAATGAGGAGTTTAGGTATATATGGAGCAGAGACCCAATTTTTTGTTAATATAATAATTCACGTTTATATTAGCAAAGTTAAAAAATATAAAGAAATTTTATGGAAAGAAAAAGCTTTATTAAGTATAATGTAACTGAAGCATTACTAATTACAAGAAGCTGCTTGGAATTGATAACAAGAAATTACTGTTAGTCCCGAGTATTCTGTGCTTGTAAGGAATGAATTAAATTAGCTAAACTTGGCATGGAGGACAAATATTATATGTACATCGCTACGTATATCGTAGACATAGCAGCACTATTTTATTTAATGGGATTGTTGTATTCAAGCACTAACTTAAACATGCAACGGAAACAACCATTCTTGATTGCTATAATACTTACAATTGTTATGATTCTGTCTGAATCGGGGACTATACATACTAATAATGGAAGCTTGAATCTCCGAGTTACAAACATTTTTTGTAATGTTCTGGGTTTTTCCCTTGCCCCATTGATACCTATAGCAATAATCTTAATTTTTGACAGGATGATTCTTAAATCACGTAAATACTTACTGATTCCTACCCTAATAAATATCGTTGCTGCAGTATTTTCTCCAATATTTAAATTTATTTTTTATGTTGATGCACACAACCAATACTCAAGAGGAGATTACTTTTTTGTTTTTATTATAGTATACACTATAAACTTATTAATTTTAGTTATCATTACTATAGAAGTAGGTAAGAAAAACAACTATCCAATTATAGGAAAGATGTTATCCTTGTCTGTTTTTACAATTATTGGGACAAGTATTCAAATTGTATATCCATTTGTCTATTCCACTTGGCACTGTGTTACAGTAGCTTTGTTGATGTACTATCTCTTGATGTCGGAGTTTGATAGCAGCTTCGACACCCTGACTAGTTTATTCAATCGAGCAGCTTTTGATAAGGCAATTAAACATATAGGAGAGGCAAAGTCTTTCTCCCTTATTATTCTTGATATAAATGATTTCAAAATGATAAATGATACCTATGGGCATGATTACGGAGATGTTGTTATTAAAGAGGTAGCGGCCATCATCCGAAAATCCTTTAATAAGAACTATACCTGCTATCGTTTCGGTGGTGATGAATTTTCTATTATAAGTAATGAAACTGAACAAGAAAAGATTGAATATCATCTTAGGTTAATGACAGATAATCTTTCGAAAATGCGAGAAGAGGGTACCCTCTTGCCAACAGTATCCTATGGGTATAGTATATTTAGAGGAGGAGAAAAGTTAGATTTTAATAAAATCCTTAAAGAGGCAGATGGGCAGATGTATCAATATAAAAAGATTCATAAAGGGGGTGTACGAATATTAGAGGTAGTTTTCTTATTCTAAAACATTTTCCCTATTTACAAGTGTCAAATTATGCTATATTATATATAAAAAATTCAAGTAACTAGATTGTCTGATAGGATGCCAACAATAATGTAATCTGAATTTGGCTCATCCTGGCAGAAATACTTGTACATACAGGTTGGTGCTTGATATGTCTAGGAATGAAAAAAAGAAATATACAATATCCTTATTAGGTGAATTTATAGATAAATCTATGGAGGATGAATTCTTAGAAGATAATTTATGCCTTTCATCTAAAATTACATCATATATATCACTTGTTTTTGGTTTCATACTGGGACTATTTCTTTTGAGTAGCTTCTTTTCCAAAGAAAAACCTCCCTTGTTTTTCAATATTGTATTTATTAGATTGTTATTTATTATTGTTTCAATAATAGTATTTTTTGTATCTAAAAAAACAAAGAAACCTAGAAATTTAATTTATATAATAACTTTATATCAGGCAGCTATGGTTCTTACCTATCTGTTCACCCTGAAGCAATTAGATTCTCTCAATTACTTTAGTTTTATAGGTTTAATGGTCATAACCCTGGCAATTTATCTTCTTCCTAATAAAATCATTCTTTCGCAAATAATTACTATTGTATTTAGCATATTATTTTTTCTCTACCCTCTACATAAGATAGAAAACATTACAGATAGTGAGTTCTATAGGATTATTGCCTACCAGGTCATACTGCTTTTATATTGCAATATAAATTATTACTGTACTGAAACAAGCAAAAGGAAGAAATTTGTAGCTAATAAAGAACTTTTGAATTTGTCAGCTAAGGATCCTTTAACTGGTATTTATAACAGGACAAAGTTTGATGATGAAATAAACAAGTGGATAAGTTTTTCCGAAAGATATGGTAATACCTTTTCTTTGATAATATTTGATATAGATGATTTTAAAGGGATAAATGATAACTATGGGCATTTGGTAGGCGACAGCGTAATAAAAAGAATCTGTGAAACAATTAGTAAATCTATTCGAGATACAGATATTTTCGCTAGATGGGGTGGAGATGAATTTGTACTTCTTCTTCCTAATACGGATATTCAGCAAGCTAAAGAGATGGCAGAACGGATGAGGAAAAATATTTGTAACAATTCATACGAATTAGATATAAAAATTACTTGCAGTTTTGGTGTAGCAAGCTATATGAAAAATGATACTAAACAATCCTTATTACGAAAAGCAGATAATTTACTATTACATGCCAAGGAAAGTGGGAAGGATAGGGTAGTAAGTTAACTGCAGTACGTAGAAAAACAAATTTAAGATGCTAGTGGAAGAGAGAAATAGGGCAACTTTATAGCTATAAAGTTGCCTGTGTTTTTTCCTCTTTAAACTAATAAAAATGTCTGTTATACATTTTTGTAGAAAGTTTTCTTTGCAAATATACTTAACAGGATTGGGACAACAAGTAAACCAATAGTTAAATATACGATGCTGAAAACTGATGATTTATCAAGGATTGCTCCTCCGATGGCACTTCCAAATACAATTCCGAAGTTGAAAGTACTGGATTGTAATGATGTTGCCACATCTTTACCAGTTTCTACTTGCCTTGTAACAGCAGTTTGGAAAATTGTAACAAGAGCCCCAAAGGATATTCCCCAAAGTAAGAGTAATATGGGAGATGATGAACATTCCCTTAAAGCCGATGAACATAAACATGCTTACCAGAGCTAAAATTAACATAAAAGCTGTAAGTTGCCCAAGGTGGCTATCCACATATTTTCCAGCTATTGCAACAGATATTAAAGTTCCAATACCAAATATAAGTGATGCGATTTTAATACCTCCACTAAGGTTAATGTATTCTACGAGGGGTGAAATATAAGTGTATAGACCGTAGTGGGCCATAATTGCAAGTAAGGTAAATGGAAGAATTAAAATGTATCAAGCTAATAAGGGATATGGATTTATTATAGGTGAAGATAGGAATGATTATTTTTTTCATGTATCTCAAGTAAAATCTGTAGATAGTCCCGAACAGGGTGAAAAAGTAGAATTTGAACCAAGCAAAAATGAAAAAGGACTATGCGCAAATAATATTATAGTAAAAAAGACAGCTGCCGGGAAATTCATAGCATTAGGAAATATAAGGCTAAAAGCAAGCAATATTAAGGATTATGGTATTTCTGCTGAAGAAACATATTATCAAAAGGTATATAAATGGAGATATATTGATGCCACTTCAAAATTTGGCAAGTTATTAGGTGTAAAGCATACATATTACTATGATACTGGGGAATGGTATAAGATCAGCAAGAAACGTTTTGAAGCAATTTCAGCAGGAAGTGAAAGATATTACCATGTGATGAAAGCTAGTAAAGGTGAAATCATAGGAAGATATTATTCATACTATTGCGTAGGAAACTCGGATTTAAATGAGGCCGATGATCTTTTAGCACCATATGATGGTATATTTGATTTAAATGACTCAAAATATGGTTGGCATCTAACAAGTGGAAATTATAAAGCAGAACGCAGTGATGTAAAGAAAACCAAGGAAGAATACCTCTATGTAACTACATATCAAGGTGACAATTATGTTTTTTACGAGTCGCAAGCAAATTTTAATATACATGAAAAATTAAAAGAAATTGATGAGATTTTACTATAATAAAGAAAGAGTTTTGAATTCTTCGGAATATATTTGTGATATTGAAAAAAATTATTAAAATTAATAAATTCAAACAATTGAAAAAGAGTTTTTCAATTAAAGAAGATTATTGGTTTTATGATTAAAATTTCAAATATATTTCTTTTAAAAAGGGTAATAATAAAATTGATCTCAATAAAAGATTATTATATGAGATTTGATTAATGAGATAAAATTATTTTAAGACTTTTGCATGAAAGGGGAAATAATGATGGCATCAAATAATAGAAGTAACAGAATAGTAGTCCCAGAAGCAAAACAAGCTTTAAATCAAATGAAGTTAGAAATAGCTAATGAATTAGGTTTAAGTAATTATAACAGTATTGATAAAGGTAATTTGACATCGAGACAGAATGGCTATGTTGGTGGCTACATGGTTAAAAATTTAGTAGCTATGGCTCAAAGACAGATGGCAGGTCAAAGTTCTATGAAATAATAAAATATTTTTAAATGTTTATTAAGTACAAAATTATAGATTTCCGATATAAGGCCCAATATGTGTATATTGGGCCTTTTTACGTTTATCTTTGAAATTACAAGATCATTGAAACATTAAAACATTTTCCTGTTTATATGTAGGAAATTATGGTTATAATATCCCTATTATTGTTATTATTTATGAAAGGGAATGTAAAGTAAGGTCATGATGGATTTAAGAACTGTAATGTTAATGTTATCAGTAGGATCTTTTATTTTTGGACTTTTACTAGTAATACTTAGATTCAAAAAGAACAACCCACAAAATGTACCTTTTTGGATTCCAGCAAAAATGCTGCAGGCTGCCGGATCCTTATTGCTTTACTATAGGACAAGCACCTTTGATGGCTTGACATTGCTGGCAAATACACTTTTACTTTTAGGTTGCGCTTATGAAGCCTGGGCTATCAGAATTTTATCTGGACAATCAGTAAAACGTTGGCTACATCTAATAACAACTGCTGGAATAATACTTGTATGTTCTATGACTATGTTCTTAGTTGCTCCCTATCGGGGAGGGTTAGTTTTTCTTCTCCAAAGTGCCTTTTGTTTTTTACCAAGTATATTTTTATTTAGCAGGGTAGGTATTAAGTTTTCTCTACAGTTAATTTTGGCTATAAGTTATTGTATAACCGGATTGGTATTTTTAATAGGTGCTTTTATATGTTTAGGTTTTCCGGAATATGCATTAATCTTAGAGAAAAAAGTTATATTTTCTATTGTACCAGGTATGAGCTTCTGTTTATTCTTAATAAGTGGGTATATTTTGCTGATGCTTGCTAAAGAAAGAAGCGATATGCAGGTACAGGAAATCCAGAAAGAATTGAAAAAAACTGAAAGTAAATTCCAAAGAATCGTGGAGACAGCTATTGAAGGTATTCTCATATTTGATGAAAACTATAAAATTACTTTTGCTAATGAAAACATGGCTTCAGTCCTGGGATATAGGGTAGATGAAATGATTGGGAAACAATATATTTCTTTCTTTTCTCAGTGTCACTTGGATGTATATAAATATCAAGAGTCTCTTAGAAAAAGTGGCAATGATTCAGTTTATGAATGCTGCCTGCTTAGAAAGGACGGACAAGAACGCTGGTTTTTGATTTCTGCAAAAGCTATTTTTGATGATTTTGGAAAATTTGAAGGGTCTTTTGCTATGTTAACGGATATAAATGAGAGGAAGGAAATGGAACTGTTATTAGAGGAATCCAACCGTCGGTTGAAAGAATTAACCAACAAGGACAGCCTGACAGGTATAGCCAACAGAAGATGTTTTGATGAAAAATTGGAACAAGAGTATTTCAGACTAAGACGCACAAACTCTAAATTATCGATTATCTTATTAGATCTTGATCACTTTAAAGATTATAATGACTGTTATGGTCATGTAATGGGGGACGATTGTTTACGTCAAATAGGCCGTGTATTGGCAGACAGTATAAACCGTTCTGTTGATTTGGTAGCTTGTTATGGGGGTGAAGAGTTTGCATGTATATTGCCTGATACAGACATTCATGCTGCAGTAGAAATAGCTGAAAAAATTAGGCAGACAATCGAAGGACTGAAAATCGAGCACAAAAAATCCCCTGTTTCGAAATTTGTTACTGCTAGTTTTGGGGTCACTACAGTGCAATATTCATATGGGACATCTCCAGAAGATGTAGTTGCCATAGCTGATAAATTGCTATATAAAGCCAAAATTTCCGGTCGTAACAGGGTAGAATTTATATAAAGTAGTTGCTTATGGATAAGGATTATTAAAATAGGACGTTTGTTTGATATATCAAACAACGTCCCATTAGTTTTAGTGGTATTATTTTTTGCTTTGAATTGTATCAACAATCATACCTATAGCTTGGTCTCCAGAAACATTACATGCAGTACCAAAGCTATCTTGGGCAATATATAGGGCAATCATTAAAGCAAGCATAGGTTCAGTAAAGCCTAAAACAGATTCTAGGACACCTAAAGCTGCCATTACTGCACCACCTGGTACTCCTGGAGCAGCTACCATTGTTATTCCAAGCATTGCTATGAAACCAACAAATATACTGAAATCAATGGTAATTCCATTAAGCATCATAACAGCCATAGCGCAAGTAGTTAGAGTAATCGTACTTCCTGATAAATGAACTGTTGCACAAAGTGGTATTACAAATTCTCTTATTCCCTTAGAAATCCCCATTTTTTCAGAACAGGACACATTCACAGGAATTGTTGCAGCTGATGATTGTGTTCCAAGGGCAGTCATATAGGCTGTAGTTTGAATCTTTAAACATTTAAGTACATTTTTCTTGTTAATTGCACAGCCAATTGAAAATTGAAATATAATTATTAGTATATGCATTATAATTACTATTAAAAATACTTTCCAGAAAACTGAGAACACTGTTGCAACTTGCCCAGCATGTGTCATGTTTATAAATATACCTATTATGTATACGGGCAGTAAGGGTATAATTATCCTTTCGATTAACATGGAAATAATAGCCTGAAAATCTTCTGCAGCTTTTCTAAGAGATGCACTTTTTGTTATTGAAATACCAAGTCCAAGAATAAATGATATAAGTAAAGCTGACATTACATCCATTATAGCTGGCATTTCTATTATAAAGAATGGTTCTATTTCTTTAGCTGCATCAGTGACGATACTTGCGTTTTCTTGTGCTATAATAGCAGGTAAGAAGTTTATCCCAACAAAGTATGCAGATAGTCCTGAAATTAGCGTAAAGATATAAGCCAATCCAAGTGTAATTCCCAATAATTTACCCGCTCCAGAACCTAGTTCGGCAATACCTGCTGTTACAAAAGCAATGATTAATAAAGGAATTACAAAATTTAAAAATTTACCAAAGATAGATGTAAATGTAACAAAAATCTTGTTTAACCATACTGGTGCAAAACTACCTAGTATTATTCCAATAATAATACCCAAAACTATTCTAGGTATCAGACCTAATTTGAATTTTTTATGTGTCATATTAATCTCCTTTAGTAGTCTACTACACACAAAATCTGTTTATGTCCATACAATAAATACATATGCTCTTATTTTGCGTGCAAGCTTGATTTTAGCATTTATTTATTTAAGTGTCAACAGAAAATATTTTGAATTATGGAAGGGGACACATACTTCATGACACTTTATATTAAATATTCTTTCTATTTTCCCGCTCTCATATACTACTTGAGGCTTATCATAAACTACTACTTCTCCTCTATCCATTAAACAAACCATATCTGAATAAGTTAGAGCACTATTTAAGTCATGTATTACCATAACTACAGTCTTGCCCATTTTCTTTAAATTTTTCACTACTTCCAATATTTCCAACTGATGATTTATATCTAAGTATGTGGTTGGCTCGTCTAAGAATACTATCTCTGTATCTTGCGCTAACACCATTGCTATATATACTTTTTGTCTTTCTCCCCCTGAAAGTTCTCTTATGTTTTTGCTTTTATACTTTTCAATTTCCAATATGTGAAGTGCTTCCTCTACTTTTATTTTGTCCTCATTTGTAGGTATTCTTGGGAATCCTAAATAAGGAAATCTGCCATGCATAACTAAATCATAGACTTTTATATTAGGTATATCTCTATTTTGGGGTAAGTATGAAATAACCTTAGCTGTTTCCTTGTTTGTCATATTAAGAATACTTTCTTCATTTAATAAAATATCCCCGGAATAGGGCTCAATAATTCTTGCGGCTGTTTTTAGGAGGGTGGTTTTTCCACATCCATTTTTACCTATAACGCTGATAATTTTGCCTTTTTCAAAGGTTAGACTTATGTTTTTAATTATATTGATGTCCATATATCCTGCTGTTACATTTTCTAATCTAATCATACATGTCTCCTTTTCCTGTTTAGCAATAAATATATAAAAAATGGACTCCCTAAAAATGACATTATAATACCAACTGGTATTTCGTAAGGAGCAAACAATGTACGAGCTAATATATCGCAAAATAAGGCAAAGGAGCTACCTATCAAAACACTGACTGGGATTAAAATTCTGTTGTCATAACCGACTATAAGTCTTGATAAATGAGGAACTATAAGGCCTATAAATCCTAACAGTCCTGCAAAACTAATGACACTGCCTGCTAGTAGTGAAGATAATATTATAAATAAGAAACGGGTTCTATCTACATTTAGACCTAAGGATTTGCTTGTTTGATCTCCTAAAGATAAAACATTTAAATCGTAACTAAATATTAATGTTACTATCATGGAAATAAATATTATAATTCCTGGAACTAGGAGTCTGTTCATTGTAACTCCTGACAGTCCTCCAATTATAAATGATGTTCTGTTTATGACAGTGTCAGGAAAAACAATTAATACTGTATCCGTTATTGCTCCTATAAGGCTTGATACTGCAACACCTGCTAATATAATTGTCATTCGGGATGCTCCCGTTTTTCTTGCCACGAAGTATACTACTATAGTGGCTAAAAATGCACCAAAGAAGGCAGCTAGGGGCATTATATTAAAATTAGCAGGGAAAAATACTGTAGCTAAAGCAGTAAACAGCCCAGCTCCTGAATTTACTCCTATTATAGTGGGACTTGCCAAGGCATTGTTCAAGACAGATTGCAGTATTAGTCCCGATATGGCTAATCCGCTGCCTGCTAATATGGCTGACAAGGTTCTTGGTATTCGTACATAGTTAATAATTTTATATTCGGATGTCAACGGACCATCCTTGAATAGTGCTTTAAATACATCGGTTATTTCGATACTTGAAGAACCGACACATATACTTGTGAAGATGAGTACCATAAGTAGTATTAAAAGAAAGGCTATAACTAAAAAGTTATAGGCCTTAATATCAATTAAAGATTTCCGGATAGATAATTTCTGCAAGGTATCTATAGCTTTCACCCCATTTTGCATTTGGTTTATAGTGGAACAATTCCTTAGGTAGTATAATGTACCTATCATTTTTTACAGCAGATAAACTGTTCCAGGCAGGATTTTTCTCTATGCCATTTTTTAGTCCATCTAATGCTTTTTGCTCATTTCCCATAGTAGTTACAAAAATGAAATCAGGATCCTCTTCTATTATTTCCTCAATACTTAGTTCTTCTAATAGGGATGGATGCTCAGCTGCAATGTTAACAGTGCCTAAATTTCTTAACATTGTACAGGTCATATTATCATCTTTTTTAGCTTTTGCTCCGCTTGAAAAAGCACGAATAAATAAAACTTTTATTTCTTTGTCTTTGTTATCTACCTTAGATAATATATCTTCAATTTCTTTCTGAACTAAAAGTCCATTTTTTTCATACAGCTCTTTTTTGCCAGTTATATCAGTGCATATATTCAACATGTTTAAATAATCTTCAAACTCTTCCACTTTAAAAAAAGCGTGATTAATATTTAATTGCTTTAATGTTTCTGCAATCTTAATTTGGTTGTCCACATCAGGAGTTAGTAATACAAAATCAGGGTCCAAGGATAATATTTCTTCTAAATTAGGTTCTTTTATAGTACCTACAACTTGCATGTTATTAGTTATTTCCATACGGCCTTCTTTTTCCACATCATCCGTAACACCTACTAAACTTCCACCTGCTAAAACCCAAGTTTCTGAATAGGATCCTACTAAGGATACTACTATTTCAGGTTCTTTCTCTAAAACAACTTCTACACCCATTGCATCTGTAAAGGTATAATAATTTTCTTCAATGCTTGTTTCTATTTGTTCTTCACTATTAGCTCCTTTACTGCAAGCTACTGTAATGAATATTAATAATATTACTAATAAAAAAAACTGATTTTTTCTTTTGATTATCATGCTACCACCATCTTTTATACTATGCTGAATTACAGCTACCTTATGTTTATAATAACATTTAAGCAATATATTTAAAAATAATAATATATTATCATAGTCATAGGTAAAACCTATTAACTACTTTCTTAGAATACCTGCATTAACTATGGTTTTAAAGGGTAGGTACTGATAATCTTTTATAATATTCATTAGGGTTTTTATTGCATCGGTCAATAATTTATCCTTGTGGTATACTATACTGAAATATCTATTCCAGGTATTTTCCTCATTTTTAATAACATGTATAACAGAATCCTTTATTTCGTTTTCTACTAAGCCAATAGACATTACTGATAGACAATTGTTATGTATAACTTCCTGCTTGATGGATTGGGGGGTGTTTCCTTCAAATACGATCTTTATTGGAATTCCATTATTAAGCATATATTCCTCAAATAGTTCTCTTGTACCACTTCCTTTTTCTCTCATTGCAAAACTTTCATCACGAAGTTCGTCAATTTTTGTTATTTTTTTCTTAGCAAACGGATGTTTAGTACTGCATATTAGGACTAGATAATCATTTAAAACAGGTTTTACAATTAAATCCTGACTTTTAATTTTACCTTCTACTATTGCAATATCCAACTCATTGTTTAATAATTTTTTTTCTATAGTTTCAGTGTTTCCTACGGAGGAGTATATCTCCATCTTAGGATTTTCTTTCATACATTGATATATTAAATCACTTAGAATACTATCCCCAACTGATATGGTAGCTCCAATTCTTATTTTCTCTATCTTGCTTATGGCTTTCATATTTTCTTCTAAACTGTTGAATTCTTTTACTACTTCTTTTGCATAGAATAGTAGTTTTTTGCCTGCCTCAGTAATATACAGCCTTTTGCTTAGTCTTTCAAATAATAATATTCCGTAATGTTCTTCTAATTCTTTAATGGCTTGGCTTACTGTAGGTTGTGAAATAAAAAGTTTTGAAGCTGCTGCGGTCATATTGCCCCATTGTGCCACCTCAATAAAAATTTTCAAATGCCTTATTGTCATAATTACACTCCTTTAACATCATAGGTTTTACCTATGATTATTATTGGATTTTATCATTTTACTATTACCTAAGCAAGTGTTATATTATTCAATAATAAGTTGTTAACGAATACAAAAGAAGGTGAACCTATGAATATCATTATCATTGGAGGTGTAGCTGCTGGTACTAAAGTAGCCGCTAAACTAAAACGAGATAATTACAACTACAATGTTAAGATTTTAACAAAAAGTAAACATATTTCATATGCCGGGTGTGGGCTACCCTATTATGTAGGAAGTGTAATTGAAAAACAAGAAGATTTAATCCAAAATACACCAAAAGAATTTTTTGAATTGACAGGTGTAGAAGTAATAACAGAAGTAGAAGTAACTAAAGTCAATCAAGAAGAAAAAACTGTTGAAGTATTAAACTTAGCTACAAATGAAACTTCTACATATCAATATGACAAATTAGTAATAGCAACTGGTGCTGATCCAATTAAACCTTCCATTGAGGGTATTGACCTTGATGGAGTATATTTCATGAGAACTCCCGAAGATGCTATCAAATTACGCAAATCAATTGATGAAGGCAAAATAAAAAGGGCAGTAGTTGTTGGAGGAGGATTTATAGGACTAGAAGTTGCAGAAAATTTAACGGCTCAAGGAGTTTTTACGTCTGTTATTGATATGGCTGAGCAAATTCTTCCCGGCTTTGAACCAGAAATCGCAAATTATGTTGAAAACTACTTGGCTGACCAACGTATAATAACATTTACTGAAACTAAATTAGAAGCAATACTAGGTGATGGAAAAGTTGAAAAAGTTAAAACAAACAAACGTACCATGAAGGCAGATGCGGTGGTCCTATCCATGGGTATCAGACCTAGTACAGCTTTTTTAAATGGTAGTGGAATTGAATTATCACAAAACAATGCTATAAAAGTTAACAAAAAACTTGAAACAAACATTAAAGATATTTATGCAGTAGGTGATTGTGCCCTTGTTACAAACATAATTACTGGAAAAGATGCATATGTTCCCATGGGTTCTACTGCAAATATTGAAGGAAGAATTTTAGCTCAAAACATAAATGGAGACAATTTAACTTACGAAGGTGCCTTGGGCACAGCAGTTGTTAAGTTACTTGGCATTAATGCTGGTAAAACCGGTTTGACGGAAGACCAGGCTAAGGCAGAAGGTTATGAAGTAGAAACAGTTACTACAGTAATGGAAGATAAAGCAAAATATTATCCTGGCTCTTCAGTTTTTATAATAAAGATGATTGCTGATAAAATTACAAAGAAGCTATTGGGTGTACAAGTTGTAGGGGAAGGTAATGTTGACAAGATAGTGGACATGGCTGTAATGGCAATTGGTTTAAATGCTAAATTAGACGATATTCAAACTCTTGATTATGCTTATGCTCCGCCTTTCTCAACTGCTATACATCCTTTTGCAGCTACTGTAAATATATTATTAAATAAAATAAAGGGCAATTTAATTTCTATTACTCCTAGAGAATATAAAGAAGGCAAAGCAAATGGATATAAAATTATAGATTCAGCAATAGTTCCTAAAATTACTGGGGCTCCTTATGTAGATATATCAAAGACACATGAAGAATTGCCTGAATTTGATAAAGATGAAAAACTATTATTAGTATGTGATAAAGGCAGGAGAGCTTATATGCTACAACAGAGATTAAGGGATTTTGGATACACAAATACAATAGTACTTGAAGGTGGTACTATGTTCAATGAATTAAAGGCAGAGTAAAAAGATTATTAAAAGAGGAGAATAACTATGGCAAATTTAAAAGTTACATCTGTAGAGGAAAAGGCTGTAAAAGCAATGGGCTTTTTAAGAAATAGAGGAACAGACAATTTTTCTGGCAGAATTATTACTGTTAATGGAAAGATTACAGCAGCCCAACAAAAAATTATAGGAGAAGCTGCAGAGAAATTTGGAAATGGAGATGTACTGTTTACCAGCAGATTAACAATTGAAATACCTGGTATACCTTATGATAAGATTACTGAATTCCAGGAATATATAGCTAAAGAAGGTTTAGTAACAGGAGGTACGGGGTCAAAAGTTCGTCCAATAGTATCTTGCAAAGGTTCAGTTTGTCACCATGGTTTAATTGATACATTTAATGTATCAGAAGAAATTCATAATATATTCTACAATGGCTATGCATCAGTAAGGTTACCACATAAATTTAAAATAGGTGTAGGAGGATGTCCAAATAACTGTATTAAACCTTCCTTAAATGATCTTGGTATAATTGGACAAATGGTACCTAATTATGATGAAGAACTTTGCATGGGATGTAAGAAATGTCCTGTAGAAAATATATGTCCTATGGGAGCTGCTAAGGTTGTTGATGGCAGACTGGTAATAGGCGACCAATGTAATAATTGTGGAAAATGTATTGGAGTATGTAATTTCGATTCTATTCCAGATGGTGAACAAGGATACAAAGTGTTTATTGGCGGAATGTGGGGTAAACGAGTAAACCCAGGAGTAGCAATAAGCAAAATATTTAAAACTAAAGAAGAAGTATATGAAGTTATTGAAAAAATGATTCTTCTTTATAGAGAGCAAGGTCAAACTGGCGAAAGAGTTGCACAAACAATTAATAGAATTGGATTTGAAAATATTGAAGCCCAATTGTTATCCAATGAAATACTTGAAAGAAAAGAAGAAATCTTAGAAGCAGAACTCCATATGACAGGTGGAGCTACTTGTTAAGAATAGATATAGTATCAATTAATTGCTAAAACAATTAATTGATACTATTTTTTGATTTGAAAATCCCCTTAAATTCAAGGGGATTTGTTTTGATTATGTATTTCTTAATACAGTTATAAAACCATCTAAGATTTGATGACTTATTTTGAATCCTTTACTCTGATAAAATTTTAAAGCATTTTCATTCCCGTTTGAAACAAAGATAAATATATCATCTATGTCTTTAAATGTATTTAACCAATTCATAGACATATTAAACATCTGGGTACCAATACCTTTATTACGATAGTCTTCCTTTATAAAAAATTGAGAAAGGCATCCAACATCTTCACTTTTAACGGAATCAAAGTCAAAGAAGCCATCACATTGTAGGGTAGCAAAGCCACCAGAGTAGGTATATTTTGGTGCAATTGTGCTGTAGGCATATCCGACAATTTCATTGTTGTCTTTAGTTGCTACTATGTAGTTTTCTTTAGCGCTTTTTAAGGCTGGAATCATCCTTGTTTCAAAACTCATGTTGTCAAAAAATTCAGGATGAATATGTGCCACAGATTTTTGATAAGCCATTAAATCATTACACAATTCTTTAATACTATAAATATTATCTTCTGAAACAAGCTGGTAATGTATACTCACAACCATCATCCTTTCAATATATTTGACTGATTAATCAATCTTCGACTATAATTATATCAATTACAACTAAGGTAACAAGTATGCAATATTTTATGTGTAAGTAAGAAAAAACTGAGTAGAGGTGGTTTTATGAATGATAATGCACCATATAAAAGCAAGTATGACAGCTGTCCATTGACCTATGCACTGAATCTTATTGGTGGAAAATGGAGATTGCCTATTATTTGGGCTATACATAAAAATAAAGCTATACGTTATAACCAGTTAAAAAGAGAAATTCAAGGTATTACCGATATGATGTTAACTCAGTCCTTAAAGGAATTAGAATCCTATGGTATTGTCAATAGAAAACAGTATATAGAGATACCTCCTCGGGTAGAATATTCCTTGACTGATAACGGAGAGAACCTTATCCCAGCCCTTAAAGCATTAGCTAGTTGGGGCGATAAAATGAAAAAGTGTAATGAATAATAAGAGATAGACATAATTGCAATTATGTGAAGATTCAAAAATAATTACATTAGACCCCTGAATTTGAGGTTTAACTACAAACTAATAAGGGGTCTATTTAGTTTTACCATAAAGTATATTAGAAATATACAAAAAAGTTATTGACATATGACAAAAACAGTGTATAATAAAACCATAAACGACATATGTCAAAATACTAAGGAGGTGAAAAATATGCATAGAAGAGATGGAACGGGACCATTAGTAATGGGACCATTAACTGGAAGAGGAATGGGTCCATGCGGTAGAGGGTATTTTCCCTATAGACCTATATATGGACAGGGGAGAGGCTATGGAAGAGGATATTGTGGCTACTATAGACCATATCCCTATGAATCTTATCCATTAGATAAAAAAGTTGAAAGAGCTTTTATAGAAGAAAAGGCAATTCTTGAAGCAAGGCTAAAGCATATTAACAAGCTACTAGATGAACTTTCAAGCGAAGAAGAATAAACATAATATTTTTTCTTATAATTAAGTAGGACCATTGATGGTTACATTAAAGCAGATAGTGTCAATTAATTGGAAATAATTAATTGACACTATCTTATTTTTCGAGTCTTAGTCTTAGCTATATAATTTAAAATAATTAAAGGAATATATAGCCAAATACAGAGAAATATTGTAATATGTTATTGTCTAGTAACGAGGTTCCCGGATTCCCAACGGCAATCTTCATCAAAATATTAAATCGAGGAGTATATATGAGTAAAATAGTTGTAATGTATAAGTCCAAATATGGCAGTACTAAAAAATATGCTCAGTGGATAGCAGAGGAAGCAAAGGCAGATTGTTTTGAATGCTCAGAAGTAGATGTTAAGAAATTAGCAGAGTATGATACTATTATTTATGGTGGTGGTTTATATGCAGGTGGGATTGCCGGAATATCTACCATAACTAAGAACTTTGAGATTTTAAAAGATAAAAAAATAGTAGTTTTTACAGTAGGACTTGCTTCAACTGATAAAAAAGAAGTTTTTCTTCCTATAATAGAAAAGAATTTTATAAATGAGATGCGTGATAGTATAAAATTTTTCCATCTGCGAGGTGGAATCGATTATAAGAAGTTAAGTATAATTCATAGAACTATGATGGCATTGCTGAAGTTTGTAGTCTCCAGGAAGAGTCCTGATGAACTGACGGATGAAGATAAAGAAGTTTTAGCCACATACGGAGGAAAGGTAGATTTTACTGATAAAGATACTATAAAACCTTTATTATTATTTATAGAAGAATAAAGGTAGCTCAATTTTTTAGGGGGATAGAATCCCCCTTTAGTATATTTTGATGCTTATTATAGTTTTTTGATATTCAAATATAATAATAAGGCTGTTAACAAAAATGATAGTATGTCCGCAAATGGGGCGGCATAAAGTATTCCTTTAACGCCAAAGAATTTTGGGAATACTATGATTGCCGGCATTAACAGGATCAATTGTCTTGTTAGTGATAAAAACATTGCGGATTTTGGTTTTCCTATTGCTTGAAAGAAGTTTGAGCCAACAATTTGAAAGCCAACAACTGGGAAAGCTAAAAACCATGCAAAGATGGCAGAACGCCCAAATTCAATTAGTTCTGGCTCTCTGTTAAACATTGATATTAACTGTACAGGAAATAACCTGGTTATTATAAATCCAAAAACAACAATCGATGTAGCAACTTTTAAGGCTAATTTAATAGTGTCTTTAACTCTGTCAATTTTTTGGGCTCCGTAGTTAAAACTTATGATGGGTTGAGCACCTTGATTTAATCCTATAATGGGCATTAATAAAAGGGTTTGAATACTATTTATAACCCCCATTCCTGAAATGGCTATATCGCCACCGTAAAGAAACAAGCTTTTGTTTAAGGTTGCATTTAAAAGGCTTGATGCTAATTGAAGAGAAAATCCCGGGAGTCCCAAAGCAGTAATTTTACCTACCAAGTTTAGCTTAAGTTTCATATATGTAGCTTTTAATTTATTTTTACTTTTTTTACCATTAAAATATGATGTAACCCAAAGAAATGAAAAGAATTGAGAAATAACAGTTGCCCAGGCAGCTCCCGCCATTCCCATCTTAAAACCATAAATAAATATTGGGTCTAATACTATATTAGTCCCAGCTCCTAAAAACATGGTGTACATGGCCAATTTTGGATTGCCATCTGCACGTATAAAGTGGTTCATTCCTATACTTACAATATGAAAAGGCATACCAAAAGCAATTATTCTCATATATTCCATAGAGTAGGGAAGAACTTTTTCGCTGGCACCAAAGAAAATTAATGCAGTTTGTAAATTTAATTGTACTAATATCATGTAGAAAATTCCGGCTAAAACAAGTAATGAAAAAGTATTGCCTAAAAAGTTTTCGGCCTCTTCATATTTTTTTCTTCCCAAATTAATAGAAAAGTTAGTAGCCCCTCCCACTCCAAACAAAATTCCTATTGCCAAGGATATAATCATAATAGGGAAACCTATTGTGATTCCTGCTATCCCATCTGCACCAAGTTCAGGGCTGTTCCCAATATAAATTCTATCAACGACATTGTACAATGCATTTACCATCATACCTGTAATAGCTGGCAATGAAAATCTTAACAAAAGTTTTGAAACCTTTTCTTCGCCTAAAGGATTATCGTAGTGCAATTTTGTCCTCCATTTGTGAATATTAATGACATTATACTATATTATCTATCAAATGGAAATAATAAATCAAAACTAATTGGACAGCCCATCTAAAGAAAAACAGTATGTAGTTTTTATTTGTAAATCAATAGGTAAAAGCTTATAATACAAAGAAATATTAAATTGACAAATGAACTCTGTCTGACTTAAATAAGGAGATTAATTATGGACGCAAAACTAAGAATAATATTTTCTATGACAGCCTTTGGAACAATTTCAATTTTTGTAAAAAATATTGCCTTATCTTCTGGGGAAATTGCGCTTTTCAGAGCTTTAACAGCAGCAGTAGTAATTATTATATATAAGATTATTATCGGAAAAAAGCTTTCGCTATCAGACATAAAAAAAGACCTACCTGCACTTTTTGTTTCAGGTATGGCTATGGGTATTAACTGGATATTACTTTTCCAGGCATATAAGTACACAACCGTTTCAATTGCAACATTGAGCTATTATTTTGCACCTGTAATTGTTACAGCAGTATCCCCAATTTTGTTTAAAGAAAAGCTAACCATTAAACAACTAGTGTGTTTTGTTGTGGCAACAATAGGATTGGTTCTGGTAATAGATGTAAGGGGTATGGGGAAGGATGCAAGTAGCTTTATTGGTATAGGTTTCGGTCTTGGTGCAGCTGTTCTTTATGCAACGGTAATCTTATTAAACAAATATATAAAAAATGTTTCTGGTATTGATAAGACTTTAATACAATTTTTTGCAGCAATTATTGTTCTCATTCCCTATGTACTGACAACGACAGGTATAAATATAGGTAGTTTAACTAATTCAGGAATAATAAATCTATTGATACTTGGTATTTTCCATACTGGAATATGTTACTGTCTTTATTTTTCAGCCCTTAATGACTTGAAAGGACAGGAGGTGTCGATTTTAAGCTACATTGACCCCCTCGTTGCAATTATTGTATCAGTTACTATTTTAGGAGAACCAATACTAGCTATCCAGATTTTAGGTGGTATTTTGATACTAGGATTCACACTGTTAAATGAAATTGAATTAAAATCAAAGATAAGGATAAAGGAATAATAACTATTTAATATTTATATAAATCAACGACTGTCGATTAAGGAATTTCCTTAATCGGCAGTTTTTTATATAAAAACTAAAAACATATTGACATATGTCGTAAATTATATATAATTAAATATAATGACATATGTCATCAATTTAATGAACGGAGGTATTTCATGAAAATAGCAGTTCCAGTAGATGAAAGAAATATAGAGACAAAGGTATGCCAATCTTTTGGACGCACCCCCTACTTCCTTGTATATGATACTGATAATAGAGAAAGTGAATTCATTGAAAACAGTGGAGGAGCAAGTCCCGGTGGAGCCGGCATTAAGGCAGCACAAACCCTAGTAGATAGTAAGGCAACTATTTTACTGACTCCTCGTATAGGAGAAAATGCAGCTGATGTGCTTAAAGCTAGTGAAATAAAAATTTATAAAACAATAACTGATTCAGCTAAAGACAATATTGATGCTTTTCTTGCTGGAAAGCTTCCTTCTTTAAATGAAATTCATGCTGGATTTCACGGGCAGGTAGGAAATTGATATGAGAATAGCTGTCTTAAGCGGCAAGGGAGGTACTGGGAAAACAATAGTATCAGTAAATTTAGATGCGGTAGCGGACACATCTACATATGTGGAGTTTGTGAGGTAATATGTCCATCAGGGATTAGTGATTTAAAGCGAATTATTGATACTGCGGCGAAGTTTGGAATCAAGATGGCAGTATGTAAAAGCAATTAACAAGGGCCAAACAATTGTAGATATAGACTGTGCTTCTGGTACAGCAGTAAGAGAAATTTACAATAAGACAATGAAATTGATTTTTGAAGAATAAGAGAATGGAGGAAGTAAAATGATTAAAATTGCAGTAGCAAGCGAAAATGAAATGATTACAGAACATTTTGGACATTGTTTAAACTTTAATATTTTCGAAGCAGAAGAAAAACAGATAATTAGGAGTGAGTCTATTCCAAACCCAGGCCACAGACCTGGTTTTCTTCCAAATTATTTGAATGATATGGGTGTAAATGTAGTAATTTCAGGTGGTATGGGTAGAAGTGCTATTGATATTTTTACTGAAAAAGGTATAGAAGTTATTGTTGGTGCAAGGGGGAAGGCAAAAGAAGCAGCGGAAGCTTACCTTCAAGGATCGCTAAAATCTACTGGATCAGTTTGTGACGAACATCAACATCATGATTCATGTGAATAATAAACTAATTATTGAAAGGATAGAATCTTAAGTATATTATAATGTAAAATAAAAAGCTTGGTTCTTAATGTTATTCCAAGCTTTTTATTCTGTTATAATTTTTTCTTAACAGGAATCCATACTTCGCTATAGGCATAATCTTTTTTATTTTTATCCATTTTAGTGAAGGAAAAAGATGGGGCATTTATTACTTCATAATTAGAAGAAGGAAGCCATTCAGAATATATTCTTGCCATTGTTTGTTGTAAGGTAGAAGGGAATGGTCCTTCGTTAGGGAATACAGCCCAGGTATATGCTGGGACAGGAACCTTTTCCAATAATTCACTTATTTCATTTTCAGTAGTTAAGACACCGATTAAATGAGTTAAATATCCTTCTTCTTTTAAGAAATTAGTATCAGATTCATAAGAAGCATTTACAACTTCATAGGGTTCAATATTTTGAAGAGAATGCATAAGTTCTCTTTGTTCAGGGGTAATACTTTCTGCAAGCTTTACAATTTCCTGATTAATTCCTTCAAATTGCAATGGCACACGCTTGCTTACACCAACTAAATTAAATGCAGGTTTTTCTATAATTCTAAATTCCATAATAGTACCTCCTTTGACAGTTATTGCGAATCTTAATTTTGGGAAGAATTTACTTACTCCTTTTTTTGCCACATCTGACGGTAGAATACCACTCCATTTTTTAAATGCTCGGGTAAAACCATCTATTGACTGATAACCGTATTTGAAAGCAACATCTGTTACTTTTTCACCTTCTAATAAATCCATACTTGCTTCCGACAATCTTCTGTTCTTAATATACTCATTAAGAGTGAAGCCTGAGAGATAAAAGAATATCTTTCCAAAGTGGTAATCAGAAACACCAGCATATTTAGAAATTATTTCAGCTGATAAATCACCATCTAAATGATTTTCAATATAGTCGACTATTTGATTTAACTCTTTTAACATTTCCACCTTTCCCTTCGCTTATATATTAGCAAAATATTTTTAACAATGCTCGACTTTTTTATATAAAATATATCGACTATACCGCTGTCCCTCTTTATGTACGAGATGACTCCGTCTATCTTTATGTATAATAATTGAATTAGGATTAAATAAAAAAATATCAAATATTCTTTGATAAATTAAATGAAGTAAGATATAATAAATCTGAACCGTTGAAGGTGACGGTTCTTTTCATTGTACAGAGTTTTCTGTAAGATTAATAGAAATAACATCAAGGAGTATCTTATGAAAGAAAAGCTTAATTTTCAATCGAGTTTATTAGTAGGTTCACTACTGTTCGGACTTTTTTTTGGAGCAGGTAATTTAATATTTCCTGTAAAAATGGGACAGTTAGCAGGCAGTAATACAATACAGGCAACTATTGGATTTTTAATCACTGGAGTAGGACTTCCCCTTTTAGGTGTTATTGCCACTGCCCTTTCTCAAAGTGAGAATATGCTTGCTATGGCAAAGCCTGTTAATAGGATATATTCAATTTTCTTGACATGCGCACTATATTTAACAATTGGGCCTTTATTTGCTATTCCCCGTACTGCTACCGTTGCATTTGAGGTAGGATTGAACCCTTTTATTTCCAAGGAATATTTACAAATAGGACTATTTTTGTTTTCCCTGATTTTCTTTATAGTTACACTTTATTATTCATTGCGACCTGGAAGGATCATAGACTGGGTAGGTAAGTATCTCAACCCTACTTTTGTGGCTCTTCTGTCTATATTAATAATTGCTACCTACATAAATCCTATGGGACAGATAAATCAATTTCCAGCCCAGGGAAATTACATTGATAAACCTTTATTTACTGGAATGTTAGATGGATATAACACAATGGATGCTTTGGCCTCGCTAGCTTTTGCAATAGTAATTATATCAAACATTGAAAAACTAGGCATAAAAGATCCAAAAAGAAAAGCAATTGAAACATGTAAATCCGGCTTAGTATGTTTAATTGGAATGAGTGTAATCTATGCATCCTTGGCTTATATGGGAGTAACAAGCTTAGGTAGTGTTGGAACTGGCGATAATGGTGGAATAATAATGTCTATGGTTAGCGAGCATTATTTTGGAATTATAGGTCAGGTATTATTAGCTGCTATTGTAACAGTTGCTTGTTTAAAAACAGCAATCGGTTTAATTACTTCCTGTTCACAAATGTTTACTGAAATGTTTCCAAATTCAGTGTCCTATAATAAATATGCAGTAATATTCACTGTTTTTTCATTTGTAATTGCTAACTTTGGATTAAATAAAATAATACAGTTGTCTATACCGGTACTAATGTTCCTTTATCCATTGGCTATTACTTTAATTTTATTATCATTAATGGCTCCAATTATCAATAAGCAAAAAGATATTTACAGGTGGACAACTGGCTTTACAATTCTTGCAGCATTTTTCGATTTTTGTAATGCATTGCCGGAAGCTATTAAAGAAACTGCTGTAATGGATAGAGTAATTGGTTTTGCTCACACATATTTGCCTGGCTTTGATTATGGTTTCGGCTGGATTGTTCCAGCAGTAGTTGGATTTATAATAGGAACTATAGTATGGAGAATCAATGGTAAAACTGAAAGTTAAGAATAATTGGTGAATTCCTTAATAAATGGTACACTGTTAATAAAAGGTCTACCGAAGGAGGTACTATGCTCTTAAAAAGAGAAAAGATAGCCCTTTTAGACACAAATCCCACACCCATTAACTACCTTCCTACTTTGTCAAAAGAGTTAGGGGTTGAACTTTATATTAAAAGGGATGACCTTACCATGTTCGGTGGGGGCGGAAACAAGATGAGAAAATTAGAATACATTCTCTATGATGCTATTAAAAAAGGTGCCACTACACTGCTCACTGTAGGAGGAGTACAAACGAATCATGGGCGGCAAACAGCTGCAGCGGCAGCAAAGTATGGTTTAAAATGTGTTATTGTATGTGTTGACGAATATCCTGGTGAAGTTAGTGCCAACTTACTTTTGGATGGTATTTTTAATGCAGAAGTTGTTATCAAAAAGAACGACGGACGGGATACAGGGGTGCAACTTGCAGAAACTATAGAAAAAGTAAAAACGAAGTATGAAAACCAGGGCGAAATAGTTTATGAAATACCTGTTGGGGGTAGCGATGTAGCAGGTGTTATGGGATACTATGAGGCAGCAGTTGAAATTACAGAACAAGCAAAAAAGATCGGTATTGAAGATGCTACTGTAATAACCAGTGTTGGTAGCTTTGGAACTTATATGGGCCTGTATTGTGGGTTTAAAAACGAAGGTTCACCTTTAAAACTTACAGGAATTGCAATTCTTCCTTTTACAGATGGACATAGGGAAAGAATAATGAAATACTTCAAAGAAATAAAAGAGGAATACAATCTTCCCTTTGATGCAAGTCCTGAGGATTTTAATATTGAAACTAGTTATATTAGAGGAGCTTATAATAATCCGGATGTAACGGTTCGTAAAGCAATTTACCGTATGGCAAGGAAGGAAGGGATACTGCTTGATCCATGTTATACAGGAAAAATGTTTGCTGGGGTATTGGGCATGATAGAAGAAGGCAAAATAAAGCAAGGTGAGAAGATAATTCTACTTCATACTGGCGGAATGCCAGGACTTTACACAAAACATCATCGCATTGAATTCGAAAAAGAGCTAATAGATAAAATTACTATATTAGACTAGGAAAAGCGTGTAAAGGATATAAGCAATCTGGTAATATGTCAAGATAAAAAAACAAATAAAAACAAAAGAAATGATTAAAAAAGGGTAACTTTAATAGAACCTCTTAATTTCAAAGAAAAAACAGGATAAAGTGAAAAGTATTTTATTGTACCTCTCCAACTTTACTGTTGGAGTAGATTTGATTCTTGGTCAGCAATCCAAAAATCAGGCGTACTAATTTACGAGATGTTAATGCGAGTGCTCGTTTATGTTGATGCTTGGGTACTTCATTAAATTTCTTGCGGTAATAAACATTAAACTCAGGTATAT
>DURT01000089.1 GCA_012843025.1 Tissierellia bacterium | reverse complement strand
AGTTGGAGAGATACAATAAAATATTTTTCTCTCTATCCTGTTTTTTTCTTTGAAATTAAGAGGTTCTATTAAAGTTACCCTTTTTTAATCATTTCTTTTGTTTTTATTTGTTTTTTTATCTTGACATATTACCAGATTGCTCAAATTATTATTTGAAATGTAATTGCAATTATCATACCAACATTAAATTAATTCCTCTATATTTGTGCCAGCCATAAATGTTCCCTAAAATTGGGATTATTCAGGTGTTACGTTTTCCCTTTTAGTGGATTCTTATTACTATAAATCCACACTCCTTCATGTCGATAATTCAGCACACTGTTATATTTCCGACACCCAGGGAGATACTCTTATGTTATTAATATTTTCAAAAGTTGTATCTATCTAGGTGGTTGGCACCTTGAAAACCTAGTGTTGCTATGCTATAATTTTACTTATTTAGAACATATGGGAGTGAATAATGAAAATAATAATTGTTGGCGCAGGAAAGGTGGGCTATACACTAGCCAAGGAATTATCAACAGAAAATCACAATATAACTTTAATAGATCATGATTCGGAAGTATTGAACCACGCAAACGAAACCCTTGATGTTATGTGTGTAAAAGGGAACGGTGCCAGTGTTGAGGTGTTAAATAGTACAAACATTCATGAAGCTGACTTGTTATTGGCAGTTACAAGTTCCGATGAGTTAAATATGATCTGTTGCGTCATAGGTAAAAAATTAGGAGCCAAGTATACGGTAGCAAGAGTCAGGAATACTGACTATTCAAATGAATTTAAGATGCTTCAGGAAGAGTTAGAGTTGGATTTGGTAATTAATCCTGAAATGGATGCTGCAACGGAAATAGCGCGAATGATTAAATTTCCCTCTGCTACCAATGTTGAAACTTTTGCAAATAATCTTGTTGAAATGGTGGAATTTAGAGTTTTAAACTCTGACCCTATCATTCATATTAATTTAGCAGAACTAAACAAGAAAATACCTGAAAAAATACTCTTTTGCGCCGTGAGAAGAGATAATAATGTATATATACCGAAAGGAAATTTTGAATTCCAACAAGATGATTTGGTTTACGTAATAGGAGAGAGAAGCAGTATTTCAAGATTCTTTAAATATTTAGGTAGAAACTCCCACAAGGCAAAAAATATTACTATTGTAGGCGGAAGTAGGATTGCCATATATTTGACATGGATTCTGCAAGAATCAGATTTAAACGTTAAAATAATTGAAAAAGACAGAGAAAGATGTATGCTTTTAGATGACATATTAGATAATACACTGATAATTCATGGCGATGGTACTGATCAGGAAGTTTTAGACAATGAAAATATTGAATCTGCCGATGCAATAGTTTCTTTAACAGACAGAGATGAGGAAAATTTAATTACGTCTCTCTATGCCAATCAATGTGGAGTTCCTAAAGTAATACTTAAAATAAACAGACAAAGCTATTTTCCCATTGTAACGAAATTAGGCCTGAACAGTATAGTAAGCCCTAAGTTTATAATTGCAAACAACATTTTAAGATTCGTCCGTGCCTTAGACAACACAAAGGGAATAGCCGTGGAGAAACTGTACAGAATATTGGATGATGAGGCGGAAGTAGCTGAATTCACTGCTAAAAACACTCCTTCTTTAACAAATATTAAATTACAGGATTTAAAGCTTAAAGACGATGTATTAATTGCAGCCATCTTAAGGAATAAAAAAATTATAATACCTAGCGGGAATGATGTAATTAAAGAAAAGGACAAAGTTATAGTGGTTACAAAAGCTGGACATATAACCGATTTAAATGAAATATTAGCAAATTAACGGGAGGCATTTATGAATTTAAAAATTGTACTTAAAATAATAGGTACAGTGTTGTTTTGGGAATCTGTTTTAATGACTCCCTCTCTTTTTATAGCCTTAATCGACAATAGCTTTGACAGGAAAGCATTTTTAATATCTATTGTAATCACAGGAGCAACAGGCCTTTTATTAAAAAATATAAGGGCTAGGGAACATAGTTTGAGAAAACGTGAAGCCTTTGCTTCCGTTGCCATATGCTG
Source organism: Tissierellia bacterium (assembly GCA_012843025.1). GTDB lineage: Bacteria > Bacillota > Clostridia > Tissierellales > Sedimentibacteraceae > Sedimentibacter. Next base: position 17,530 of record DURT01000089.1, on the reverse strand, counting down.
GTTGGTAATATCTTTGTTTGGTGCACTTCCATACTATATAAGCGGAATAACAAACAATTATCTTGATGCATTATTTGAAACCGTATCTGGCTTTACTACCACAGGAGCCACTATTTTTAAAAATGTGGAAAGTTTACCTAGAAGTATATTGTTTTGGAGGAGCTTTACTTTGTGGATAGGGGGCATGGGAGTATTAGTTTTCACCATGGCCCTTGCTCCTTCTGTAGGTGCTCGTTCAATTTTTTTAATGGAAGCAGAACATGCAGGACTGTCTCCTGGTAAATTAGTTCCAAAACTTTCAGACACTGCCAAAATATTATATACAATCTATACTACCATGACCCTAATTACAGTAATTATTTTTCTAATAGTTGGTATGCCCTTCTTCGATGCTGTCATCCATGCCTTCGGTACTGCTGGGACAGGTGGTTATTCCATAAAAGCCAATAGTATTGGACATTATAACAGTGTGCTTTTAGAATGGATAACAGCAGTGTTAATGCTTATGTTCGGTATTAATTTTTCTCTCTACTACGTCCTTTTAAAAAAAGACAGAAAAAAAGTATTAAGAAATGAAGAACTGAGGTTTTATGGTGCCCTAGTAATAGTTGCAACTGTTCTGATTTTCATTAATATACTGCCCCTATATGATTATTCAATTGCCGATTCTTTAAGGAATGCAGCTTTCCAGGTTACCGCCATAACCACAACTACGGGATTTTCTATAGCAGACCTAAACACCTGGCCCATGTTCTCTAAATCACTCTTATTATTGTTGATGTTTACCGGTGCATGTACCGGTTCAACAACAGGAGGAATGAAATTAATACGTATTATTATATTGTTTAAGTCAGTACTTAGAGAAATAAAACAAATCATTCATCCCGGCTCTATAAGTAAAATAAGAATTGATGACAGAACTATTGATAATGATGGGGTAAGAAGCATTTTAATATTTTTTGTCTCTTATATATTTGTTTTGTTTGTGACGGTACTAGTATTGTCCTTGGAAAACTATGATTTTATGACTACTTTTTCCGCAGCCCTCTCATCCATAAGCAATATTGGCATGGGATACGGGCTAATCGGGCCTATGGGTAATTTCTCAGAATTCTCTTACTTAAGTAAAATTACCATGATGTTGTCCATGCTAATAGGAAGATTAGAAGTATTGCCTGTAATAGCACTCCTCTCACCTTCCATGTGGCACAAACAGTAGCTTAACCCCAATAAAATTGTAATATTAATCCTTAGCTGTCATAAATTTTATTATAAGACAGTTAGGGAGGGATTATGGAAAATATATTTAAAAAAATTAATTTAATTTTTGCACTTGCATTAATTATAACTCTTTTAATAAGTATTATTTTAAACTCAATAAAGACTGTGGAAACCATTGATGCATCTCAGTTGCAGCCTGTTAATAAAATTAAAATACTTATTGATCCCGGCCATGGAGGCATTGATCAAGGAGCTATGGGAGATATGAAAATAGCAGAAGCTCCCATTAACCTGTCAATATCAGAAAAACTTATGAGATTTTTGGAGGGAAATGGATTTGAAGTAGAGATGACCCGGTATGATGATTCCGGCCTTTACACGGAACTAGGGAGTACCATAAGGGAGAAAAAAAATGAGGACTTAAAAAACAGAGTAAAGCTAATAAACAATTCCAAAGCGGACTTAGCAGTTTCCATACATTTAAACTCTTTTCCTCAAAGACAATACTACGGTGCCCACGTATTTTATCAAAAGAAAAATGAAGCATTAACAAAGTTAGCAGCAGATATAGTACAGGAAAGTATGAAAAGCATCTTAGACAAAACAAACCACCGAGTTCCTCAAATAAAAAAAGATATCAGAATAATGGATGAAACCAACCTTCCTTTAATTTTAATCGAATGTGGTTTTTTATCTAACATAGAAGAGGAAAGAAAATTAGTAACAGACAGTTATCAAGAAAAAGTAGCCTGGTCTATTTATTTAGGATTATTAAAATATTTCAATGAAATCAATTCCATTTAATGTATGTGAAAATTTATAAAATTTTCACATATTTTATTAGATCAATGTTGAAATTTAAGGAATTATGTATTATAATCAAATAATACGGAGCACGGAGGCGTATTATGAATTATGAAGAAGTTGAACTTTTTTTAAATAATATCAAATCTGTTATTTCAAGCAAAATTATTACCGATTCTAATGATGAAATATGTGAAATACATGTCCTTTCAGATAACAGTAGGCACTCCAAGCAAATATCCAGAGATATTCGAACAGCCTTGCTATCCCAATTCAACATAAATGTTGATTATAAAATAATAAGTATTGCCCAAATAGACAAGAATATATCTTTTAATTCAAATTTCAGACTTCAGTATGAAGGCTATAGTAGCGAAATAACTTCTGACAGAATTCGAATAACAACTAAATTTTCTTGGGAAGATAAGGAATTAACAGGACAAGCTGAAGACATAAAATCGGACAAGCGTACTTTAGCAGTTGCAGCAAATTCCACTTTAAATGCAATAAGATCACTAATTGAATCAGATTGTTTCGTAGTAGAAGACATACAAACTGCAGTAATAAACGGTGAAGACGCTATCTTAGTAGCAATTACTTATATCGAAAACGGAAAAGAAGAAATTTTAGTTGGATCTTCATTAGTTGAAAACAATAAAATCGATGGAGCAATAAAAGCAACTTTAAACGCAATTAACAGAAAAATCTGTTTATTAATAAAAGAATGATAGGGCTGACTTATATATTAGCGTAGCGAAACCTCCTGTTCACTTAGCGAACCGAGCAGAGAAATCTGAGGAGGGGTTCAAGTGAAAAAATTAATGCCTATTATAGCATCTTTAATTGCAATGGTTTTAGCTGCAGGCGCAGGCTATACTTGGTTATAAAACAATGGATTATTTGGTCAGCCCTTCATAATAAAGGAATATGCTATGATGGAGGAAAAAAACAATATTAAAACTTTAAAACTTTATACATATATCTCTACTATTGCAATAATTGCTCTATTGTTGATGGTTAAATTAATTAATGAATATACCGTCAATGATTATGTTTTGCTTATAGTATTTTCAGCCTTATCAGCTATTGCTGAAACTTTCTTAATTCCATTACCAAAAGTAGGGGCTGTATCAGTAAGTTTTGCCCTTACCTTTTCAGCCATATTATTGACAAATCCTCTAACTGCTGCCATTATTACTGCAGCAGGTGTAATATTTAGATTTCCCTATGCAGATGGCAGGGGAAGAGTTCATTTATTCAACACCCCTTTATATAAAACAATTTTTAATATCAGTCAGTACATTATTAGTGCCGGAGTTGCTGGAATAACATATTCTTTTATTAATAAGGCAATAAATTTCGGATTTGTATTTCTTAACCCCATTGCTGGTGCCTTATGCCTAATAGTTTTTCTATTGCTCAATTCCTTCTTCATGGCAACTTTAATGTCCATATTATTAAATGAGAATTTAGCTTTCATTTGGAAAAACTACCTCTTAGGCTTTGTCAGCACTTCCCTTGTAGGTTTGCTTGGAATTGTGGTTGCCTATTCCTACCACAGTTTCGGAACGGGAGGGATTTTGCTATTCTTCATTCCTCTTATGCTGGCAAGATATACCTTTAAACTATATTTAGACATGAGAAAAAACTACTTTGAAACATTAAACGTCTTAGTGCGGGCAATTGAAGCCAATGATACTTATACCAGTGGACATTCATTGCGGGTCAGTGCTTATGCTGAAGCTATAGCAAGACAACTTTCTCTTCCGCAGAATAAAATTGATTTAATTAAAAGTGCTGCTTTGCTTCATGATATTGGAAAAATAGGCATTGATAAGAACATATTAAATAAAACTGGAAAATTGGAAAAAGAAGAATTTGAAGCTATCAAAACTCATCCGGAAATTGGAGCATCTATTATATCAGACTTAAGTTACATGTCTAATATTTCAGATATAATAAGGCATCACCACGAAAGAAACGACGGTAGAGGATATCCAGATGGTCTTACATATAAAGATATCCCTTTGGAAACCTCAATATTGACAATTGCAGATTCCTTTGATGCCATGACAACAGACAGACCTTACAGGTATTCACTTAGCCTAGAAGATGCCCTGCAAGAAATAAGGGATAATGCAGGTACCCAGTTTAACCCTGATATTGTGGATGATGCTGTAATAGCATTGAAAAAAGCATTTTTTAGTATGATGAAATAGAAGGTATGAAATGATTTTTGAAATAATATTTTTTTCTTTACTATCAATAATAATTTCATTAATAGTCTTATTTGTACAAAAAAAGACTTTGGATTTCAGCAAATATCATGTAAAGATAAGAGGTTACAAAGTATTAATACTAATGGCAGTAATTGAAATTACTGCTGAATTTATGTTTAAGAAATATACTGACAGCACCTTTTCAAGTATTTTGTCTTTAAACTGGATTATATACATAGGTCTCCTATATGTTTCCCTGATTAACATTAAAAAATCCTACATGATGCTGTTTTTCCTAGGTACTGTAATGAACTTCATTGCAATTGCAGCAAATGGCTTTAAGATGCCTGTATATATTCCTGATACTCTTTTAAACAGTGAAGCTCAAAAATTATTTCTTCTTTCAGGTAAAGATTTAATACATTCTTTGCTTACAGAAGATACTAAGTTTAAATTTTTATGTGATATATTCACCTTGCAATCTCCCTATCCTTTTCCCAAGACAATCAGTATAGGAGATATATTTTTATTGTCTGGAATTTATGCCTTTTGGCAAGAATTATTCTTAGAAAGTTCAGTCAAAACATTAACTTACAAACAATCAATGAAGCAACAATAGAAGCTAGGTGGGAAATTAAACCTACCTTTATAGTGTATCTGTAATTAGAAATACCTACTGCTCCGAAATAAACGGCAGCTGTATAAAATATTGTTTCCGAAGAACCCATCAGTACGGATGCGCTCCTCCCTAGGTAAGAGTCTGCTCCGTAATTATCCAAAATTGTTTGAAATACCCCAATAGATCCACTGCCAGAAAGAGGTTTGACTATGGATAAGGACAGCAATTCTGGTGGAAACCCTATTATGGAAGTTACAGGTTTTAGTAAATTAACTATAAACTCTTCCGCTCCTGACTGTATAAACAAATTTATGGCAAAAATTATTGCTAAAATATAGGGAAATATTTTTAAAGCTGACTTAGCTCCTTCAATTGCTCCCTCAACAAAGGCAGCATACACATCAACTCCCTTTACAATCCCATATAATAAAATTATAGCAATCAAGCTAGGTAATATAAGATCAGAAAATTTCATATTTTTTTCCTTTCATAATATTTAGTAAAAAATATGGCAATAAGGGTGGAAAAGCTTGTAGCTACTAGGGTGGGAAGTATGATTTCTGAGGGAGCTATAGAGCCAGAATCTGCTCTTAATTTAATAACATTTATAGGAATAAGTTGTATGGAAGAAACATTGATTATTAAAAACATACACATAGCATTAGTTGCTATTTTTTTATTTTTATTGTTTCTCTGTAATTCCTTCATTGCCTGTATACCAAAGGCAGTGGCAGAGTTACCGAGTCCCAACATATTAGCACTAAGAGTCAAGACGATGGCATTTACTGCTTTTACATCTCCTATAATGTCCCTGAACAAAAATTTTACCAAGGGTTTTAAGGCATAAGATATTTTGTTTAATATATTGGTTTTTTCTACTACCTTCATTAAACCAGTCCAAAATGCCATAATAGGTAATAAACTTACAATAAGCTCAACTGATTTCTGCAAATCTAAAAACAGAACATTAGTTACGGTTTGAGGCTCTCCCTTTAAGAAAGAAAAAAATATACCCGATAACACCAAGACACACCACATAGTTTTCATAATAATCACCCCTGAGTTTAATAAGAAACCTACCCATACCAAACAAAAAGATTGCAGTTGGGGAACTGGGAACCTAGGTAAAATAAAACAGACATATTAATTAATATGTCTGTTTTATTTATTAATTCATATCTATTTAAATTGTAATGTTCTCTTCCTTGTTAATTCTTTCCACCTGTATTTCTAATACCCTTTTAGCCTCAGCCTTTGTTACAGTTATATCTAAGTCTTTATAAAGAATTCTTCCCCCTTCTTGAGGAATTCCCTCAAAAATCATGGTTATAAAACCATTTACGGTAGTAACATCAAGTTCTTCATCCAATTCAATTCCAAACAAGTCAAGCATGTCTTCAATATCTGCATTACAGGATACAAGGTATTTGTTTTCATCTAATTTTGTAAACCACTCAACAACCTCATCATGTTCATCCCATATTTCCCCTACCAACTCTTCAATAATATCCTCCATGGTTACAATACCTTCAGTTCCACCGTATTCATCTATAACCACTGCCATATGAGCTTTAGAAAGTTGTAATTCTCTTAACAGTTCGGATATTTTTTTGTTTGGAGTAATAAATATGGTTTTTGAAATAAGTTTTTTAATATCCTTTTCTTTTCTGTTTAAGGCTTGATAAAAGTCTTTTTCGTGTAAAACACCGATTATATTATCCATGTCTCCCACAAAGACAGGGAGCCTTGAAAATCCACTTAAGATAAACTTTTCTTTTATAGAGTCCCAGCTCTCATTTTCTTCAACTCCTACTATATCAATTCTGGGAGTATATATATCTTCAGCAACAGTTTCATTAAATTCTATTGCTGATCGGATCAAATCGCTTTCATTTTTATTAATTACCCCTTCGTTTTCTACTTCGTCCAGCATGGTTTTTAACTCATCTTCCGTAGTAGAAAGAGGTTCTTCTGCTTTAACTACCCAGTAAACTATTTTCTTAACTATAGTAAGTATAAAGTTCACAGGTTTGCAGAGTAAAACAAAAAAATTAATAAGGGGTGCTAATACCACCGCTACTTTTTCAGGGGCAATGCTAGCCAAACCCTTAGGAATCAACTCTCCTACAAACAAGGTTATTAGAATGGCAATAATAGTAGAGGTTATAATCCCGTAGTTGTAATATTCTGAATAAATACAAATTGTCAAAGAAGCTGCAGTAATCTTGGCAATGTTTCTGAAAATCATCAGGGTAGACATAAGATTGTCGTAATCTTCTTCCAATTTGATTGCTAAGTTCGCCTTATTATTATTAACAGCTAAATTTTTCATCCTTGACTTGCTGAAATTTAGAAAGGCTGTTTCTGAGGCGGAAAAAAATGCAGATATTAATAAGAAAAATATTAATAACCCAATCTGACTGATACAGTCATCATCCATTTTTGTTACACTCTCCTAATAAATATTATCAACAATAGTATAGTACACAGGAACAAAAGTGTCAATTCATTTCAAGTAACCTTAGACTCCATTATTATAAATTACTTTAAAAAAATTTATTATTGTACGAACATTTATTAAGACAAGTCATATTATAAAATAACCATGTATACAAGCATATATGGTAATAATAAAAATTTCGGAGATGATTATTCTATGGCATGTAACTTAATTGACCACCTTAACGGATATGCTTCTGAATTTGGAATAACGAGAACACTAAATGAAACAAGAGATTTGCGCTGTGTAGATATTTGCGCACCTCACGTATTATTAATTCACCCCTTTGAAACGTTTGAACAAATTATTCCTTGGCCAAATGCTACAACAACACCAAATCGTGAGTGCCGAGGTGTATTTGATATACCGCCGGGATTACCGCCTGAAAGGTGTTTCTTCAGAGTAACCTGTGCCAACGAAGAATTTAATTGCGTTAACGGAATTCCTTCTATAGCGGTAACCGTTGAAGGCCAATTAGTTTTGGAATTTGTTGTTAATGGAACTTCTGTTTTCTGGGTAAAAGACATTACCGTAATCGATGAAACATTAGATGCTTCTTCTAATTGGTACAGAACAGATACAGGAAATGAAATTAATGATGAAAATTTCGCATTTTTCGTTACTTTAATAGACGGTTCATGTATAGTAATTGATGCAAATTGTGAAATAGATGAAGCGAATGAACAAGTAATATTTACTGCAAATGTAGTAGATAAGCTATGGAAACATGAAAATGTTTGGGTTGAAGGTGTAACACCTTATCTACAACTGATATTTGCTCAACCACCTACAGCTACTAATGTAACTGTTCATGAAGAATTCGATGACCACGCAATACCAAGCTGTATTATACCATAAGTAAATAGCCAGAGTTTCTGGCTATTTTATTTGCTTACTATACCTTTGAGTTTTTCTTTCCAAGTAGTATTGTTGCTTGTTACAGTTTCTGTATTCATTTTGCTTTGATTTTCATTACTGGTATACTTTTCAAGCATTTCAATTACAATATCGATTTTTTCCTCTAATTTTTTAATTTCTGCTATAATTTCTTTCTTGCTTTTTTGTTCTGCTTCTATATCTTTCGCTTTTTTTGTCCATTGATTCAGATTACTGAATCTTTCCCTTCCGTCATCCAACTTTCTGCCACTTAAGAAATTCATATTATTCAATTCTTCCGCTGTTAAAAACATACCAGCCGAAGAGTCTAATTTGTTATTTTTTTTTTGCATTAATGCACCTCCAGGACTAGACAGTTATAAAAACTCCGGCATATTACCGAAGTTTTCATAAAGAACTTCATCAATACTAATACTTGCCCGAATATTTATTTACAAAACAATCAGTTACCAATTTGTTACTTGTATCAGCAGAAGCCTTAAAAGTAATAGGCACTTGAACACATAACTTCTGAGTAACTAAGAACTTACAAATTCCGTTTCTGGGCAAATTAACACAAGGGATAGGTCTAACACATGGTTCGCCTATAACATTAACCGTAACATAACCCACCTCTACCTCGGGAGCAACTGTAACCGGAACCGCTACATCTATCATTTCTTCTATTTCCGTAGTATTGCCTGTTTCATGGCATACAGGAGGACAGCAGGAATAATCCTTGTCAAATTTATTTTCACTATACATATTATCACTCCAACATTTGTTTTAATTTATATTATGAAGACATGCCAGCTTGGTTACAAGGTATATAAGAATAAAATTTTATCTTGACTAAGCTTTAGGAAAAATAAGGAATATGTAAAGGGCATAAAAAAGCACATTTATGAAAGAATAATAGCAATTCATAGGCTTATTAAATGATTACAATCGTAGGAATCATAAAACATTAAATCAATTTTAAGAAAAGCTTAATTGATTTATATTGCGAAAATGTTATATTCACAGTAAAGATATTAAATGGAGGTAATAGATTGACATCGTTTATTAGTATATTCAATCTAATAATTTTTATATTGTTTACAGGATTTTACTTTTACCAAATAATATATATATTTATATCACTTTTCAAAGAAAGCAAGGAATTTACTGCTTCAAAATATCACAAATATGCTGTAGTAATAGCAGCTCGAAATGAAAGCGCTGTAATCGCAAATTTAATAGAAAGTATAAAAAAACAGAACTATCCCCAAGATCTAATAGATATTTACGTTGTGGCAGACAATTGTACGGACAACACGGCGGAAGTAGCTAAGAATGCAGGGGCAATAGTAATTGAAAGGTTTAACAGACAGAAGGTTGGGAAAGGTTATGCCCTTGATTTTGCATTTAAGCAAATATTTAAAAGCAAAAAAAAGTACGATGGTTATTTCGTTTTTGATGCAGATAATTTGTTAGATGAAAATTTCATTTGCGAAATGAACAAAGTTTTTGATAATGGATACAAAGTAGTTACCAGCTACAGAAATTCTAAGAACTACGATACAAATTGGCTTTCAGCCGGTTATTCCCTTTGGTTTTTAAGGGAAGCAAAATATCTTAATAATTCCAGAATGATTTTAGGTACTGGATGTGCCATTTCAGGTACTGGCTTTTTAGTAAGCGATGATGTTGTAAGGAAAAATAATGGATGGAAACATTACTTGCTTACAGAAGATATTGAATTTACCATAGACAGTACACTGAAAGGGATAAAAATTGGATATTGCGGCAAAGCAGTTCTCTACGATGAACAGCCCTACCTGTTTGAACAGTCCTGGAACCAGAGGCTGAGATGGGCAAAGGGCTTTTACCAGGTATTTGCCAGGTATGGTAAGGAGCTTATAAAAAACATAATTACAAAGAGAAGTTTTTCCTGCTATGATATGTTTGTAACTATTATGCCTGCCTTATTCTTATCTTTGACAAGTACTGCTGTAAATATTGTTTTCCTTATTGTTGGTATTATCCATATAGAAACTTATCCGGAACTTATAGGTGAAACCACAATAGCAATTCTTATGTCCCTGATAAATTCTTACGTGGTATTGTTTCTTATAGGGCTGGTTACAACTATTACGGAATGGAAGAAAATAAACTCTACACCTTGGAATAAAATCAAGTACCTATTTTCATTTCCCATATTTATATTTACTTACGTACCAATCTCCATAGTAGCATTATTCAAGAAAATCGAATGGAAACCTATTACCCACAGCATTGTTAAAACTATTGAAGAAGTACAACAATAGAGACTGGAACTTAGTCCAGTCTCACTTATATTTTATATTCTCTTTCTACATAGCTACTAGTGGTAGCTCTTAGCAAGCTTGAGTAGCTAAGTTTAAAATTCACTATATCTCCCACTTTATAATCCTTGTCTGACTTAGTCACATCAAGTATCAGGTGGTCTGAGCTTGCACCCAAAATATCTATTTTAGAGTCTATAGGATGCAGGTTGTCAGGATCCACGTCCTGTCTACCTACTGCTATTATGGCTCTTTTTATTATTCCCCTGTCTTCATATACAGGTTTATTTCCAAAAGCATCTACTCCAGTTTCCCCTATAGGAACCGACTGTTTTTCCTTAAGCTCAATTATTTCTGCTTCCAATGTGAAGGCATCGTCATAAAAACCTTCCAGCATTTCACCGTAAGCAGTTTCACCTCCTAAGAGGAAAGCTTCGCCTATTCTCAAGTTGTTAATTCCTTCTGGAAGCTCTTTTTTGTTTATTAAATGAAGTGAACTTGAATTACCTCCCGATATCATATGGAGCTTTATATTGTATTTCTTTTCAATTTTTTTCCCAATATCAACTAAGATAGAAAGATTGTCATTTTGAGGAATTACAGCACCGTAGCATGTAAGATTCACTCCCAAACCAAAAAGCTGAATATTTTTTAGTTTTAATATTTCTTCCACAGTTGAAAAAATTTCATCTTCATTTTTAAAGAATATACCTTCTCTTAAATCTCCTAAGTCAATCATGAGAAGAATTTTATGTATTTTGTTTTCTTTTGCGGCAGCCCTATTTAAGTTTCTTATTGTAGTTAATTCCGAATTAAGGGAAATATCAGCATATTTTACCACTTCTTCTGCTTCGGAATTCATAGGTAATCTTAACAAAACCCTTTCTTTTTTAGTTCCTTCGTATTTTTTCAGATTCTGTATACGGGAATCAGCTATATAATCAATATCTGAATTCTCTAATATTTTGTGTACTTCCTCATCACCGCTGTAACCTTTTGTAACGATCATAATGGAGCATCCGGAACTTTTTACCATTTCAGTAATTTTGTTAAGATTATTTTTTACCTTATTTAAATCTATTACTAACCTAGGATACATATATTCTCTCCTATATTTTTAAACTTTTTTTCATAAGTATTAAAGCATCCGTATGGTAACTTTTTGACAGAACTCCTAAAGAAGATAGTATATAGTCTTCATCTATCAACACCTGGGCCATTTCAGTAGGATACAATTCCTTTTCTTTGCCGTGGGTTTTTACTGATTCTAAAATTTCCTTCCTGTTTGGTAATCTGGTTAAAGCGCCGCCCGTTCCAATAATATACTGGATTGCAGTTAAATCTTTTCCTTCGGCAACGGTCTTTTTCCCTGATGCAGTATAGAAATATCGTAAACGTCCTGCATGTCTTTCTAAGGATGTCAGGACAGCTTCCTTGGTTAATCTTTCAACGAATTCTTTTTCTCTTTCAGTTTCAGGAATAGGCTTATAGTTTTCTAAAAGTTCTTCACTATCAGGAAATTCCTTTTTTAATTCTTCCATGCCTATTCTTTCCACCACATGGTTAACATTCACATATACACCTAAATCCCCTTCAACAGTTCTTTTAGCTACAGGCTCCGGACTTATCAATATGGAATTAATATCACTTGAACCTTCCGTTACAGAATGAAGATCCGTGGTTGCTCCTCCCACGTCAAATACGATTAAATCCCCTATTTCTTCTTTTAATACTTTAGCTGCCTCCATTACGGCTCCTGGAGTGGGAATAATAGGTCCCTTTATTAGGTCTCTTACCTTCCCCATTCCTGGTGCATGAATAATATGTTCTTCGAATACATCTTGAATTACTTTCCTGGTAGGTTCCACAACCAAGGTATCTATTTTGGGATATACGTTTTCTACAATATAGAGCTTGTTTCCTGCTTCCTGGCACATTAAGCGCACTTCCTCTTGGTTTTCAATGTTTCCTGCATAAATTATAGGAATTTTCAAACCCATTGACAGAATCATCTCCATATTGTAAAGAGCCGTATCTCTCTCCCCGTAATCCACTCCTCCTGCCACAAGGATAATATTAGGATTTATTTCCTGAATTTTTTTCAGGTCAGTCCTTCTTAGTCTGCCAGAAGTAATCATTTTAATAATTCCTCCAGCACCTAAAGCAGCCTCCTTGGCCGCCCGAACCGTCATATCATGGACTAATCCATGAACTGTCATCTTCAAACCGCCTGCAGCACTACTCGTAGCTAACATATCATCCCAAGTCAATGAATCGGCCTGCAGGTTATTCTTTAGGTTTTCAATAGCCCCCTTAAGACCGATTGTAACATCTCCTTCTAAAACTGTTGTAGGTGCCTGACCCTGCCCCACAAAGGCAGGGTCCTCAGTACCTATTCCATTGAATGCATTAACTACCGTAGTGGTGCTTCCAATTTCAGCTACCAATACATCTACTTTCATTATGCCTTCTTTTCCCTTCTTCTCTTTACTAAATAACTTGCAACATCAATGCCGTGGGTTCCTCTTCCAAAACCGGCATCTAATCCAGCTTCTACTGCTATTTCACTTGTTACCTGGGTTCCACCGCATATTATTATTACCTTGTCCCGGATACCCTTTTCTATGGCTAAATCATTAACTTTCTGCATATTCTTAATATGAACATCATCATGAGTTATTATAGTACTTAAAAGTATGGCATCTGCATTTGTTTCTATTGCAGCATCCACAAGTTTTTCAATTGGGCAGGAAGTACCTAAGTATTCATATTTAATACCGAATCCTTCAATACCTCCGTGCTTAATATCCAATATTTCTTTAAGACCAACTGAGTGTTCATCTTCACCAACGGTTGCCGCCACAACAAACATTGGGTTGTTTTGGATATCTTCTCTTATTTCCGCTTCTGAAAGAACTTCAGGTTTTTCAGGAATTACCAATTCATCAATATTAATATCAAAGTTAACTTTACCTTTTACTTCACAGTAGGTTCCTTCTGCAGGATGCATAACCTGTTTATGAACCACCGTTACATCCTCTAGTCCCATCTTTTCTCCACATTTAATTGCGGCAAATTCTGCCGTTCTTTCATCTAAGGGCAGGAATATGGACAAGAGTACTGTACCGTCGGCTCTCCATTCCACTTCAGGTTTTACAAGATTTGTATCATAGTATTTTTCAACTTCGTTAAGCCTTACGTTAACATTGTCATGTTCATCTAACTCATCAATATATTGAATCTTTGAACGGTCTTCAAAAGTATCTCCGCCTATGGCATCACTGGCTTTTTCAAACTCTGTAGGAACATTGTTGTATCCGAAATGAACAGATACAGGTGCAAAGTAATCTTCATCTCTTTCATATACATATCCGTAACCGATTCCACCATCGATTTGACGAGCAATACCGTCTCCGTTTCTTTCAGGATATTCACCGCTGTCCACGAAGAATCCTTGTTCGACTGCCTTGAAATATCCTCCTACTTCAAGTATTTCTTCCATAAAGAGTATTGCTCTTTCTTTTAATTCTCTTACTTTTTGGCCCAAGGGTCCTTCCCTGTCTAACTTAACCATTTCTCTTAAGCCGTCCATTCCAGTAAGAGCCTGTTTTGCAGTCATTACTCCTGCAACATTGTTATAATGCCAAGGTACGTTTCTACCTTCATCTGGTGTAATAGTTGATTGAATGTCGGCACTGGTTAATCTTGAAATAACCATATTCAATGTATGAGTAACAGCTGCTTCACGAGTATCTGATTCCATATATTTCGTATTTTGCTGTGCTCTCATCTTATAGTCTCTGAATAAATCACGAAGGGCTACAGCATAAGGTAAATCCAACCTCATGCAAGGTGCAGGAGGTGCAGTTGGCGGAACTGTTGACAAGGCAATATTTTCAGGCTTAATTCCCACCTTTACCGAGAAGGCTGTGTTAATAGCATGTTGTACCATTAATTCAGGCATAACCTTCCATGCCTTCATAGCGGTAGCATTGGCATTGTGAGCTCCGTCTATTTGAAGCATTTCAGCCCAGGCCATAATCTTTTTAGCTTCACATGCATCTACGAAGCTTCTTACCATGTTAACATTTCTATACAGTACATTGTATTGGGGGTCTTGGTGGGCTCCATTTACCCCTTCTTCCGCAAACATAACAGCTATATCAGGGCCTGCAACCCCAGATACGTAGGAATGGAAGTTAATTGGGCGTCCAACTTCATCTTCAATATAGTCTAATGCTTTCCTGCTGGCTCTTACTTGTTTTCTGGTAACCATGATACCGCCAATACCTTGGTTAGTTCCTTCCATAAGAGAGTCTACATGGGACTGCCCGGCAGTTCTTATAACCATTATGTGGTCAGCTCCATGCCATGCAGCCATACGCATTCTTCTTATATCATCTTCAAATCTACCAGATGCTATTTCCGTAGTTATTACACAATCTGGCTGGGGATCAATATATCCGAATCCTCTGCTTCCAGGAAGAGGAACAGAATTTTTCAAACTTTCCGATGTTTCGTGATATTCAAAATCTCCAATGGTTCTTTTTTCGTTTCTTCCATCTCTCCAATGCCACCCTCTGCGTCTGGGTTCATATTTATCTAAATCTTTTAATAATTCTTTAATATTTAGCTTTTCATTTGGTTTTAGCTTCATACTTTTCCCTCCTAAAATAATGTATCAACCGTATCCCAATGTTTGCCCTCAGCTAGCAATAAACCTGCTTCACGTACTGAGCATCCTAACTTCTTGGATAGTCTCCATACAACATTTCCAGCCCCTTTGCCCATTAAACCTTTTTGCATAACTCCTTCGACTATGGGCTTTACTTCTAAACTGGAAAATCCCATTCTCAAAAGTACACTTCTTTCAATTGCAGGGGTTGTATGTTTTCTACCTAATTCCAATAGAGGGTCTACTATTTGTTCTGCTAATTCCCAAAATCTTTCGTACAGTTCTTCATCGGTCAAGTTTGCTAAATGAGCTCTTCTTTGCTCAAAATCATCGGCTCTTTTCATAATAATCCTCCTAAGCTTTATTATTGCAGCTTCCTTATTTTAATGAAGCTATAGTCTCTTTTACAAATTCTACAGTGGAATTTGTTTCTTCTGCCAAGAATTTTATATCTTCTTCCGTAGGTTCCACATTGTAGTTTGCCAATGCATTTTTAATCAGTGATTTCCTCATACGTACCACATCAGCATCATTTACTTTAATTAGTGATGGATGGGAAGGCAAAATAATGTTTTTACCAGGAATTTCATCCTTAGGATCTCCAAACTTAATTTCAATCCCATTTTCTCTTGCAAAGGACAATTGAGGCTGAACATGCTTTCCAGCTCCCGTATATTCCGTTTCCTGAACTACTATCATCTGATCTTCATCCATTTCCTGGGCCAATGCAAAGGCTGCTGTAAGGGCTGTATTTCCGGCAGGACCTTTTTCCAATCCTTCAAGGGTTGCTAATGCCTCTGTAATGTAGAAAACTTCCCCTTGATGAACGGTCAAGTAACGTTCAAGATATCTTAAAGGTCTTGCTGCAGAACGAGGAACATCGGAACGATCTGGCCAGGTTGAGAAAGGCATTCCAAATCCTGTATGACCTGTAGTGAAGGACTTTTTGTTAAATTGAGTGTCTGAAGCCATATGAAGTCCTGTTAAATCTACACTGGCCGCGATTATTTTAGTTTGAGCACCAGCTTTTCTAAGACCCCTTGCAGTTCCAGTTAAATTTCCTCCGCCTGCATTAGTTACAACTACTGCATCTGGATCTCTTCCATATTTTTCCCTGAACTGCATGGCTATTTCATAGCCTAAGGTTTCAACTCCTGCAATTGCAAAAGGTGTATATAGGGAAGCATTAAAGTATCCCGTTTCTTCCAAAATTGTCAGGAAAGTATAGAACAACTCTGGTCCAACGGATAATTGAACTACTTCTGCCCCTAAAGCTTCGCATTTTCTTGCCTTTTCAATAATTTCAGGCTGGCCTACCCCTCTAGAGTCATAACATTCCTGAACTACTATACACTTAAGTCCATGCATTGCTGCTTGAGATGCCACTGCTGCACCGTAGTTACCGCTGGTTGCTGTAACCACTCCCTTATAACCTAATTTTTTAGCTTGGTATACTGCTGTAGCCGCTCTTCTTGCTTTAAAACTTCCAGAAGCATTTGCTGCTTCATCTTTTATAAATATTCTGGCACCCTTACCCTTAGGAGCTAACTTTCTTGCTAAGGCAGTTAAATTTCTAAGCTCTAGAACAGGAGTATTACCAACCCCATGTTCTGATTGAATTTTCTGGATTTCTTCAATGGTAAATCCCGCTTCTTTCATCATTCTTTCATAATCGAATGCTATGGAGCCGCTTTCGAATACTGAAAAATCAAGACCTGCCGCTTTCTTCATTATTTCAGCTCTTCTTGCCATTACTCCTTCATAACTCATATCTCTACTCATTATCAGTACCCCCAAATAAAATTTCTTTTACTTGTTCGCTGATTTGAAGAAGCTCAGGTACAAATTTTCCAAAATCGTGTTTGTAATATGGATTAACTTCCAATAGAGTTCCTCTTTCTATACGTTTTGTTCTAGTAAGAACAGTTACTTCGTCCCCAATATTCGCATCTTCTTGTAAGAAGCCTTTTACCCACAATTCCAATGGTACTTTTTTAGTGTCATCAGGAACCTGGGGTGCTCTTTCTGATGGTTCTAAAACATTTCTATGAATTAAAACCCATTCACCTTTTTTAACCATATATGCACTTCCTTTTCCTTGTAATTTGCTTTTTTATTTTTTCTTGAGGTATCATCCTCAGTCTCATTCACCAAAATATTTGCTCCCTACGGTCGCATATTTTGGGAAGCACAGTTTCGTTCACAGATTTGCTTATTCGCTTTCGCTCATGCAAATCTGGAACTCATTGCGTTTGACTTACCATCAAGACTTTCTCCCTACGGTCGAAGTCTTGGGTCAAGTCATAATCT
>DURT01000088.1 GCA_012843025.1 Tissierellia bacterium | reverse complement strand
TTGATGCTTGTTGCGTATGACCTATCCGGTGACAATAGCGAAGAGGACACACCCGTTCCCATCCCGAACACGGAAGTTAAGCTCTTCAGCGCTGATGATACTTGGCGGGAGACCGCCTGGGAAAGTAGGACGTTGCCGGGTTATAAATACAGTTGGAAAGAACTCCAACTGTATTTTTTTATGCAAATTTATAAAAACATTTAACATAAGAATGATTGTTTATTCATAGGACTCCATGGTTAATTATTTATGATACTTTGTAAAATACATAGTGACAGATATTACAAAAACGCATAATACCAATAAATATACAGATATATTATATATGCGAATATTTAAAATATAGTAAAAATATAAGTAAATATTTATAAAAAAACTCTTGCAATTAATAAAAAATTCTGATAATATATTAAAAATACAAAAACATTTATAAATATTACGGAGGATGTTATGGCAGTTAATTTGAAAGTACGAAATTTTTCAACCATAAAAGATGACGCTATTGAAGTAAATTTAAAAGGACGCAGTTTTTTAACTCTAATGGATTTTACCCCAGAAGAAATCAGATATTTATTGAACTTGGCTCACAGCCTTAAAGAAAATAAGAGATCAGGAATTCATAACTATTTACTAAAAGATAAAAACATAGTTATTTTATTTGATAAAACATCAACAAGAACTAGATGTGCTTTTGAAGTTGCTGCATTGGACGAAGGAGCCCATGTGGTATATCTTGACCCTAGCAGTTCGCAAATAGGTAAGAAAGAATCATTAGAAGATTCAGCAAAAGTATTGGGAAGATTTTTTGATGGAATTGAATACAGAGGGTTTCAACAAAAGGTTGTGGAGGATTTGGCCAAATATTCAGGAGTACCAGTTTGGAACGGCTTGACGGATGTAGACCATCCCACTCAAATATTGGCAGATATGCTTACTATAGAAGAGCATATAACAAAGCCTTTGAATGAGGTTAAGGTAGTATTTACCGGTGATATTAGAAATAATATGTCTTATGCCTGGATGTATGGATGTGCAAAAATGGGAATGCACTATGTAGCGCTAGGACCAAAGGAGTTAGCAGATCAAATAGATAAAGAAATTTTAAAAAAAGTGTATGAAGTTGCACACTATACAGGAGCAAAAATTGAAATATCCGACAGTATAGATTCTGTTAAGGGAGCTGATGTAATTTATACAGATGTTTGGGCATCTATGGGGGAAGAAGATCAAATACCGGAAAGGGTTAAATTACTTGCTCCTTACAAGGTGACTATGGATTTATTAAAAGCCACTGGGAACGAAGAAGTAAAATTTATGCATTGCCTTCCTGCCTTCCATGATTTTGAGACCAAGCTGGCAAAGGAACAAATTGAATTAGGATACGATATAAGAGAAGTTACCGACGAAGTATTTAGAAGTAAAAATTCCATAGTTTTTGATGAAGCGGAAAATAGACTTCATACAATTAAAGCAGTTATGGTGGCTACAATTGGTTAATAGAAAAGTGTTGTCAGATTGAGACAACACTTTCTTTTTCTGTTCCTTTCATATTTCTTACCGCATTGGTAAGCATTAATTTAATTCTGTTTATTTGATTTACTTCGCTCATTCCCGGATCATAATCTATGGGGACAATATTTGATAAGGGATAAGCATCTTTAAGCTTTTTAATCATTCCTTTTCCTGTTATATGATTGGGAAGACATGCAAAGGGCTGAAGACATAGTATGTTGTTAATGCCGCTATCTAAAAGCTCTATCATTTCACCCGTTAAAAACCATCCTTCACCTGTTTGGTTGGCCAAAGATAAGAACTTTTTAGCCTTATGTGCCAATTCCTTAATGTTTGCCGGAGTTGAAAATCTTTTTGAATTTCGGAAAGCTTCTACGCTGGGTTTTTTGTATATATCTAAAATTTTTACTGCAAAATTATCAATTGCTTTGGACCTTCTTGTACCTAACAGAAGTTCATCGTATTTTATAACACCGTTGTAAGCACTGTAGGAGAAGAAATCTAACAGATCAGGAACCACTACCTCAGCACCTTCTTCTTCTAATAGAGAAAATACGTCATTGTTTGCATCAGGATGGAATTTTACCAGTATCTCTCCAACTATACCTACCCTTGGTTTTTTTATACTTTCATCTAATTCTATGTTGTCAAAATCTCTTACAATATTTTTAATAAGATTATAATACTCCCACATTTTTGCACTTTTTATTACCTTGTGAGCAAGGTCAACCCATTTCTTATAAAGACTATTTACGGAACCTTTTACTTTTTCATAAGGCCTGGTTCTGTAGGTGGCACGCATTAATGTATCTCCTATAACTATCGCCATTACCAGTCTTTTAGCAAAAGAAGGTGTTATTTTAAAGCCTGGTTGTTTCTCGAGACCAACAACATTAAATGAAATTACTGGAATATTTTCGCAGCCAATATCTTTTAAAGCCTTTCTTATAAATCCTATATAGTTAGTTGCCCGACAACCTCCTCCTGTTTGAGATATCATGAGAGAAGTATTGTTTAAATCATATTTTCCTGACTGTAGCGCGTTTATAAGTTGACCTACCACTATGATTGAAGGATAACAGGCATCATTGTTAACAACCCTTAAGCCTACATCTATATCCTCCTTACTTGCTTTAGGTAGAACAACTGCATTATAACCTGAAGCCTTAGCCGCTGTTTCAATGAATTGGAAATGAATAGGCGACATTTGAGGTACTAATATGGTATGATTCTTTCTCATTTCCTTTGTAAAAACAACTCTTTTCCTACTTTCTTCAATACGCTTATGAACGATGCCGCTTTTTTCTCTTTCTTCCATGGAAGCCATTAAGGAGCGTAATCTGATTCTTATGGCTCCTAAGTTAGTTATTTCATCTATTTTAATTACAGTATATATTTTATTGTTTTTTTCAAGTATTTCACAAACCTGGTCTGTTGTTACGGCATCTAATCCGCATCCAAAGGAATTAAGCTGAACTAATTCTAAATCGTCAGTATTTGAAACATAGGTAGCAGCTTTGTACAACCTGGTGTGGTATGCCCATTGGTCAATTACACGAAGGGGTCTTTCGATAGGATATATATCTTCTATAGAATCTTCAGACAGTACTACTAAACCGTAGCTTTCAATCATTTCAGCTATGCCGTGATTGATTTCTGGGTCTATGTGGTAGGGTCTGCCGGCAAGAACAATACCTTTTTTGTTATTATCTCTTATATATTTTAATGCCCTGCTTCCTTCTTTTAAAACATCTTGTTTGTAAGCAAACAATTCCTTGTATGCTTTTTCAGCTGCTTTTTTTATTTCATCGAAGGACAGGCTTTCTGATTCTCCTATCTCACGATAAAGCTTTTTAACTAATCTTTCCTTATCGTTAAGGTTCAAAAAGGGCTTGTAAAATTTAACACCTTTAAGATTTACATTTGCTTCTATAGTTTCAGGATAAGATACTACTATGGGACAATTATAGTGGTTTCCTGCATCATCATCTTCCTTTATATTGTAAGAAATACAGGGATAGAAAATCTTTTTAACTTTTTTATTTATTAGGTCTTTTACATGGCCATGGGCTATTTTGCCCGGATAACATACAGACTCTGAAGGTATGGTACCCATTCCCAATTCATAGATTTTTTTACTGGACACGCCTGAAAGTACAACCCTATATCCCAATTCATTGAAAAAAGTGAACCAGAAAGGATAATCTTCATATATGTTCAGAACCCTGGGGATTCCTATAATTCCCCTCTTTGCTTCCTTAAGGGACAAAGGTTTATAGTCGAAAACACGCTTATTTTTATATTTGTATAAATTGGGTAATGGTTCCTTTTTCTCAACAGGTATATATTTTTCAGAACCTTTTTCACATCGGTTGCCAGATACAAAGTATCTTCCGTCAGAAAATTCATTTATAGTTAGTAAACAGTTATTGGTACAAAGGCCGCATCGCTCCATGGAAGTTTCAAAGGAAAAATTATGTAGATTTTCAGCTTTTACGAAACTGCTTTCCATTCCTTCTTCATATTTATCTCTGGCGATAATTGCTGCTCCGAAGGCTCCCATTATACCTGCTATATCAGGTCTTACTACATTACGTCCAGTAATTTGTTCAAAAGCCCTAAGAACGGAATTGTTGTAGAAGGTACCTCCCTGCACCACTACTTTTTCTCCCAATGATTCAACAGAAGTTAATCTAATTACTTTAAATAGGGCATTTTTTACTACTGAAAATGAAATTCCTGCAGAAATGTCGCTTAAGGTTGCACCTTCTCTCTGAGCCTGTTTAACTTTTGAGTTCATAAAAACAGTGCATCTTGTTCCCAAGTCTACTGGATGCCTTGAAAACATGGCAGCATCAGCAAACTCTTGAACGGACATTTCCAATGATTTTGCAAAAGTTTCAATAAATGAGCCACAGCCTGAGGAACAGGCTTCATTAAGCATGATGGAATCTATAACTCCATTTTTAATTACCATGCTTTTCATATCCTGGCCGCCTATATCAATTATAAAGTCTACGCCTTTAAGGAAAAAATCCGCAGCCTTGTAGTGAGCGACTGTTTCAATTTCACCTACATCCACATTTAAAGCAGCCTTTATTAAATGTTCTCCGTAACCGGTTACCGCAGTATAAGCTATTTTAATTCCCGAATGCATGTTTTCATAGAGTTCCTTTACAGCTTTGACTGCAGAATTCAGGGGGTTTCCTTCATTGCTTCCATAATAGGAATGTAGTATTTCTCCTTCTTCCGTAATAAGTACTAATTTTGTAGTAGTTGAACCTGCATCAATACCTAAAAAGGCAGGTCCTGAGTATTCATCCATATTTTTTCTTTTTGCTTTGTGTTGATTATGTCGTTTCAGAAATTCTTCATATTCTTCTTCGTTATTAAATAAAGGTTCTAATTCTTGTTTGCGATAATGATAATCCGAATGTTCCATCTTGTTCTTCATCTTTTGATAGAAATCATTGAAGGATATTTTTTCATTATCAGCAGACATTAAGGCAGCACCAATGGCAACATAGTAGTTAGCATCAGCAGGACATAGGGTATTTTCAGCGTGTTCCAAAGTTTCCTTAAACCTTTCCCTTAACTCTGACAAGAAAAACAGAGGTCCCCCTAAAAATGCCACATTTCCCTTTATGGGTCTTCCCTGGGCAAGTCCGCTTATAGTTTGGTTTACAACCGCTTGGAAAATTGAAGCTGCTATATCCTCCTGTCTTGCTCCTTCGTTAAGCAAGGGCTGTACGTCTGATTTTGCAAAAACTCCGCAACGGGAAGCAATGGGATAAATTGTTTCATGTTTTTTCGAAAGTTCATTTAACCCTGCAGCGTCTGTCTTCATCAATACTGCCATTTGGTCAATAAATGCACCAGTACCTCCTGCACAGGAACCGTTCATTCTCTGTTCCATGTTTCCTGACAAATATGTTATCTTGGCATCTTCTCCACCAAGTTCTATAACTACATCAGTATCTGGGATAAATTTTTCTATTGCAGCTGTTGATGCCGCAACTTCCTGAACGAAGGGAATATCTAAGTACTTGGATACATCGATGGCACCGGAACCAGTAACGCTTATTCGAATTTCGTTGTCCTTTAGGTATTCTGATGAATTATTAATAATTTCCGTAACAGTATTTTTAATATCGGAATAATGCCTTTCATATTGCTTATGTATTATATTGCCATCCTTATCCAATACAGCAATTTTAACAGTAGTAGAACCTATATCTAATCCAACAAGGTAATCCTTCATTATGACCTCCCTAGTAAGGCAGAAAATAAATTGTTAAAACTATGAGATAATTATATCATGTTCTTGTTTAAAATCAACTTAAATGGGAGTCACAGTTACTGGAAATCGGCTGATTTTCCAATATAATACAAAAAACGGAATAGATTTTCCTTTAGGTATTGATTTTATATAGTTAAAAAGTTATTATATAGTTAAAAAGAGGTGATAGAAATGAAACTTACTTATTTGGGGCATTCTGTATTGGTAATTGAAGCGGGAAAAGTTAAGGCAATTGTGGATCCTTTCATTAAAGGGAATGAATTGTGCAAAGTAAGAATTGAGGACTTAGGTAACATAACACACATTTTTGTAACCCACGGCCATGGAGACCATTTAGGAGATACGATTGAAATAGCAAAGAAAAATAATTCCATAATAATAGCCAACCATGAAATTTCTGCTTACTTAGGCAAGTATGGTCTAAAAACCCATTCAATGCATATTGGAGGAAGGGTGAAGTTGGATTTTGGGACGGTAAAAATGACAAATGCCCTTCACGGTTCTGGTATATCTGAAGGAGAGAACATGGTATATGGAGGCAATCCCTGTGGATTTATTATTGAAATAGAAGGTAAGAAAGTTTATCATGCTGGAGACACAGGCCTAACTTATGATATGAAGCTATTGGAAGATGAAAAAATTGACGTTGCTTTTCTTCCCATCGGAGGAAATTATACTATGGATATAGAAGATGCGGTAAAAGCAGCAGAATTTATTAAAGCGAAATTTGTGGTACCTATGCACTATGATACTTTCGACATTATAAAGGCTGACCCTCAGGTATTTAAGAATAAAGTAAAATCCTCAGAAGTAAAGATACTTAGTATTAATGAAAGTATGTATGTATAGTTTTCGTTATTGAATAGTAAAATACCATATGATATAATGAAAGGCATCAGAGAATTATGGAGGTTCAGATGTACGCTTTAATATTAGTATTAAATGATATTTTTAAGCTTGATGACATACATGAATTGTTCTATGAAGAGGAGATCGGTGCAACTTCAATAGATAGCCAGGGAATGGGTAAGGTTCTTTTAGACCATAATATAAATCTACCTATGCTTGACAGTGTAAGAAAGCTTATAGACGGAAGAAAACCCTATAGTAAGATTATTTTCAGTGTAATAAAAGATAAGGAAAAACTTGATAAGGTAGTTGAAAAGATAAAGAAAGAATTAGATTATTTCGATGAACCAGGAATTGGATTTATGTTTTCTGTGCCGGTTTTGGAAGTATACAGCTCTAATTTAGAGGAGTTTAAATAGAAAACCTATCTTAACAGATAGCCCGCTATTAGCGGGTTTTTATTATGTCAAATTT
This sequence comes from Tissierellia bacterium, assembly GCA_012843025.1. GTDB lineage: Bacteria > Bacillota > Clostridia > Tissierellales > Sedimentibacteraceae > Sedimentibacter. Next base: position 51,623 of record DURT01000088.1, on the reverse strand, counting down.
TCATATAAATATTGACATTAGTTATCAGAAGGAATATAATTTATAAAAAGATGATAATGATTATCAGTTTCAATGTAGGAGGAAAAGTTATATGACATTAGATAGTATTAAACCGGGTCAAGGTGGTATTATAGCATCTGTTGGCGGGCAGGGTATGCTTAGAAGAAGATTGTTGGATATGGGTTTAACCCCAAATACAAAAGTATATGTAAGAAAAGTCGCACCTTTGGGAGACCCTATTGAACTTTTCCTAAGAAACTATGTTTTAACCATAAGAAAAGAAGAAGCTTCAAAAATTGAGTTGAAAGAGGTATTTAACGAATGAAATATGTAATTGCCCTTGCAGGTAATCAGAATTCCGGAAAAACAACTCTTTATAATGCATTAACGGGAAACAATCAACATGTGGGTAATTTTCCAGGTGTCACAATAGAAAAGAAGGAAGGGCAAATAAAAAGATTTAAAGATGCTTCTTTAGTAGATTTACCTGGAATTTATTCATTATCACCATATTCATTGGAAGAGGTTGTTACTAGGGATTTTCTGTTAAAGGAACATCCTGATTTAATTTTGAATATTGTTGATGCTACAAACATTGAAAGAAACCTATACTTAACCTTGCAATTGATGGAGCTTTCTATTCCAATGGTCATCGCTCTGAATATGATGGATGAAGTTAGAGCTAGCGGAAACTCCATTGATGTAATGAAGCTGTCAAAACACTTAGGAATACCTGTTGTACCTATTTCAGCAAGCAAGAAAGAAGGAGTATCAGAGCTTGTGGAAGTGGCGATCAAGACTGCCCAGGAAAAAAGAAAACCAGTAAAGTTGGACTTCTGTACAGGCGAGGTTCATAAGGCTATTCATGCCATCTCTCATTTAATTGAAGATCAGGCAAAGGAAGCAGAGTATCCTTTAAGGTTTGCCGCTACAAAACTTGTTGAAGGGGACGAGCTAACCTTTAAGGAGCTTAAGATAACAGAAAGTCAAACTCATATCATAGAGCATGTAGTTGAGGATATGGAAAAGGCTCTGAATACTGACAGGGAAGCAGCACTGGCAGATATGAGATATTCATATATTGAACAGATATGCAGAGATACAGTTATTAAAAAACAGGAAACAAGAGAACAGATCCGTTCAGAAAAAATAGATAAAGTTTTGACTCACAAGTACCTTGGTATTCCAATATTTATTGGAATTATGTTTGTAATTTTCTGGATAACTTTTGGGGCTGCAGGAGCTTTTCTTCAGGGTTATCTGGAAGAAATAATAGCATTAGCTACAGATTATGTGGCAAATCTAATGGAATCATACCAAGTAAGTCCTTGGCTGCATTCATTGGTTATAGACGGAATATTTGCAGGTGTTGGAAGTGTGTTATCCTTCCTACCGATTATAGTAATATTGTTTTTCTTCCTTTCAATGCTGGAAGACAGTGGATACATGGCCAGAATAGCCTTTTTAATGGATAAGCTCTTAAGGAAGATAGGTTTATCAGGACGTTCTTTTGTCCCAATGCTAATAGGTTTTGGCTGCAGTGTACCAGCAATTATGGCAACCAGGACATTGGCAAGCGAAAGAGACAGAAAAATGACTATTGTGTTGACTCCCTTTATGTCCTGCAGTGCCAAACTTCCGATTTATGGGATGATGACCATGGCATTTTTCCCTGAAAATGCTGCTTTTATAATGATAGCACTTTATATAATGGGAATAGTCGTTGCTATATTGTCAGGACTATTGTTAAAAGGTACAATTTTTAAGGGAGAGCCTGTCCCCTTTGTTATGGAGCTTCCCGCATACAGAATACCTTCAAGAAAAAGTGTTCTTTTACACATGTGGGAAAAGGCAAAAGATTTTTTACAAAGGGCCTTCACAATAATATTCTTGGGAACAATCATAATATGGTTCCTTCAAAGTTTTGACTGGTCGCTGAATATGGTTGAGGATAGCTCCTACAGCATACTTGCAACTATAGGATCATTAATAGCACCCATATTCATACCCTTAGGATTTAATGACTGGAAAGCATCCACTGCATTAATATCAGGACTTACTGCTAAGGAAGCGGTGGTGAGTACTTTATCAGTATTAACTGGAACTGTTACAGATTTGGAACTTTCAACAGCATTAAGCACCATATTTACTCCTTTAAGTTCATTTGCATTTTTGACATTTACACTTCTGTACATGCCTTGTGTTGCAGCGTTTGCTGCAACTAAGAGGGAGCTTGGTTCAGTAAAAAACGCGGTTCTTACTGCAATGTATCAGACCATGACAGCATATGTGGTTGGAATGGTAGTGTACCAATTGGGGAATTTGTTCATATAATTTGTTCATAAAGGGGGTTAATATGAACACAGCAGATATTATAATAATTGCTATTATTGCAGCAATAGTTGCAGGAATAGTGTTATTTATGAGAAAACAAAGAAAAAATGGTTCAGGCTGTTGTTCTGGCTGTTCAGGATGCAGTAAGATTAACAGTTGTCCATCTAGTAACAAATAGCTGTCTCAATAGAGGCAGCTTATTATATGCAATGGACAGTATTCTTAAAGGACCTAATCACATATTAATCTCTCGTGAATATATATTATTATATATACTTGAGAGGTGTAATATGGATGATATAGTTAGAAATCAAAGATTGAGCGATTGGGGAATTAATTTATTAATTGACAGAATTTTTGGGAACAGGGGCATAGATGTAATCTTTGCGGAAAATGCTATAATAGAAAATGTAACCAGGGATAACATAAACGGATATGTAACAATATCTTACGGAGTAATGGACAGAAATCAAACTTTGAACATGCAGGTTGTGACATTGGTAGTAGGAAGAGATACAATAATCATTAACCAATTTGGAGAGCCAGTACCATTTAGAGAATTGAGAGAGGGTATGACAGTAGATGCTGAATTCTCAGCCGCCATGACCAGAAGTATTCCACCACAGTCAAGAGCCTACAGAATTACTGTAATTGAAAGCCAATATACTACTACTGAAGGCAGAGTTATGGCGGTGGACCCAGTAAATGGTTTTTTATATACTGGAAATCCATTTAATATTTTAAGCCAAATGAGATTTGTAATAACAGATTCCACAGTAATCATAGACAGGAGGGGAAGAAGAATAAGTTTAAGAGATTTAAGACCTGGAGATTTTGTAAGAGTCGACCATGCAATTTTTCAGACTTTGAGCATTCCTCCCCAAACTACAGCATTCAGGGTACAGGTTTTATAGTATAAAAAGGATTTGAGCAGAAGTTCAAATCCTTTTTCATGGATCTCAACAAAATTTTCGATGGTTGTCCATAATTAATAGAAATATGCTAAAATCTGTGATAAAATAATTATAAAATATAGGTGAGCTTAGAGGTACAGTATGTATACTATGGACGAATTAAGGGAATTTTGTTATAGATGCAGAAAGTGCAGATTGTCTCAGACACGAACAAATGTAGTATTTGGTGAAGGTAATGAAAATGCAGACCTTATGTTTGTTGGAGAAGGTCCTGGTTATTACGAGGATGTACAAGGGAGACCCTTTGTTGGAAGAGCGGGACAACTGTTGGATAAAATGATTGAAGCCATCGATTTAAAACGTAGTGATGTTTACATAGCCAATATTGTTAAGTGCAGACCTCCTGAAAACAGAAATCCCATGGAAGATGAATGTAGTGCATGCCTTGATTATTTAAGATGGCAGGTTAAATTAATCGATCCTAAAATTATTGTATGCTTAGGTGCCGTTGCAGCTAAGAACCTTATAAATCCCGATATAAAAATAAGCAAGGAAAGGGGAATTTTCGTAAAAAAGGGAAACTTTTACTTCATTCCTACTTTTCACCCTTCATATCTGTTGAGAAATGAAGGAGCAAAAAAAGATGCATGGAAGGATTTGCTAAAAGTTAAGGAAAAGCTTAAATCATTTGTTTAGCAAACCCAACCTAAGTTAGGCTTCAGATTTGGCGTATAATTCTTTAAGTGCATTTATAGTGTCAAAAATACTTTCGTGTTCTACTGATTTTACATCAAAATTTAACAGATTAAAGGTTGTTTGAAGGATAAAGCTTATTCCAAAAACGTATACAACCGTTCCAAGGCCAACCTTTGCACCTAGTATCCAACCTATTAACAATACTGTACCTTCAATTAAACCTCTTATCACTCCAATAGGTACATTGGAAAACTTCTTTCCTAAAGCAATCATTAAAGTATCTCTGGGTCCGGAACCTAATCCAGCACTTACATAGAAGTAAGTAGCAAGACTTACCAGTACTTGCCCTAAAAACAACATTACTAGTCCTGATGCAAAGGTATTCATATAGGGTATAATATTTAATATTTCCCATAAATCAACTAACAATCCTATAAAAATCGTATTCAATATTGTACCTACACCTATTTTTTCTCTAAAATATAAAGCTACGGCAATCAAAATAAGTATTCCTGTTATTACACTAACTTTTCCAAAAGAGATACCAGTTACATTGTATATACCAATACTGAAAGCTTCCCATGGTGCAAGTCCAATATTAGCATGTATATTAAACAATAGGCCGAAAGAGTATAGAATAAGACCTATACTAAGTTTCCACATCCTTTTTAAATAATTCTGCATTATTACCTCCTGGCATTTTTAATAATAATATATGATATTCCATAAAAAAACAATATTATTCTTTATAAAAAATAGTTGAGATAGTTCTTCCTGGTTTATAAACCATTAATTTGTTTATTGACATTAACGTTACGTAAAGGTCTATAATACATATAAGCAATCTGGTAAGAGGTTCATAAGGACTTTAGCTAAACGATATGAATCCAGAAGTTCTAAACATATTATACGAGGAGTGAGAACATGGAATATACCATTAAGAAATTAAGTTCATTGGCAGGGGTAAGTACCAGAACGCTTAGATACTATCATGAGATAGGAATTCTTCATCCTGCAAGAATCAGCTCATCAGGATATCGCATTTATGGTAAGGAAGAAGTAGATAGATTGCAGCAAATATTATTCTATAGGGAATTAGGAATCAGTTTAGATACAATTAAAAACATATTGTCTTCCCCAGATTATGATGAAATAAAATCCCTTAAGGAACATCGAAAGAAGCTCCTTGAAAAAAGAGAACAGCTAGATATTTTAATTGAAAATTTGGAGAAGACTATTAAATATAAAGAAGGGAGAATTGTTTTGAGTGATAAAGAAAAATTTGAAGGCTTTAAGAAAAATTTATTAGAAGACAATGAAAAGAAATTCGGAAAAGAAATAAGAGAAAAATATGGGGAAGAAGCAGTAAGAAAGTCAAATAAACAATTTATGAATATGACAGAGGAACAATACAAGAAATTGGAGGAATTAAGCAGTTCAATTTTAGAAAACTTAGAGAAGGCAATGGAAACTAAGGATCCTGCTGGAGAACTTGCACAAAAAACAGCAGAGCTCCATAAAAAATTTATTACCTTCTGCTGGGGCAGTTATGACAAAGAAGCCCATGGAAATTTGGCACAGATGTATGTAGATGATGAAAGATTTAAAGCATATTACGATAAAGTTGGCCCTGGAGCTAGTGAATTCTTACGAGATGCCATATGGATTTATACTGGAAGAAAATAATATCAGTGGGGACGGTTTTTCTGGATTAATACATTTTAATGCTAAGTAAGAACCGCCCTGCTAGTTTGCTGCCTAGGAAAATTTGGCAGTGTTTTATTGAAACATATTTACAAATCTATCGTCTAATATAGTGTAACTTACAATGGCCATGTAAGAAATACTAGGAAAGGAAGATTAGCATGTTTGCAAGAAAGATAAAAGTAGCAACTATTAGCCTATGTATACTAGCAGCGTCTATTGGAAGTGCATTTGCAGAATCAATAGAACCGTTAGAAAGGGTTGTTCCGCCAGATTCACCAGTATATTATGATATAGGTGAAATTAATGAGGAAATTTATGAGAAACAGCTAAAAATAGATAGGATCTTGTTTAAAGAATACGACAATAAATTAGAGGAAAAAGATATTTTTGTAACCCATACGGCCCCAATGGATGAATATGTTGAAATAGGAATTACACCCTACAATGAAGAAAATATAAACTATATCTATGATTTAATAGGAGAAGATAAGATTAAGGTTGTGGAAGGTATTCCTGCTGTAACATTGGAGTATGCGGAGGATATGCCTCTTATAGATCCAGCAACATCAGATATAGCAGATACTAGTGTATCTGATTCAATAGCAGAAACTGATGAAGTAAGTGTTACTGCCGATTTAGGGGAGGATGGTGAAAAGAATAGTCCCTTACAATACATATTGGGTGGTGCTATAGTTGTTTTAGGAGGAGCATTAATAGTTAACAGAAAACAAAAAAGAGCATAAGCGGCTGGCTACAGTCGCTTTTTTAGTTTTTGATGGTTGGAAAAATGATGGAGAAATTTGTAGAAATATGCTATTATAGAAAAGATGTAATAATATATGAGGTGGACATGTTAGGGAAATTAGAAATAATGCTTGAAAATGAGGACAATAGATTAAATTATAACATTTCTTCTTTGTTTCAAGGTGTTTTAATGGAGTCAATAAGTGCGCCATATGCGGATAACTTACATAAAACCGGATTAAAACCCTATAGTCAATACTTAGAATTTGAAAACAATCTAATAAAGTGGACAATACATACAATGACAGAAGAAGCAAAGAACCAAGTAATTAATCCTTTGCTGAATAACATGCAGGACGTAAACTTAAAACAAAAAAATATTACACTTAAAGTTCTTGAAAAAAAGGTTTCAATAAAGACTTACGAACAACTATTAAATGAAAAATACTTTTTCCAAGGGAATCCTTACTTAGATGTAACATTCATTACTCCTACAGCTTTTAAAAGTCAAGGAAAATATGTGTTTTATCCTGATTTAAAACTTATTTTTCAGAGTTTAATGAATAAATTTGACAACAGTTCAGCTAATTCTTCCATTTACAGCGAAGAAGCATTGGAACATTTAATAGAAAACTCAGACATTACAAGGTATCGATTAAAAAGTACTGTTTTCCATATGGAAGGTATTGTAATACCATCCTTCATGGGGCGAATTACTATTAAAATAAGAGGTCCACAAGCAATGGTGAACCTGGCAAATCTATTATTTGCATATGGAGAGTATTCAGGCGTAGGTATAAAAAGTGCTATTGGAATGGGCGGATTAAGAGTAAATGAGAGGAGCACAAAATGAATGAAAGAAAGCTGAAATTAATCTTAGGATCTTTATTACACGATTTGGGAAAAATAATATTTAAGGGTAGTGAGAACCATAGTTTAAGTGGGTACAGTTTTTTGAAAAATGAAGGTAAGATAACAGATACAGACATTCTTAACCAAGTATTGTATCATCATAGTAATATGCTTAAGGATGCCCCTATATGCACTTCATCTAATGCCTATATTACTTATATTGCAAATAGTATTGCAGCAGGCGTCGATGAAGAAGACAAATCTTTTAGTTTTGACAGAGAAATACCTCTTCAAAGTATATTCAATATACTAAACGGCAATCAACAAAAGTACGTCTACAAACAAGAAACTTTGCTAAATACCGGGGCTATAAACTACCCTGCAGAAAGGGTGAAGTTAACTCCAGCATTTTACGAAAGTATTGAAAATAATATAAAACAATCCTTAATAGATATTGAAATTAAGGAAGAATACATAAACTACTTATTAGAAGTATTAGAAGCAAATTTATCATTCGTTCCATTATCTACCCACAGGGAGCTATCTGATATTTCATTGTACGATCACCTTAAAATGACCGCAGCCTTAGCTACTTGCATTAATGATTATCTTCAGGAAAAAGAAATTAATGATTATAGGTCAGTTTTATACGATAGTAAGAAATTTTATGATGAAAAAGTATTTATACTATACTCAATGGATATATCAGGTATACAGGACTTCATATATACAATAAGCAGCAAGGGAGCCTTAAAATCATTAAGATCCAGATCTTTTTATTTGGAAATTATGTTGGAACATTTAATTGATGAGTTAATATGTTCTATAGGTGTATCCAGAGCAAATATAATCTATTCCGGAGGTGGACATGCCTATATACTGCTACCTAACACCCAATTAACAAAAGAAAAAATTATATGGTTTGAAAACTCTATAAAGAAATGGTTTATGGAAGTATTTAAAATTTCCCTTTATGTGGCGGGAGGTTACAGTATATGCAGTGCCAATGATTTAAGAAATCAGCCGGCAGGGTCTTATAAAAATATATTTAAGAAAATATCCCAAGATATATCAAGGAAAAAACTTCATCGCTACAGTGCAGAGGAAATCCTTTATTTTAATAGCAGCAGTATTTCTGGCGAAAGGGAATGCAGTGTTTGCAAAAGGACGGATATGCTGACAGAGGATAATAAGTGTAAAATTTGTGAAAGCCTCGAAAGAATGTCTACTGCAATTATAAACAATAAACTTTTTTCAATACTAAGCAAGCCCCACAACAACTCCCTTCCATTGCCAATAAATAAATATTTAGCATCCTATAAGGGGGAAGGTTGGGAAAATATAAAAAATGATAACCTTATAAGGTGTTATGGCAAAAATGAACCGTCTACAGAATTTCATGCTGCAACAAAGTTATGGGTGGGAAGTTATAATAATGGTTATAGCTTCGAGGATCTGGCAAATTCATCAAAGGGTATAAAGAGGCTGGGGGTTTTAAGAGCAGATGTTGATAATTTAGGACAAGCCTTTGTATCTGGATTTGAAAACGAAATTTCAGGAGATAAGTATGTTACTTTATCGAGAACTGCCACTTTATCTAAAAAGTTATCAATGTTTTTCAAACTTCATATAAACAATATTTTAGAAAATGGTCAGTACTACCTACTAGGCAACAAGAAGGGTAAAAGAAATGCTACTATTGTATATTCTGGCGGTGATGACCTGTTCATAGTTGGAAGCTGGGATGATATTCTATGTTTTGCAATAGACCTTTATAAAAGTTTTAAAAAGTATTCTCAAAATACAATGACCATATCAGCTGGTATAGGTATTTATCCTAACGGGTATCCAGTTTCAACAATGGCAAAGGAAGTAGGCCAGTTAGAAGAAAAGTCAAAATCTATGGAGAACAAAAATTCCATAACCTTATTTAGTGAAGAAAACTGCTATTCTTGGGACTGTTTAATCGATAATGTACTAGGTGAAAAATTTCAAATGATTAGGGAATTTTTTGATAATTCTCATGAAAGAGGAAAGACCTTTCTTTACAACATTTTACAATTATTACGGAACAAAGAAGAAAAAATTAATTTAGCCAGGTATGCTTACCTGCTAGCTCGTTTGGAGCCTGATGAAAAAGCAGAAGCAGCACAGAAAGAATTATACAAAAAATTTTCAAAACAGATGTATTTATGGATGCAACAGGATGAAGATTGTAGGCAGTTAATTACAGCAATTTATATCTATGGATTTTTAAGCAGAAAAGAAGGAGAGGAGAGAGGAGAACAATGGACAAATTAAATGAGCTAACCTATGTGGGACAAGCTGAAAATGTAATAAAAAGTTTACAGGTAAGAAACAACAAAGGCCAGTTATATATACCTCTAACTGCTTCAAAAATAAGGAATTTATTAAGTATGATTTCAGAAATCTACAATTTAGCTGTTCATGAACCAGGTAAAGAATTAAGTATTGAGGTGCAAGGCAGAATTCAATATTTAAAGATGCGATTTGTATACGAGGCAGGAAGAGAAAAAACAGTGAAGGACTTCGTAGATAGAGCAAATATATTACAATATATTGACCAAATTGGGAATAACAGAGAAAAGTTTTTATTGTTTTGTAGATATATGGAAGCATTAGTTGCTTATCACAAATTTTATGGCGGAAGGGATTAGGAGGTAAGAATGTATTCCAAAATTCAAATAAGAGGAAAAATCACCGTGGAAACAGGTATGCACATTGGGGGATCCTCTCAATTTTCAGCAATTGGGGCAGTAGATTCAACTGTAATAAGGGATGTAGGCACTAATTTGCCCATTATTCCCGGCAGCAGTCTTAAAGGAAAGATGAGAACTCTTTTAGCAAAAAAATACAATCAGGGCATAGTAAGTTCTCCTGATGATGATCATGAAATTGTTCTTAGACTATTCGGCAGCGCTAAAAAAGGGAATATTAAAACGAGCAGGTTGCTGTTTTCTGACATGTTAGTAAGCAACATGGATGAGTTAAATTCCATAGGACTTCACTCAGCAACAGAGATTAAATTTGAGAATACTATTAATCGTTTAACATCAGTAGCAAACCCCAGACAAATAGAAAGAGTTATAAGAGGAACTACTTTTGATTTAAAAATTATTTATGATGCACAAAAAGAAGATGAAATTGAAGAAGATTTTAAGGCTATTAAAGAAGGTTTTAAATTACTTCAATACGATTACTTAGGTGGACACGGCTCGAGAGGTTATGGAAAAATAAAAATTTCAGATATTGAAATAGAAACTGTTGTAGGAGAGGTGGACAGTGAAATACTTAAAAGATGCCGATCTATGCTAAAAGAGGTTTAGTTATGAAGTATGTTATTTACAAATTATATTTCAGCACTGGTATCCATATTGGAGTGGATTCATTAACTGATGGAGAATATGCAATTAATTCAGATACTATATTCTCAGCCTTATGTCACGAAGCATTAAAGGCAGGAGGTACCGAAAGTCTTGAAAAATTAGTTACCTTAACCAAGAACAGTCTAATTCTTCTATCTGATGGACTTCCATTTATTAAGGATGAGTTATATGTTCCAAAACCATTAAAACCTGCTATAATAGAGGAAGAAGGAAATTCAGTTCAAAAAAAAGCTTTTAAAAAATTAAAATATATTCCTGTAAGTAAAATCCATACTTATATGCAGGGAAAATTAAATCCTGAATACGAGGAAGAAATATTTAAAAATTTAGGAATATACACACTGAGAACTCAAGTCAGGGTAAAAGGTTCAGAGGAAGCCCAACCCTATTCTGTAGGTTTGTACAAATTTTCAGAAGGTAATGGCATTTATATATGCATTGCCTATAGTAAGGATGAAGACTTACATTTTATAGACAAATTAATCTATAGCCTGTCCTATACAGGAATCGGAGGAAAAAGGTCAGCAGGTTTAGGAAAATTTACTTACGAAGTTAAGGAGGTGCCGAAAAAATTATTAAAATGTTTAAATGATGAGTCGGCTCAAACTTATATGACCTTATCAATATGTTTGCCTGATAAGGAAGAAATGGAAGATGCCATAGAAGGAGCTTATTATTTGTTAAATAAGCGAAGTGGATTTGTAAGTTCTTTAACTTATGCAGAAGGTAATTTAAAGAAAAGGGATTTTTACGCCTTTAAATCAGGTTCTTGTTTTAAACAAAAGTTTAATGGAAATATCTACGATGTATCTTACAAGGGCAATCATCCTGTTTACAGATATGCAAAACCTATGTTTATGGGGGTGAAATGATGGGTTATTTAAAAACATATAAAATTATTGTTGAAACTTTGGCGCCTGTATTCATAGGTTCAGGAGAAAAGATAAACAGGAAGGAATATGTTTTTCACAGTAACGATAAAAAGGTTTTAATTCCTGATTTGTTTAAATTGTATAAAGGTCTGGAAAAATTAAATTTATTAAAAGAATATGAGAATTATTTACTATATGATAGCAAAGATTTGTTTGCATGGTTTAAGGATAGAAATGTAGATAAAAAAGAATATCAACAATGGATGAAGTACAGCCTTGACAGCGGAGATGCAGTCTTTGAAGAAAAAGGTAAAAAAGAAATATTATTATTTGTAAAAGATTCATACGGCCACCCCTATGTACCAGGAAGTAGCTTAAAAGGAGCCCTTAGAACGGCTTTATTGACGGAAATTATAATGGAAAATAACAACTTATTCGATGAAGTTAAAAAAGACATAGTTAAAGCTAAAAAAGCTAAATATAAAAGAAGATATTTGTATAGAGAAGCTGCTACTATTGAACAGGAAGCTTTTAACGCTGTAAGAAATGATAAAGGCTATAATGCAGCAAATGATTGTCTTGCGGGTATACGTATCAGCGACAGCAAGCCATTGAACCTGTCTGACTTAGTTTTATGCCAAAAAATAGATGTAACAGTAGAGGGTAAACAAAAAAGTTTGCCAGTTTTAAGAGAGTGTATAAAACCCCATAGAAAGATAGAGTTCAATCTTACGATTGATACACACTTATGTAATTATAGTGTAGATGCAATTATAGGTTCAATAAATAGTTTCTTTAATTACCATAAGGATGTTTTCAATAAAGCTTTTGGAAAGGATAGGGAATATCCTGAAAATTCCTTCTACTTAGGAGGAGGTAGCGGATATGTATCCAAGACAGTAACCTACCCTCTTTTTGGAGAAGAAGGGGTTGTGATGGCAAGCAGAATTATAGACAATACTCTATCCTTTAAAACAAAACAAGAACATAAACATTACAAGGATGTTTCCTTGGGTGTATCCCCTCACATGCTAAAATGCACAAAATATGAGGAAACTTTGTACGAAATGGGGCTATGTAAAATTAATATATTGGAGAATAAATAATATGGACCCCCCTTAGGGGACGGAAGCCCATTATAAATACCTCCCCATAAATTTTTTTAACGATTAAGGAATCCCCCCAGGGGACGGAAACTCCCAGAAGGAATCTGATCCAAAAAGAACAGCATAAGATCCACTCCCCACAAGGGGACGGAAATAAACCTCTCCTTTCTTAAGGTATAATATTTTATAATAATCCCTAAAGGGGACGGAGTGTGTGAAATATAGGAGGACAGTATGAGTAAAAAAGTATTATTTTCATCTGTAGGAGGTACGGATCCCATCAAATATTTCAGGGATGGTGCAATGCTCCACATTTTAAGAGTATACAAGCCAGATGTAGTATATCTTTATTTATCTAAGCATATGTACAATTACCACATTACGGATAATAGATATGTCTACTGCATAGAAAAATTAGGGGAATTATTAAATCATTCCTTTAAAGTACATATAGTAGAAAGGCCTGAACTGGAAGAAGTTCAAGATTTTGACTACTTTTATGAGGATTTTAACAAGGTTATTTCAAATATTATTAATGAGTATAAAGACTACTCAATATTATTAAATGTATCATCGGGGACACCAGCTATGAAAGGTGCCCTGCAAACAATGGCAGCCCTTTCAGAGTTTAAAATGATTCCCATACAGGTTACTACTCCCATTAAAAGAATTAATGTACACGACCAAAATTTAGACGATTATGATGTGGAAGTAAATTGGGAATTAAATGAAGATAATGACGAAAATTTTGAAAACAGATGTGTTGAATCTAAGGGAGAAAATCAGTTAGCAGCTATTAAAAAGAATGTTGTAGCAAGACATATAGATGCATACGATTATGTAGCTGCTCTTAGTGTTTCTAATGACATAAGGACCTTTTTGAGGGAAGATTTGTTTAAATTGTTAAGGGCAGCAAATTACAGACTTCAATTAAACTTTTCAGGTATGGATACTGAATTAAAAAATACGGCTTATGACATATTGCCTGTTAAAGATCATGAAAGAAAAATTATATTAGAATACTTATTAAGTTTAAATATTAAAGTTATTAAAGAAGAGTATGCAGATTTTATTAGAGCAACCACTCCAGTTATTGCCGAGTTGTTTGAATTGGTTTTAAAAAGGATTTGTAATATAGATGTAAATAGATATTGTGACAGAATAAAAAACAATAACAATATAGTTATTAGAAGGTGGAGCAGAGAAAAATTATCCAGCAACCCTAGTTTGTTAGGAGTTTTAGATAAACATTTCTCAGGTGGTATCAAAGAAACCCCCTTGGCATCATACCATATGTCAGTTATAATAGATGCATATTGTACTGATATGAATGTAATAAATACTGTAGCAGATCTAAGGAATGTAGAACAAAGAGTCAGAAACTTAACTGCCCATGAAATTATTTCTGTAACAGATGAATGGATAAAAAATGAAACAGGATATAAGTCTGAAGAAATAATAAATAAATTAAAATACTTGGCTAATGTTTCAGGTATGAATATTAGCAGAGAACTTTGGGATTCATATGAGGATATGAACAAATTGATTAAAAGCCTCTTATAGATTCCTTAAGGCGGAAGAATCCCTCCCGGGGACGGAAAGATTCGAATTCCACCCATTGTTTAATTTGTTAAAAATAATTCCCTGCAAGGGACGGAAATCCTACAGGAAGCTGAGTTCTATTAGTGTAATAAGGTATAAGAATATCCCCTAAGGGGACTGACCTGAAAATTAAAACTATTCCCGGGAGTGGTAAGAAATATATTGAAAAGGAAGATAGTATGAGCTTGATACCGAAGGGTGCCCATTCCTCTTGGGATAAATTTCTCACAGAGGATATTATTTTAGAATTAGAAAGTATAGAAAGAAAAATAGGGAACAATACAAATCCAGAACACGGTAATATACTTCGCTTTATGATGAATAATCTTTATGATATAAAGGTTGTAATACTAGGGCAAGACCCCTATCCAGAAAAGGGGAGAGCCACGGGACGGGCTTTTGAAGTAGGAGATTTGTATTCGTGGAATCAAAAATTCAGACAAGTTTCCTTAAAAAATATAGTACGATTAATTTATAAAAACTATAATGGAATAAGGGAATACAGCCAAATAAAGAAGTTTTCTGAAATACAAAGAGAAATAAAAAAAGGTGACTTTACAATACTTCCTCCCGATAAAATATTTAAATCCTGGGAAAAACAAGGAGTGTTGCTTCTTAATACATATCTGTCTGTAGAACCAGGAAATACGGGAAGTCATATACATATATGGAAGGATTTCAGTGAAAGATTATTGGAATTTATTTCGGAAGAAAATAGAGATATTTCCTGGTTTTTATGGGGTAAAATGGCTGAAGAAAAAAAGCAATTTATAAAACACGGTAAACTCTATATAAGCAGACATCCTATGATGTGCTCTGAAAAGTACGAAGATGACTTTTTAAGAAATGATTGCTTTAAAGATACAATGAATATTATTAATTGGAAAGACTGAACACATGGCAAACCATGTGTTTTATTATGTCCAAGTTTCCTGGAACCTCAGAAATTTTGATTGTCTTATTGGGTGTATATTGCAAGGAAACTGAAATATATTGCAAGAAAAACTACAAAGGAAACGACATTTTATGAAAGAATTATAAAACAAGTTGCAAGTTCACTCCTTCAAACCATGAAAAGCGCCCATAAAATTTAAAAATAATGAAATAAACACTTGACTTAGTTGCAAATTGGGATTATAATGACCTCTATAATACTAAAAACGACAGAAGGAAATGCAACATAAATAAAATATCTTTCAAAATTTTGGAGGTTAATATGAAGTATAATCCCGTAGATGTAATTAAGCCAAAGCTGTACAAAGAAGTTTTTCCTTATGATGAAATTCCTAAAATTAAATTTAACAACATCCAGCTTCCCATGAATATTCCTGAAAATATATGGATTACCGATACAACATTTAGAGACGGACAGCAAGCTATGACCAATATGGACACTAAGCAAATGGTGAAATTATTTGATTTGCTCCATGAATTGGATAATGATTCAGGGATAATAAAACAAACGGAGTTTTTCCTATATACAGAAAAAGACAGAAAAGCTGTTGAAGAATGTATGGACAGAGGATATGAATTTCCTGAAATTACATCCTGGATAAGAGCCAATAAGGATGATTTTAATTTAGTTAAGTCCATGGGTATTAAGGAAACAGGAATTTTAATGTCCTGTTCAGATTACCATATATTCAATAAATTAAACAAAACAAGGTCGGAAGCAATGAAGATGTACTTGGACATTGCCTACTCCGCTTTAGAAAATGGAATAGTACCTAGGTGTCACTTTGAGGATATTACTAGGGCAGATTTCTATGGTTTCGTTGTACCCTTGGCAAAAAATCTTATGGAATTAAGCAGAGAAAGCAAAATAAATGTAAAAATAAGAGCTTGTGATACCCTAGGTTTAGGTGTTTCACACTCAGGGGTTGAACTTCCCAGATCTGTTCCTGCAATAATACACGGGCTTAAATATTATGCGGGAGTTCCTTCTGAATCTATAGAGTGGCACGGACATAATGATTACTATGCTTCTGTAACTAATTCCACAACTTCCTGGCTGTATGGAGGTTCTTCTGTTAATACTACCTTGTTCGGTATTGGAGAAAGAGTAGGAAATACTCCCTTAGAGGCAATGGTAATAGAGTATGCACAAATAAAGGGTAATTTAAAGTCAATGAATTTGAAAGTACTAAATGAGATAGAAGAATATTTTGAAAAAGAACTTCAATATAGTATTCCTTCCAAAACTCCCTTTGTAGGAAGAGAGTTTAATGTTACTAAGGCAGGAATTCATGCAGATGGTCTTTTGAAAGATGAAGAAATATACAATAGTTTCGATACCAAGAAAATACTTAACAAACCTCCCTTGGTGGCAATTAACTCCTATTCGGGAATATCCAGCATTGCCTACTGGATTAACAGTTACTTTGGTTTAAAGGGAGATGAAAGAATCACCAAGACTGACGAAAGACTAATACCTATTAAAAAGAAAATAGACGAAGAATACAAAAATGGAAGGACAACTAATATATCTAATGAGGAAATGAAGAACTTTGCAAATATGTATATTTTCAAATATAGCGAAAAAGCAATATAGGAGGAAACATGGCACTGACATTAGCAGAAAAAATAATCAAAAACCACCTAGTTTCCGGTGAAGCGATTCCTGGTAAAGAAATCGGAATTAAAATAGATCAAACATTAACCCAGGATTCTACAGGTACAATGGCTTATTTGCAATTTGAAGCAATGGGAATAGACAGAGTAAGGACCAAGCGTTCCGTTGCCTATATAGATCATAACATGCTTCAATCGGGACCTGAAAATGCAGATGACCACTTATATATTCAAACAGTGGCAAAGAAGCACGGCATTTACTTTTCAAAACCGGGAAACGGCATATGCCACCAAGTTCACCTTGAAAGATTTTCGGTTCCCGGAGAAACCCTTTTAGGTTCTGATAGCCACACCCCCACCTGCGGTGGAATGGGTATGCTGGCCATAGGGGCAGGGGGCCTGGATGTGGCTATTGCCATGGCAGGTGGAGAATACAATATTATAATGCCAGAAATAATAAATGTGGAGCTGAAGGGAAAACTTAATAAATTTTGTTCCGCTAAGGATGTAATTCTTGAAGTATTAAAACACTTCACCGTAAAAGGAGGAGTGAACAAAATATTTGAATATACAGGTGAGGGTGTAAAATCCTTATCTGTTCCAGAAAGAGGAACTATTACAAATATGGGGGCAGAATTAGGAGCTACAACTTCCATTTTCCCCTCTGATGAAAGAACCTTGGAATTTTTAAAGGCACAGGGAAGAGAAGAGGACTTTATAGAGCTTAAAGCTGATGAAGGAGCTGTTTATGCGAAAAAAATCACTATTGACTTAAGTGCCTTAGAGCCTAATATAGCTCTTCCTCATTCACCAGATAAGGTAGTGTCTGTAAGAGAAGTAAGGGGTAAGAAGATAAATCAAGTAGCAATAGGTAGCTGTACTAATTCCTCGTATTATGATTTAATGAGAGTTGCCAATATATTAGAAGGACATACTGTACACGAGGATGTATCCTTGGTTATATCACCTGGATCTAAGCAGGTACTTACCATGATTGCAGAAAATGGAGCCTTGGCAAAAATTATTTCTGCAGGAGCCCGTATTCTTGAAAGTGGATGTGGACCCTGTATAGGAATGGGGCAAGCTCCCAATACTAATGGAGTGTCCTTGAGAACTTTTAACCGAAATTTCAAAGGCAGGTGCGGAACCCCATCGGCAGATGTATACCTGGTAAGTCCTGAAGTAGCTGCATTTTCAGCAATTAAAGGATATATAGCTGGATTGGAAGACTTTGATTACCAAGTTGATTTAAATATTGAAATGCCTGAAAAGTTTTATGTAAATGACAATATGATCGTAAGTCCTGCAGAAGATGGTAGGGATGTAGAAGTAATAAGAGGTCCCAATATTAAACCTTTCCCCCAAAATAAAGCAATGGAAAATACAGTGGGAGGAAAAATATTAATAAAAGTTGGAGACGATGTAACAACAGATGCAATAATGCCCTCCAACGCCAACCTTTTGCCTTACAGGTCTAATATTCCATATTTATCTGAGTTTTGTTTTTCTGCTATAGATGAAGAATTTCCTAAAAGGGCAAAGGAAAACAAGGGTGGAATAATTGTAGGTGGAAAGAATTACGGTCAAGGCTCCAGTAGGGAACATGCAGCCTTAGCTCCCTTGTACTTAGGAGTAAAAGCAGTAATGGCCAAATCTTTTGCCCGCATCCACAGAAGCAATTTAATAAATAACGGCATACTTCCTTTAACTTTCATGAATGAGGAAGATTACGATACTATCGATATGTTGGATGAAATAGTGATAAACAATCTTTTAGCTCAAGTAGAGAATAATGTAGTTATAGTTGAAAATAAAACTAAGAATAAAATATATAAAATGGAATTAGCTCTGTCTGAAAGAGCTGTTGAAATTATTAAGGCAGGAGGACTGCTGAATTATATGAGTAAGGTGATGAAATGAAAAAAATAACTTTTATACCAGGAGACGGTATAGGTTTGGAAATAATGTATGCTGCAAAAGAAATTATAGATGCTGTAACGGATAGTATAGAATGGGAAGAAGTTATAGCAGGAAGTACCGCATATGAAAAGTGCGGTGTTCTTTTGCCGGAAGAAACTATAAAGAGTATTGAAAAAAATAGAATAGTATTAAAAGGTCCCATAACTACTCCTGTGGGGACGGGATTCAGAAGTATAAACGTGGAGTTAAGACAAAGATTTAATCTCTATGCCAATGTAAGACCAGTAAAAACTTTTGAAGGTATCGATTCTCTCTATAAAAATTTGGACCTGGTTATTGTAAGAGAGAATACGGAAGACCTGTATAGGGGGATAGAGCATAAGGTAAATGAAAATGCGGCAGAAAGTATTAAAATAATAACGAGAGAGGCAAGCGAAAGAATAGTAGACTTTGCTTTTAAGTTAGCAGAAAAAGAAAAAAGAAATAAAGTTACTCTGACCCATAAGGCTAATATTATGAAATTAACAGACGGTTTATTTTTACAAGCTGGCAGGGATGTTTCAACAAAATATCCTCATATTAAGTTCGAAGATGTAATCGTTGATGCTATGGCTATGAAATTAGTAATGAATCCCCACGATTACGAAGTTATAGTTGCTCCTAACTTATATGGAGATATACTTTCAGACTTGGCAGCAGGTTTAGTAGGAGGTCTTGGTATGGCTCCTGGGGCTAATATTGGAGATAGTACGGCAATATTCGAGCCTGTTCACGGTTCTGCCCCGGATATAGCGGGAAAAAATATTGCCAATCCCACTTCTGCAATTTTATCAGGAACAATGATGCTTAAATATATTGGAGAAGAAAAAGCTGCCAATATTATAGAAGAAGCTCTCAAACAAGTTTTAATGAAGAAGGGATTGCATACAAAGGACCTGGGAGGAAATTTAACTACAAGTGAATTCAAAGACGAAATAATAAAATATATTCTAAATTGACTCTCAATATATAAAAGTATATAATATAAAAAATGAATGGGGACATAATTCTCTTGGTAAGAAGAATGTCCCCCGTTGTATAGGGAGGAATTTATGAATAGTTTGTTAAAGGAAGCGAAAGCATTGCAGGAAGTAATTATAAAAGATAGAAGATACCTGCACCAACATCCTGAGTTAGGTATGGATCTACCTATAACTTCTGCATATATTGCCAAAAGATTAAAAGAGATGGGTTATGAACCTGAAATTGTGTCTGGGGCAGGAGTAGTAGCCTTAGCGGGAGGAAAGAAACCAGGTAAAGTAATCCTTTTAAGAGGAGATATAGACGCTTTACCCATAGTGGAAGAAAATGAT
This sequence comes from Tissierellia bacterium, assembly GCA_012843025.1. Taxonomy (GTDB): domain Bacteria; phylum Bacillota; class Clostridia; order Tissierellales; family Sedimentibacteraceae; genus Sedimentibacter. The sequence goes on along the minus strand of DURT01000088.1, from coordinate 31,546 downwards.
TTAGAGTATAAATCAACCACAGAAAATATGCATGCCTGTGGACACGATACTCACGCAGCTATGCTCTTGGGGGCAGCTCAGCTTTTAAAAGATCATGAAGATGAAATTGAAGGTACTGTTAAACTCTTATTCCAACCTTCAGAAGAAACTTTATCTGGTGCCAAAGCCATGATAGATGCAGGTGTTTTAGAATCTCCAAAGGTAGATGCTGCTGCCATGATCCATATATTTTCTGGAATGTCTATGAAATCTGGTACCTTGGCTGTAGCAGAAGAAGGATATTCTACTTCTTCCGGTGATATGTTCCACATAGATATTCAAGGTAAGGGAGGCCATGGGGCAATGCCTCAAGATTCTATAGACCCATTAAATGTGGCAGCACACATACATCTATCACTTCAGGAAATTATAGCGAGAGAAATTAAGCCTTCCAGTACTGCAGTTATAACCATTGGTCAGATGCATGGTGGAAATGCTGCAAACATTATTCCTGACAAGGCTTTCATAGAAGGAACTATAAGAGCTTTTGACAGAGATGACAGGGAGTTAATGAAGAAACGAGTAGTTGAAATAGCAAAAGGTGTTGCCTCTGTATTCAGGGCAAGTGTTAACGTTGAATACAGAATGGAATGTCCTTCTGTGTACAATGACAGAGAACTTTCAGAATTTACATACAATATAAATAAGGAAATGTTGGGAGAAAACAATGTTGTAACATTCTCAGAAGCATTCCCTGGAGGTAAAATGACTGGTTCCGAAGATTTCGGATATATAAGTGAAAAAGTTCCTTCAATAATGATGGCTTTAAGCGGTGGATCTCCAGAAGAAGGATATCCTTATCCACAGCACCATCCAAAAGTTAACTTTAATGAAGATGCATTCTATATAGGCTCTGCCGTTTATGCTAACACGGCAATTCAGTGGCTTAAAAATAATAAATAAATGTATGGGACATTTCCTTAATGAAAGAGCCAAGGACGGCATAGGAATGTCCCTATTTGTTACTTTCAAAATATCCTTCTAAAATAAGGTGAAAAAAATGAAAAATAATGTAAATGAATTTAGAATAAGGGCAAGGATAAATAAGGAAGTATTATATAAAAATCTTCATATTTATGAAGGAACTGAAACATTTAAAAATTGTGAGGCAGTATTTAGCCAGCTAAGTGATATTATATCTTCCATGGAAATTAAACTAGCTTATATATTTACTGACTATTTTCCTTTGAAGCTTGAAGAAAATGTAGATAAATATATCATTTGCTATGTCTCTGCTGAAAGGGACACTAATTCCCTAGCTAGTGATTTAATATCCCGGGGGGAATATCTCAAAGGTTATTTGTTAAATGAGATGGTATCCCATGCTATTTTCAAAGCATCGGATAAAATGAACAACAAAATTAGAAATGATATAAAGAAACAAGGTTATAAATTAAATAGAAGGTACGCTCCGGGGGATGGAAATTTAGATTTAAAATATCAGAGAAAATTCATAGAGGAATTAGAAAAACATATTAGAGTGGAAATATATTCAAATGAACATAATGTTATGGTTCCGTCGAATTCCTTGACGTATATTTATACAATTGTAGAAGGGGTAGATGAAGAAATAAATACATGCTTCGACTGCATAAATACTGACTGCGTCTATAAAAATACAGAATAACCCTGTTTGTCTCCAAAAATATTTAAAAAGATGTGTTGTTATTCATGAAATTATGTGCTATAATTTGCCCTAATAAATATTTTTAGTGAGGAGGTACATAAATGGATGGGTTAACTGCAATATTATTCATACTAGTAGCATTCGCTATTGGCGATTATGTTTCATTTAAAACAAAGGCAACCTTTTCAATGCTTTTTACTACTGCAGTTGTTTTTTTAATTGCTTTTTGGGTGGGCTTACCCTCCACCATTTTTGACGATTCAGGATTTTTCAAGGTAGGACAATTGGCAATGCCCCTTCTTTTGACTAACATGGGAACCATGATTAGTTTGAAGGAATTGGCTAAGCAGTGGAAAACGGTTATAATTGCCTTAGCCGCAGTTGTAGGAATAGGAGTATTAGTGTACTTTGTAGGAGGACCAATATTTGGTAGGGAAATGGCGGCATCAGCAGCTCCACCTATTTCCGGTGGTGTAGTTGCAGCCTTAATAGTAAGTGAAGCTGCAATGGAAAAAGGACTGGAGAGTGTAGCCGTATTTGCAACCATGCTTCTTGTAACACAAACTTTTTTCGGTACTCCCGTAGCTTCTTATTGTCTTAAAAAGGAAGCAAGACGAGTGTTAGCATTAAGTGAAAATAATACACTTACTGATGAAACAGAGGAAGAGATTATTGATGAACCAAAAAAACGCATTTTCCCACCTCTAAGAAAAGAGCTTCAGCTAAGTTCCATATTGTTACTTAAATTAACCATTGTATCCTTTATAGGGGTTAAAATATCAGCCCTGACAAATGGTGCAGTAAACGCATTGATAGTATGTTTAGTACTAGGTGTAATAGTAAGAGAGTTAGGTTTTATAGAAAAGGATTCCATGACTACAGCAAACAGCCAAGGCTTTGTAATGATATGCTTATTAACAGTTATTTTTGCTAACTTAGCTTCTGCTACACCTGAAATGTTAATGTCATTAATAGTTCCAATAATAGGATGCTTGGCCATAGGTGTTATTGGATTTAGTATTTTTTCAGCAATTGCAGGAAAAATTTTAGGTATGGATAAATATATGTCCATAGCAATAGGTTCTACTGCATTATTCGGTTTTCCGGGAACTTTCATTATTTCAAATGAGGTGGCAAATGCCATAGGTGAAACAGAAGAAGAAAGGAAAGTTATATTAGATGCAATACTCCCCAAGATGCTTATAGCAGGATTTGTAACAGTATCAATTGCATCAGTAGTATTAGCTGGATTTATGGCTAAATTAATTTAACCGGGAGGTTGTAATGAATATAAAAGAAATAGCAAAAAAATATGAGCAGTATACTATAGACATGAGAAGAGAATTTCACATGTATCCTGAACTCAGTATGAAGGAAGTAAGGACTGCTAAAAGAATTAAAGAAGAATTAACAAAAATAGGTGTTCCCTTCGTGTCTATAGGAGAATCAGGAGTAGTAGCTACAATTGAAGGTAAAAATAAGGGAAAGACTATAGCTTTAAGAGCAGATATAGATGCCCTTGAAGTAAATGAAATCCGTGACGTTCCCTACAAGTCAAAAAATGAAGGTATTATGCATGCCTGCGGCCATGATGCTCACGGTGCAATGCTTCTAGGTGCTGCCCAGGTTTTAAATGAAATTAAGGATGAATTAAAAGGTACTGTTAAGCTTCTCTTCCAGCCTGCAGAAGAAATAGCACAGGGAGCTAAGGTGTTAATAGAAGGTGGTGCCTTAGAAGGTGTTGATGAAGTGTTTGGAATGCACGTAATGGGTAATTTCCCCACAGGTAAAATAGCTGTAGGATCCGGTCCACGCATGGCTTCTGCAGACAAGTTCAAAATTACCGTTAAAGGTGTGGGAGGACACGGCTCCATGCCTAATTTGGGAGTAGATGCACTGGTAGCAGCATCTGCCATAGTAATGAATTTACAAACACTAGTAAGCAGGGAAATATCCCCTATGGACAGTGTTGTGGTAAGCATAGGAAAATTCAATTCCGGAACCAGGTTTAACGTAATAGCAGATGAGGCAGTGTTAGAAGGTACAACCAGGTGCTTCAGCTATGAAGTTAGAGACCAATTGCCATCCATGATGGAAAGAGTTATTAAATCAACAGCAGCTAGCTACAGAGCAGAAGCGGAATTACAATATGATTTTCTTACAGCTCCTACTATTAACCACGAAGAATCAACGGAAAGAGCAAGGAAGGCTATTGCAAAAATCATGTCTGAGGATGCAGTAATGGAAATGCCTAAAATGTTAGGTTCTGAAGATTTTTCCGAATACTTGGCAAAAGTTCCAGGTACTTTCGCCATAGTAGGAACTGCAAACGAAGAAAAAGATACATGTTATGCAAACCACCATCCTATGTTTGATATTGACGAAGACATGCTGGTTAATGGAGTTGCACTACATGCACAATATGCATATGATTTTTTAAATGAATAATATGAATAACATATAGGGGGATGGACATCCCCCTTATTATTTAGGTAAAAGAGATGGAATACATTATTAATTTTTCAAATGAAAACTTAACAGTAAAAGTGAAGGAAGGTACTCTCCTATCTAAAGCCTTTGAAGAAGCAGGGATTTTCTTAAATTTAGTTTGTGGCGGTAAGGGAACATGCGGTAAATGTAAAGTAAAAATAAGCAGGAATAACAAGGTAGAAGAAGTACTGGCATGTAAAACACCTGTTATGGAAAATATCACAGTTATTACTGATGGATACGACTCAATGGATGTTCCCATATTAACATCAAAAATCGAAAACTATCAATTCAACCCCCATGTAAGGAAATTCTACTTAGAAAAAAATGATCTGGAGAAAAGAAAGAATGAACTATTAAAAGGCTGTGACCCTTATCTGTTAAAAAAGTTTTATAGGTTATACAATAATAATGTTCAAGGTATGACCTTTGTTAAATATGAAGACAGTATAATCGATGTGCTACCCGGGGACAGTTCAAAGGTTTTGTACGGAGCAGCTGTAGATATTGGGACAACTACTGTTGTTATATATATCTATGATCTTATAACAGGTAAATTATTAAGTACATTATCCGATGTTAACAGCCAGGTAGCTATGGGGGCGGATTTAGTAACTAGAATAAATTACGGAAAGACGGAAGAAGGATTAAAAGAATTAAACAAAAAAATTATTTCTACCTTGAATAAATTATTAGAAAGTGCCAAGGAACAGTTGCCAGATTTGCCGGAGAACCTCTACCATATAGTTCTTTGTGGTAACACCTTAATGCACCACCTATTTTTAGGTTTAAGCCCTGAAGGATTAGGAAGAAGTCCTTTTGAAGGCATAACAAAGGACCTGGTAGAGTGTTGGGGCTCTGAAACAGAGATTATTTGTACTGAAAGATGTAAAATTGAATTTTTACCCCTCTTGGGAGGCTTTGTAGGTGCTGATATGGTAGCTCTTCTTTTAACTATTGAGGAAGAAAGCAAAAATATGCTCATCGTAGATTTAGGAACGAATGGGGAAATTGCTGTAGGAAACATAAAGGGCTATTATGTAACTTCTGCTGCTTGCGGTCCTGCCCTTGAAGGAGGAAATATTACTTGTGGAATGAGAGCTGCTTCCGGTGCTATAGAAAGATGTAAAATAGAAGGAAACCAAGTTATATTAAAAGTTGTAGGCAGTCAGGAACCTACAGGTATATGCGGCTCCGGCATTATCGATATAGTGGCTGAGCTTTTAAGAAATAATATTTTGGATAAAACGGGAAGAATACGAAGTTACGATGAATTTTCAGGAATAAACCCTTATTCTAAACTTAAAGACAGAATTGAAGAAATAGACGGTAATAACTCCTTTGTAATTTATAAACCAAACAACCTATACCAGGATGGGGTGTACGTTATCCAGAAGGATATACGGCAGGTACAGCTTAGCAAAAGTTCCATTTATTCAGCCATTATGACTATTTTAGGCATATGGGGAAAAAGTATGGATGATATAGATGAAGTAATAGTTTCTGGTGCATTCGGCAACTATATAAATCCCCATAATGCCCAATATATAGGATTACTTCCTAAAACAAGGGTAGAAATTAAAATAGTGGGAAACGGAGCCGGTAAAGGAGTATCCCTCTACTTGTTAAACAAATATATGAAGGAAAAACTAAATAAGATTATTGAGAATACAACCCATGTTCAATTAGGAGATAATGATTTATTTGCAGATAACTACATAAATAACATGAACTTTTATACTTAAGATAAGCCTATGTCAAATAAAAAATGTTTCTTCATACAAATTATTAACTGACAGCAAAAAAAATTAGCAAAACCTCTTGAATTAATTGAATATAAATAGTATAATAATCGAACATTAATGACTAATGCATAATTAAAAAGTTCTATCCTTTAATGGATAATGATGTAGGTCATCATATAGTATAGTAAAAGTATAGAGCAAGTTAAAATTTAATAAGCGGAATTATGAACCATGAAGGTTTTCATCACTAAAGAATTAGTGAGGACTTTTGTGGTTTTTATTTTTTGATTAAGTGTAGTAGAAGGCAGATGTTAACAAGAACAAAGGAGAGATGGCAATGAAAGATATAGATATAGCAGTGGAATTATTAAAAAAGAATAATTTTACATTGGTGGTAGTAAAGGAAGGTAAAGTTATTTTTTCAAGCTATGATAAAGGTATTAATCCATTATATACAGTCTTAAGAGAACAAAAAGAAGACCTTAAAGGAGCCAGTATAGCTGATAGAGTAACGGGAAAAGCTGCAGCAATGTTATGCTCTTATGCAGAAATAAAGGAATTAAAAACAGAACTAATTTCTGTTAACGCAATAAACGTATTAAAGGAAGCAAATATTAAGTATGATTATGTCCAAATTACTCCCTATATTAAAAACCGGGATCAAACAGGAATGTGTCCTGTTGAAACTTTAACCCTAAAAGCAAACAATATTGAAGAGCTCTTAATAGAAATAGAGAAGTTTTTGGAAAATATAAAAAGAAAAAGAGCTGTAAGCTAATCTAATTACAAGGAGGAACTATGAATAAAAGAGCTACAATAAAAGAATTAATATTAAGTGGATTATTATTAGCAATAGGAATAATACTTCCAATGATTTTCCATATATTTGGTATGACAGGACCCATTGCTTTACCAATGCACATACCTGTTTTAATCGGAGGATTTTTGCTGCCACCACAACTTGCATTAGCCCTTGGAATTATAACACCTATAATGAGTGGACTGTTGACAGGAATGCCAGTAATGTTTCCAATGGCAATAATTATGGCAGTTGAATTAGGAATTTATGGATTTACTGCATCTATGGCTGTAAGAAAGTTCAAACTATCTCCCATACCTTCATTAATTCTATCAATGATAGCTGGAAGAATTGCGGCAGGCTTAACAGTTGCTGTGTTGGTGCAGCTATTCGGAGTGAAAATGAATCCTGTTATGTATGTTAAAACAGCTATAGTGACAGGATTACCAGGAATTATCATTCAATTGATTTTTATACCTTCCCTGGTTTACGCTATTAAAACATTCATGAAATGGGAATCATATAATAATGCATAGGAAAGCTAATAGTCCTTAGTATTAAACAAACTAAGGACTATTATGAATCTTTAATTTCATGCCATAAAGTATTAAGATTTATTAAGAAGTGTATTATTCCTTGATATTTCAACAAAGGAATATTTTTTTGCCCATAAAGTGTACCACAATATATAGTATCCGATTGACATGCTACAAGGTTGTTGGTACAATATGTAGTACATCAAAACAACAGGGAGATAAGGGAAATGATAAGAATATTAAAAAGAACTGGTAATTACGTTGATTTTAATCCTGAAAAAATTAGCAACGCCATTATTAAAGCTATGAAAGAAACCAAGGACGGCGTTGATGAAGAATTGGCACGAGACATAAGCTTAAAAATCCAAGAAGAACTTTCAAATAAGAATTTTCCCATCACAGTGGAAATGGTGCAGGACTTAGTTGAAAACCACCTGATGGACAGCGTCAGAAAAGATGTTGCCAAGAGATACATATTATACAGATATGAGAGAGATAAGTCAAGGGATGCCCGAAAGAGAAGAGATCACAAAGTTCTCAGCGAGGAGTTTATCAGCAAGTACAAGCACAGAGGTTCTCCCATGAACCAGTTGGGAAATTTTGTATATTACAGAACATATTCCAGGTGGTTACCTGAAGAAAGAAGAAGAGAATATTGGTGGGAAACAGTACGAAGGGCTGTGGAATATAACTGTAGCCTAGTTCCTACAAAAAGGGAAGAAGCAGAGGAATTATACGATAATATATTTAACTTAAGGCAATTTTTATCTGGAAGAACCTTCTGGGTGGGAGGTACTCCTGTTTCTTACAACTATCCTATGGCAAATTTCAACTGTGCCTTCGAAATAATAGATGATTTCAGGGCCTTCAGAGATTTGTTTTACCTCCTTATGATTGGAGCTGGCGTAGGTGTGAGAATATTAAAGGACGATGTGGAGCAGCTGCCAAAAGTAAGAGGAAATTACAAAATAATTCATGAAGATTACACCCCTGTGGAGAAATCCAAGAGAGAGGATAATTCAGGTATTGAATTCAGCCATAATAATTCTGTGAGAATAACTGTGGGAGACAGTAAGGAGGGATGGGTACAGGCCCTTGACTATTTCTTCAGTTTCATAAATTCAACTGAATACAGAAATATTAATACTATCATTATTAACTATAACAATGTAAGGCCTAAGGGAGAAGTATTAAAAACCTTCGGTGGAACTGCCAGCGGTCATTCCAGTTTGAAAAATATGTTCACCAAGATTGACATGGTTATCAAAAAACGAGGTGCCATTGAAGGAAAGGAAAGATTTAAGCTAAAACCCATCGACTGTTTGGACATAGCAAACATTATCGGTGAAAATGTAGTGGTAGGCGGAGTAAGAAGAACTGCGGAAATAATGCTTATAGATTATGATGATGTAGATTGTATTGAGGCTAAGAGTAAGCTATATAAGCAGATAGACGGCCAATGGATCGTTGATAAGGATATAATCCACCGCTCCATGAGCAATAATTCCATATACTACAGGAAAAAGCCAACAAGGGAACAATTGAAATGGCAAATTGAACAAATGCGATATTCGGGAGAGCCTGGATGGGTTAACGAAGAGGCTGGAAAGAAAAGAAGACCAAATATGAACGGAGTTAACCCCTGTGGTGAAATACTCTTGGATAACAAAGGGCTATGCAATTTAACTACCGTAAATGTTTATGCCTTTGTTGATGAAAATGGAAAATTAGATGAAAGGGGACTTTTAAGAGCCCAAAGGTTATCTGCAAGAGCTGCTTACAGAATGACTTGTGTGGAGTTGGAACTATCCCAGTGGGACAGAGTACAACAAAGAGATAAATTAACAGGTTGTTCCCTTACTGGGTGGCAGGACATGGTTAATGCAACAGGGCTTAGCAGGGAGGAACAGGCAGCATTGCTGAGAAAGTTAAGAGATGCTGCTAAAGATGAAGCAGAAAGGTATGCTGCAGAAATAGGACAAAAAGCTCCCCTCTTAGTTACTACCGTAAAACCTGAAGGAACATTGTCTCAGCTTCCGGGAGTATCCAGCGGAGTTCATTATTCTCATGCTCCTTACTTCGTAAGAAGAGTAAGAATAAACAGTCACGATCCTTTAGTGAAAGTTTGTGAGGAGTTGAACTACCCAATATATCCTGAAGTAGGCCAGGATATGGAAACTTGCACTACAAAGGTTATAGAGTTTCCACAAAAGGCACCAGAAGGAAAAACTAAGTATGATGTAACAGCTATTGAACAGTTGGAAAACTATAAATTATTCATGGAAAACTATGTAGACCACAACTGTTCCATTACAGTCCATGTCAGGGAACATGAATGGGAAGAAGTAGAACAGTGGGTATGGGATAACTGGGACGATATTGTTGCCCTGTCCTTCTTATCTTTGGATGACAGCTTCTATCAGCTGATGCCTTATGAAGCTATAACGGAAGAGGAATATAATAAGAGAGTAAAAGAAATGAAACCCTTTATTCCATCCTTGTTAAGTAAGTATGAAGTTCAGGAAGGAATGTTGGATGTAGGAAATGACAGTTGTGATACAGGTATTTGCCCCATACGATAAAATCTTCTGAATTTTCAGAAGATTTTTTCATATACCATTCCATTTATTGCAATAATTGGTATTTGAGGTCTGATTTTATAGTTGATTTATTCCAATTAATGTAATATATTAAATTAAAACTTCATAAAAATTAATAGGTTTTCCAATAGCATAAGAAAGGATTAGGTGTAATGGAAGTTATAATAAAAGACAACTATGAAGAGGTAAGTCAATTAGCGGCAGAATACTTAATAAATACAGTGAAATCAAAAAATAATGCAGTCTTAGGTCTTCCAACGGGTTCTACTCCTATGGGAATGTACCGAATAGTAATAGAAACATATAAGGACAATAATATTTCTTTTAAAGATGTTACAACATTTAATTTAGACGAATATGTAGGATTGGATAAAAATCATGAAAGCAGTTATTCCTACTACATGGATAAAAACTTTTTTTCCCATATAGATATAAAAAAAGAAAATACGTACATACCCAATGGAGTTGCAAAGGACATGGAGGAAGAATGTAATCTCTACGAAAATTTAATCAGGGAAAGAGGACCTATAGATATACTCTTTCTTGGTATAGGACCTAATGGACACATAGGATTTAATGAGCCTAATGATTTCTTCGAACCTCATACTCACCTAGTGAAACTTACTGAAGATACTATCCTTGCTAATTCAAGATTTTTCGACAATATGGAAAGTGTCCCCAAAAAAGCTATTACCATGGGTATGAAGTCCATTCTATCAGCTAAAAAAATAGTAATGTTGGCTACAGGAGAAGCAAAGTCTGATGCCATATTAAAAAGTATTAAGGGAAAAGTTACCCCTCAGGTTCCTGGTTCTATCTTACAGCTTCACAATAATGTAACCTTTATACTAGATAAGGATGCAGCAAAGTATTTATAAGTACTTAAATAGAATACTACTTAAACCACTTCCTAGTGGTTTTTCTTTTGAGAAAAAAGCCCTGATTGACAATATTAAAAGAAAATTAGTCATCTATTATGTTATAATTAAGGAAAACGTGGTATAATAATATTATTATTTTATAGGAGAAACAATGTTTAATATATTTGAAGAATTAAAGAAATTGCCTGATAGTCCCGGAGTATATCAAATGAAAAACAGCTTCGGGGAAATAATATATGTAGGTAAAGCTAAAAATCTAAAGAAAAGAGTCAGACAATACTTTCAGTCAAAAAATCATACGCCTAAAATTCAGGCTATGGTAAAAAATATTTCTGAATTCGAATATATAATAACTGACAATGAAGTAGAAGCACTAATACTTGAAGCAAACTTTATTAAGAAATACAGACCAAAGTACAACACTCTATTGCGGGATGACAAGCAATATCCATATATAAAAATATCTGTTCAGGAAAAGTATCCGCGTATTTACAAGGTAAGAGAAGTAAAAAAGGACGGAGCTAAGTATTTTGGACCCTATCCCAGTGCCTATGCTGTCAATGATATAATAGATATTATTGGAAACTTATATAAAATTAGAAAGTGTTCCTTAAAATTAGACGGCACAAAAAAATGCCAAAGACCATGTATGTACTACTATATAAATAGATGTACTGCTCCCTGTATGGGAAATGTGGATGAAGATAAGTACAGGGCAGAAGTAGATAAAGCTATTGGCTTTTTAACCGGCGGCGAAGACCTAATTAAATCATTAAGGGAACAAATGATTAAAGCATCTGAAAATATGGATTATGAAGAAGCTGCCAAGTACAGGGATCAAATAAAGGCCTTAGAGGTAATTTCTGAAAAGCAAAAGGTGGTTTCTGCAAATTCATATATAGACCAGGATGTTATAGGCAGTGCTTTAGGAATAGATGAAGCTTGTATACAGATTTTCTTTATTAGAAACGGTAAAATTATAGGCAGTGAACATTATCTTCTTACAAATATTGAAAATGAAAGCAGAGAGAAGATAATCAGCTCTTTCCTAACTCAGTTTTATACTGGTACTGTATATATACCTAAGGAAATATACATTGAAACAGCCGTTGAAGATATGGAAGTCCTTGAAAAACTTTTATCAGAAAAGAGAGGAAATAAGGTTAGTCTGAAAGTTCCGGTAAAGGGTGAAAAAAGCATGTTGGTAAAGATGACTAAGAAAAATGCCCTTGAAATTTTGGAAAAAGGAAGTCAGAGGATAAGAAGAAACTTAGAAGAAAGTATGAAAGCCCTTGAAGAGCTAAAAAATCTCTTAGAGCTTGAAGAAGAGCCTAAGCGGATAGAAGCTTATGATATTTCCAACATACAGGGAGTTCAGTCTGTAGGTTCCATGGTAGTATTTGAAAAGGGCCTTCCTAATAAAAGTAACTATCGTCGATTCAGAATAAAGACAGTAACAGGTCCAGATGATTACAAGAGTATGGAAGAAGTGTTAGAAAGAAGAATCAACAGAGGATTGGGTGAAAGTAAAGGCTTTAATAAAATGCCTGATTTAATTTTAATCGACGGGGGAAAAGGACAAACTAATATTGCTGAAGAAGTAGTAAGGAATTTTGGTTTAAATATTCCAGTTTGTGGTATGATAAAGGATGACAAGCATACTACCAGAGGATTGATATTTCGTAATAGGGAAATAGAACTTAATAAAAGGGACCTAGTCTATAAGTTAATATACAGGATTCAGGAAGAGGCTCATAGATTTGCAATTAATTATCACAGAAATTTAAGAGATAAAACATTGTTTAAGTCTGAGCTTGACAATATTGAGAATATAGGAGAAAAGAGAAAAATAAACCTGCTTAAAGAATTCGGTTCTGTAGAAAATATTAAAACAAAAAGTATAGAAGAACTATCAGCAGTACCGGGAATGAATCGAAGAGCAGCAGAATCAGTTTATGAATTTTTTAACAAAGAAAAGTAGTTTTTTTGAATAATTTATTATTATAGTTAAATGTCAAATATTTATTTTATTTGAGGGATGGTATAAATATGCAATATGTAAAACTTGAAGACTTAGTTAGTTATACAGGAATTGAACCCGTATATTATCCAGAGGATGTTCAATCCAGAATATATACACCAGATATTATAAGGCCAGGTCTCCAGATGGCGGGATATTTTGATTGGTTTTCCTTCGAAAGAGTGCAAGTTATGGGAAAAGCGGAGACTTTGTACTTCAAAAATTTAGATGAAGAAGTAAAAAGAGAGCGTATGGACAAGTTTTTCAGCTATCCCATACCTGCATTAATCGTTGCCAATGCAATGGAAGTTGAGGATATAATCATTCATTATGCAAAAAAATACAAAGGGCCTGTATTTAAATCCAACATAAAGACTGACAAATTAGTAAACATAATGATAAATTTCTTAGAAGAAGAACTAGCGGAGGAAATTACATTACACGGTGTCTGTTTGGAAGTTTTCGGTGTAGGAGTACTGCTGAAGGGAAAAAGCAGCATAGGTAAAAGTGAAACAGCCCTTGAACTAATAAACAGAGGTCACAGACTTGTGGCAGATGATGCAGTAATAGTAAAAAAAGTCGAAGGAGGGCTTAAGGCAACTTGCCCTGAACTAACACAGCATTTAATGGAAATAAGAGGTATAGGTATACTTGATATTAAGCATTTATTCGGTGTAGGTTCCATAAGAATAGAACAATTTATAGAACTGGTAATCGAGTTGGAAGAATGGGATGATAATAAAGAATACGACAGGATAGGGGCAGATGAAGAATATACGGAAATACTTGGGGTAAAGGTTCCCACCGTAGTAATACCTGTAAGACCGGGAAGAAATATTTCTGCCATAATAGAAATAGCTGCCAAGAATTATAGACAGAAACTATTAGGCTACAATCCCCTTGAAACATATAATAAAAAGTTTCATAACATGGTTCGCAACTAGTAAGAAATTGACCTTTTTTGGTTGCAATAAATATTCATATGAGATATAATTTAATCAGTATTGGGTTAGTCAATATTATAACAAATATATAGTATATAGGAGGTTACATAATGTCAAAAGTCATGAAAACTATGGACGGAAATACTGCTGCTGCCTATATAGCCTACGCATTTACGGAAGTAGCTGCAATTTTCCCCATCACACCTTCATCACCTATGCCGGAGCTTATTGATGACTGGGCTGCTCATGGAAAGAAAAATATTTTCGGGCAGACAGTAAGAGTTACGGAATTAGAATCAGAAGCTGGAGCTGCAGGTGCTGTCCACGGTTCATTGCAGGCAGGAGCACTTACTTCAACCTTTACTGCTTCCCAGGGATTACTGCTAATGATACCTAATATGTATAAAATCGCGGGAGAATTATTGCCTGGAGTATTCCATGTTACCGCAAGAGCAGTAGCGGGACATGCTTTATCAATATTTGGTGATCATTCAGACGTAATGGCAGCGAGACAGACAGGTTTTGCTATGTTGGCATCAGGAAGTGTTCAGGAAGTAATGGATATTTCTGCAGTGGCACACTTGGCTGCTATTAAATCAAGAGTTCCTTTCCTTAACTTCTTTGATGGTTTCAGAACTTCTCATGAAGTACAAAAAATTGAAGTAATTGAGTATGAGGACTTAGCTAAATTAGTAGACATGGATGCAGTTAAGGAATTCAGAGATAGAGCTCTTAATCCAGAAAATCCAGTTACCAGGGGAACTGCACAAAATCCGGATATTTTCTTCCAGGCAAAGGAAGCGTCCAACAAATTCTATGATGCTGTGCCAGATATTGTTAATGATTATATGAAGGAAATCAGCAAGCTTACAGGAAGAGAATACAAACCCTTTAACTACTATGGTGCAGAAGACGCAGATCGTGTAATAGTTGCTATCGGTTCCGTAACAGAAGCGGCAAAAGAAGTTATTGATTACTTAAATGCAAAAGGCGAAAAAGTTGGAATAGTTATAGTGCATTTATACAGACCTTTTTCAGCTAAATATTTCTTTGATGTATTACCGAAGACAGTTAAAAAGATTGCTGTATTAGACAGGACAAAAGAACCAGGCGCAGTTGGAGAACCATTGTACTTAGATGTTAAATCATTGTTCTATGGAAAAGAAGATGCTCCAGTTATAGTAGGCGGAAGATACGGACTTGGTTCAAAAGACACTACTCCGGCACAAATATTTGCAGTATATGAAAACCTAAAGGCAGATGAACCTAAGAATGACTTTACAATCGGTATAGTTGACGACGTTACCCTTAAATCCTTAGATACTCCGGAAGAAATAAATGTATCTTCACCAGGAACTATCAGATGTAAATTCTGGGGACTTGGTTCAGATGGAACGGTTGGAGCCAATAAGGATGCAATAAAAATTATAGGTGACCATACTGATATGTATGCTCAGGGATACTTCTCCTATGACTCGAAAAAATCTGGAGGAGTTACAGTATCCCACTTAAGATTTGGTAAATCACCAATAAGATCAACTTACTTAGTGAAGGAAGCGGACTTTATTTCATTATCACAACAATCCTATGTAGATAAGTACGATGTATTGGAAGGACTGAAACCAGGAGGAACATTCCTATTAAATACTCTATGGTCTGAAGAAGAATTAGATGCTAACTTGCCAGCCAAGTATAAGAGATACATGGCCGAAAAGAACATTAACTTCTATACTATTAACGCAACTGAAATAGCTCAGGAATTAGGCCTTGGCAACAGGACCAATATGATAATTCAGTCAGCCTTCTTTAAGTTAGCAAATGTTATTCCTATAGAAGATGCAGTTAAATATTTATATGAAGCTATCGAAACCTCCTATGGAAGAAAAGGCGATGCAATAGTTAATATGAATAAGGCTGCTGTTGATAAAGGAATTACAGAACTTAAGAAAATAAACATTCCTGAAGAGTGGAAAAATGCTACTGACGATAATAAAGCGGACAGCGGTTTGGCAGTACCATTCACGGAAGATGAAAAACCTGGATTCATCAAAAATGTTGCAGATGTAATGAATAGACAAGAGGGAGATAAATTACCTGTAAGTACATTCGTTGGCAGAGAAGACGGTACCTTCCCTCATGGAACAGCTGCTTATGAAAAGAGAGGAATTGCAGTAACTGTACCTAAATGGATATCAGAAAACTGTATCCAGTGTAACCAATGCTCCTTCGTATGTCCTCATGCAGTTATAAGACCTTTCTTGTTAAATGAAGAAGAGAAGGCAAATGCACCTGAAACATTCGAAACTATTAAAGCCATTGGTAAGGGACTAGAAGGATTAGAATATAAAATTCAAGTAAGTCCATTAGACTGTACCGGATGTGGTAACTGTGCAGATATTTGCCCAGGCAGAAAAGGCGAAAAAGCTCTGGTAATGACTCCAATTGCAGAAGAAGTTGAAAGAGAAGTTCCAAACTGGAAGTACGCAACTGAAAATATAAGCATTAAGGGCAACTTAATGGATAAGATGACAGTCAAGGGAAGCCAGTTCTGCAGACCATACTTCGAATTCTCAGGAGCATGTGCAGGTTGTGGTGAAACTGCATATGTAAAAACAATTACTCAATTGTTCGGAGATAGAATGATGATTGCAAATGCAACAGGTTGTTCATCAATCTGGGGAGCATCAGCACCATCAACACCATATACCAAGGACGAAAATGGAAGAGGACCATCATGGGCTAACTCCCTGTTCGAAGATAATGCAGAATATGGATTTGGAATGGCAACAGCCGTTAGACAATTAAGAGACAGCATCCAATTATCAATGGAAGAACTTCTACAAAAGAATATTACTCCTGAGTTGAAGGAAGCATTCCAGGAATGGATTGATAACAGAGAATTAGGAGAAGAATCAAAAGTAGCAAGCGAAAAAGTTCTTAAAGCACTTGAAGGATTCACCCCATGTAATGAATGTGAAGCTGCAATTAACAATATTTTAGATAAGAAAAACTACTTAGTTAAGAAATCACAGTGGATCATAGGTGGAGACGGATGGGCATATGATATTGGATATGGCGGATTAGACCATGTACTAGCTTCAGGAGAAGATGTAAATGTTCTTGTACTTGATACAGAAGTATATTCAAATACAGGAGGCCAGTCTTCAAAAGCTACTCCTACAGGTTCTGTAGCTAAATTCGCAGCAGCAGGTAAGAGAGTTAAGAAAAAAGACCTTGGTCTAATAGCTACAACCTACGGATACGTATACGTAGCACAAGTTGCTATAGGCGCTGACAAGAACCAGTTCTTGAAAGCTCTTAAAGAAGCAGAAAGCTACAACGGACCATCCTTGATAATAGCTTACGCTCCATGTATTAACCATGGAATTAAGGCAGGAATGGGTAAGACCGTTGAAAGAGAAAAGAAAGCTGTTGAAGCAGGCTACTGGCATCTTTATAGATTCAATCCACTTCTTAAAGAAGAAGGTAAGAATCCGTTCATATTAGATTCTAAGCCACCTAAAGCATCATTCAGAGAATTCCTTGATGGTGAAGTAAGATATTCATCATTAAAGACAACCTTCCCTGAAATAGCTGAAGAACTATATGCTAAGGCAGAAAAAGATGCTAAAGAAAGATACGAAAGCTACGTAAGAATGGCAGAAATGAAATACTAAAAATTAATACCCTTTCATGAGAACCTCATGAGGGGGTATTTTTTTGAAATCTAAATAAAAACAATATAATTTAAATTTGCTTTATACTCCATATAAAGGATGATTTTTATATTTGTTTTTACAAAAAATAAATATAAAAATAAATGAAGGAGTAGAAGTATGAATAACAGACCAAAACCTGATGATAGAAGAGACAATGTTGAAAGAATTCAGTTCAATATTGACAATACTATTAGAAATTACAGAGAAACAAAAGATGCTATAAAATTAGCAGAAGATGAAAAGCAAAGACAAGAATTGGTGGCAAAGAACAAAAGACGGGAACAGGCTTTAAAGGGTATGAGAAAAGAAATTCGAGAGGAAGCAATAGCTAGAGAAAACAATTATAAATAACCCTCGAAATTCATAATCCATCCTGAATATTTATAAATTACGGATTTTTTCATAATTGTATCACTAACTCTGCAAAAGCAGAGTTATTTTTTGTACCTTGCAGAATTTAGTGTAGTGCAATATAATTAAATAATAAATTTATAAGGAAGGACTACTGATGATTAATATAAAGATTAAAGAAGTTGCTGAAATTTTAAAAGCCCCCCTATTAGGCGACCCGGAAAAATATATTCAGGGTGTAAGTATAGATTCAAGAAATGTAACAGAAAACAATTTATTTATACCTATAAAGGGAGCCACTGTAGATGGTCATAATTTTATAAATGAAGCAATAAAAAAAGGTGCAGCCGCAACTTTGTGGAATAAAGACCATCCTGATCCTCCCAAAGATATAGGAGTTATTTTAGTAGATGATACAGTGGAAGGTCTTCAGGAACTTTCCAGGGCCTACAGAAAAAAGCTTAAAGCAAAAATAGTAGGAGTAACTGGAAGTAACGGAAAAACATCCACCAAGGATATTACTGCCGCCCTATTGTCCCATAAATATAAAACTCAGAAAACCATGGGTAATTACAATACGGAAATAGGAGTACCCTATACACTTCTTAGTTTAGATGAGGACTGTGAAGTTGCCGTTATCGAAATGGGCATGGAAAGAAAGGGCGAAATCGACTTTTTAACAAACTTAGTGGAGCCGGATATAGGAATTATCACCAGTGTTGGATTAGTCCATATAGACAATTTTCCTTCTATAGAAGAAATTGCCAAAGCAAAGCTTGAAATAGTAAATGGTATTAAGGATAATGGTCTGTTTATTTACTATGGAGATGATGTACTTATTGAAGAAACGGTAAAAAATACTCCCATTAAAGAAAGCATACGCAAACAGACCTTTGGATTAAAAGAAAAGAATACCCTTTGGCTTAAAGATTTTGATGAAAGCTTAGACGGTATAAAAATTAAAGTAAGCGATGAAAGCTTAGGGGAACTTAAAATAGATATTTTAGGAAAGCATCAGGCTTTAAATACCATGGCAGCTATTTTGGCAGCCCGAGAGTTTAGGATGAACAGTGAAGAAATCAGACAAGGACTTCTAAAAATTGAGAAAACCGGTCTCAGAAATGAAATAATAAAAATTAATAATTGCAATATTTTAAATGATTGCTATAAATCTAATCCTGTAAGTATAAAGGCAGCTCTAAGTATATTCGACCTCTTTAAGTCGAAAAAGAAAATTGCCGTCCTTGGAGATATGCTCGGCTACAGGGAAATGAGTAAAGATATTCATTACAATGTTGGAAAGGATTTATCAGGACATACAATCCATGAACTTGTAACCATAGGCCAAGAGGCTAAACATATAGCTAAAGGTGCACGTGAAAATACAAATATAGAATCTATTGTTGAATTTGATACTAAGGAAGAAGCAGCCCGATATTTAAAACAATATATAGGGGAAGATTGTACAATTTTAGTAAAGGGCTCCAGGTTTTTAAAACTTGAATATATAGCGAATAAATTAGAGGAGTGGGGAAATGAAAACTAAATTAGCCATATTGTTTGGAGGAAAGTCTGACGAGTATACTATTTCATTGTATTCAGCTGCAGCAATTATTAAAAATGTGCCAGAAGAGTTATTTGATGTAACATTAGTTGGAATAACGAGAGAAGGGGAATGGCTGCATTATGAAGGAAGTGTTGATAAAATACGCGATGATACATGGCATAAGGAAAATTTAAGTCCCTTGATGCTCAGTATGGGAGACTTTAAAGGATTTATAAAGCTCAAGGAAAATAATGAAACTGAAAGAATACCTATAGACTGTATTTTTCCCGTTCTCCACGGTAGAAACGGTGAAGACGGCACCATACAGGGAATGTGTCAAATGGCGGGAATTCCTTTTGTTGGTTGCGACATGACTTCTTCTGCCCTATGTATGGACAAGGAATTTACCCATGTAGTATGTGAAAGTGCAGGAATTAAAACGGCACCTTACATATCAGTGGTAAACTCTAATACTTTAAATATTAAGGAATTATACGACAGAGCTATAAAAGAACTGTCTCTTCCAATGTTTATAAAGCCTGCCAACGGTGGGTCCTCTATAGGTATAAGCAAGGTTCGAAATTATGATGAGTTTGAAAGTGGAGTAATGGAAGCCTTCGAATACGACAGGAAAATAGTAATTGAAAAAGGTATTGAGGGATTTGAAATAGGATGTGCCGTAATTGGCAACGAAGAACTAATTATAGGTGAAGTTGATGAAATAGACACTAAAAATGACTTTTTCGACTATGAGGAGAAATACTCTCAGCACAATTCCAAAATTCACTGTCCCGCCCGTATAAGCCCTGAATTACAGACTCAGGCTAAAGAAATTGCCTTAAGAACCTACAGGGCATTAGGCTGTAGAGGCATGGCGAGAATAGACATGTTCTTAACACCAGAAAAAGAAATTTATTTAAACGAAGTAAATACAATTCCCGGATTGACAGATTTAAGCAGGTATCCTTCAATGCTTAAGAAAATAGGTATTGAATACAAGGATTTAATAGTAAAGTTAGTTGAATTGGCAATGGAATAAGAATCCACCACGACGCAATATATGCTGCCATACCTGGACAGCTTCCCAATAATAAAGAGAACGGCAAGCCGTTCTCTTCTATTAACTATTTCTTTAATCCTAAAATTACTCTGGCCTCGTCGGGAGTTGCTACTTCACGGCCAAGTTCTCTTGAAAGTTTGGCAATTCGTTCTACCAATTGAGCGTTAGATTTTGCAAGTTCACCTTTTCTATAATAAATATTGTCTTCAAAGCCTGTTCTTACATGTCCTCCTAACAGTATGGTAGCTACGTTTATTGGAAGTTGGTGTCTTCCAATAGCAGCTGCTGTCCATGTTGATCCTTCAGGAATTGATTCAACCATGTATAGTAAATCCCTTATTTCTGCTCCTATAGCTCCGGGAACACCTAAAACGAAGTCAAAGTGAGCAGGGGCTTTAATTAATCCTTGTTTGATATATCTTTTTGCAGTGTCTATCATTCCCTTATCAAAGCATTCCAATTCGGGTTTTACGCCAAGTTCATTCATTCGATTTGCGAAAATTCTAATAGTTTCTTCTGTATTCATGAACACATCATCGCCAAAGTTGCATGTTCCCATGCTAAGAGTTGCCATTTCAGGTTTTAGTTCAACCGGTTGAAGTCTTTGTTCCGGTGTATGCCATGTAGCCCCTCCAGTTGATGGCTGGAAAATAATATTACATTTTGCTTCAATTTTTTCCTTGATTGCCTTGTAATATTCAAAATCTTGTGTAGGATTGCCATCTTTATCTCGTGCATGAATATGTACCATGGATGCTCCTGCTAGGTAACATTCATATGCAGCCTCTGCAATTTCATCCGGTGTTATGGGCAAATTAGGCTGTTGTTCTCTTGTAACTTCTGCTCCTGTAAGACAGGCGGTAATAATTAATTTTTCCATAATAACCTCCATTAAAATTTTTTGCCTATATCTATTTTAGCCTATTTGAAATCTATAGTCAACTACTTGATGAAAATTTAACGAACATATTTTACCAGAAATATTCTGCAGTATCTCAGAATATAGGGTGGAAAATTTTTTGTATTTATAGTATCTTTATATGTAGAAAAATAAAGAAATAGTGGGAGATGAATATGGATAGAGAATTAGCTTTAAATATAGTCAGGGTAACGGAAGCTGCAGCCTTAGGTTGTGGAAAATACTTAGGCAGAGGGAATAAAGAAATTGCAGACCAGGCAGCAGTGGACGGCATGAGAAGTATGTTCCAGGTTTTAGATATTAAAGGCACCGTAGTAATAGGGGAAGGAGAAATGGATGAAGCCCCCATGCTTTACATAGGAGAAAAAATAGGAACATGGGAAGAAGGTTCTCCTGAAATCGATGTGGCGGTAGATCCCCTAGACGGAACCAACTTAGTTGCCAAAGGACTTCCTGGAGCACTGTCTGTAGTGGCAGTAGCACCTAAGGGATGCCTGCTTCACGCACCTGATGTCTACATGGACAAAATTGCTGTAGGACCCAGGGCGGCAGGCTGTATAGATATAACTGCTTCCATAGAGAAAAATTTGTACAATGTGGCAAAGGCATTATGTAAAGACATTACAGACATAACAGTAATAATTCAGGACAGGGAAAGACATGAGGACATTATTCGAAGGGCAAGGAGTATAGGTGCCCGGATCAAACTGTTCGGAGACGGCGATGTTGCTGCAGCTATAGCAACATGTTTCAGCGAATCAGGAGTGGATATGTTTGTAGGAAGGGGCGGGGCACCTGAAGGTGTAATATCTGCAGCTGCCCTTAAATGCTTGGGAGGCGAATTCCAGGGTATTTTAAGACCAAGTAATGAAGAAGAAAAAAGAAGATGCATGGAAATGGCTGGAGCCGGATACTGGGACAGAGTTTTGACCATGGATGATTTGGCAAAAGGTGATGATATTATCTTTGCAGCTACAGGAGTTTCCAACGGTGAACTGTTAAAGGGAGTCAGATATATGGCCAATAACAGGGCAAGAACATCTTCTGTTGTAACTCGTTCCAAGTCAGGAACTATACGTTTTATAGAAACAACCCATGCCTTAGACAAGAAACCTTCTTATGCATATGTGAAATAAGAATCCCACCCTACAAGGCAATAAAGATTGCTGTAGGGTTTCACAATATATAGGGGACAAAGGTTGTCTCCTATATATGTACTACGTTTATTTTTTTTCCTGCCTTTTTAAGTTCACTTATTATGCCATGGATTATATTTTTCTTAATGTTAAAATCTGCCGGGAAATTAGGATTTTGATGTGCTGGATTAACAGCACTTCCTAAGTAAAAATTAATATGAGTTCCTATATCTGTCAAATACTTTGTTAGGAGGGAACATCCGTCATACTCATTGTTATCAATTACATTTTCGTAACTTGTATCATTTAATTTCTTTATATTCTCTAAGGTTTTGCCCAAGGTGAGAACTCCCTCTGTAACTAAATCAAAGCCTTCCATATAGGCAATAGGAGGAACATCCTCCCTCATGGAGTCCATATCAACTTCTAGTTCCAGTCCCAATTCCCTTTCTGCAATTAAAGCTGTGGTACCGCCACATATAATTTTAATATTATTACTATTTCTCATAATTTCACCAAGATATTTATCTTTGCTCTTGTCCCCGGGAGGACCAATGAAAATATCTATAATTTCCGGCTTTCTTACTTTAAGGGTCACTATGGTCGTATCATCCCCTGGTTGATTGTTGTATAGGTTGCTGCATACTCCTATGAAGTTTCCGTTAATGAGTTGTGCTGAGCGATTTACATTGTTCAGTTCCCTTAAATACTCGTTTATTTCATCCCAGGACCAGCCCAAATTAAGCATTTGTCCAATTCCCGCATGAATTGCACCATCACTTACAACGCATATTGCATCTCCAAGATTTAGTTTAATATTGGACTCGTAGATTTTCTTATTTCCTATAATACGCT
Organism: Tissierellia bacterium; assembly: GCA_012843025.1. Taxonomy (GTDB): domain Bacteria; phylum Bacillota; class Clostridia; order Tissierellales; family Sedimentibacteraceae; genus Sedimentibacter. The sequence goes on along the minus strand of DURT01000088.1, from coordinate 8,279 downwards.
CCTTCTTAGGAACGGGAATACTCCTCTTATAAGAATAATAAAAATAAGGGGGATTATCATATTCTGCAATATATGCATTGTTATCCTTATCGATTCTAATTATAGTGAAGGTGGAATAAGCCAATTTCCGAATTTTGCATTCTGGTAAAGTATTTATAATAGTTTCAATGGTATCGTCTATAGATGCTCCTTCCTTTAACATGGTTACCGCAATCTTGGTAGTCATGGTTGCCAATATGTTTGCCTTTACGCCGCTACCTAAACCATCGGACATAACAATGATAACACCTTCATCATCATAAATATATTCTACCTTGTCTCCGCACAATTCTTCATTATGTTTATTTATACTTTTATAATTAATGTCAATGAAATACTCCATCATTCATTTTCCTCTAAAACAACTTTTTTCAGCTTTAATAAGGCAGCTTTTGTTTCAGCAGTAGTTTCACCTAAGAGTCCTGCTATCTCCTGGGCAACCCGCATCTGTTTTTCAATTACATTGTCGGCAGTTTCTAATGTATTTAATTTAAAGTTTATAATTTGTTGCTTTTTAAGTTCATCATCAGTAATGTCATTTAATATGCCAAACAATATTTTATTTTTAGGCAGGTATATAATACGCTGGAATACAATTAAACCGTACTTATCAAGTTTTATTTTTCGCCCCACCATACTTTCTTCAGTTTTTAACACATGTTTAAAATCATTGTCCGGCATAATGGTGGAAAGGGCTTTGCCCTTAATGGTGCTGACATCAACATTAAAAGTTTTTTCTCCCACGGGATTTAAGTCTAGTATGTTAAGATTCAAATCAACAATTACAATTATACTGGGAGAGTATTCAAAATATATATTTGATATTTTTTCTGCTTCACTGCGCATATAGGGCATACACATTTGAGGATGAGACAATCCTTCCAAGACAGATATAGCCTTTTCCCGGCATGTATCATATCCGCAGGCTCCACAATTTAACTCATCAGCAGGACTGTGCTTGCCTGTTTGCTCAAGTACACTACGAATTTCTTCTTCTGAGAAGGGAGGATGAATATACTGTTTATTCCTAAATTTTCTCACATAATTTAATTTTTTTTCTTCTGCTGTATAATTTTCATATTCATTATTCTTTAATGATTGGATTTTTTTTCGGGCATGAATTTTTCTTACATATATATTTTTGCTCCTCTTTGGTACCGCTGGTCCTCCCATGCAACCCCCATCACAGCTGTTAGCTTCGATTAGTACATTTGTCAGTTCTCCTTTAGTCATGGCATCGAAGGCACCTCTTAAATTATCTATGCCTGATATTGCAAAAGGAGTAAACTTACTTGCTTCTACAATACTGCTAATTCCTGACAAAATACCATACTCCAATGGATACTTCTTCCCTGTGTAATTTCCTTCTAAATCAGGATAGCTTTCTTCAAATTGGGATATATCTATATTTTTGGCTTCCAATAGCTTATCTAGTTCTTCGAAGGAAATAACTGCATCCATGACACCAGATAGCTGGTAGCCATAAGCTTCACATTTTTTAGATATACAAGGTCCCAAGAATACTATATAAGCATCATTATGTCGTTTTCTAATCATTTTACAGTGGGCAATCATGGGGGAGTCAATTGGAATTAAGTATTTTATAAGATCGGGGTAATAATTTTGTATAGTCATATTCACCGTCGGACAACAGGTGGTAATGGCGTTTTTTTCCTTGGTTGTTTTAATATATTCTCCATAAAGTTTTGTAACTTGTTCCGCCCCTATGGCTGTTTCTTCAACCAAGGAAACACCCAAATATTTCAGCACGGATATAAGTTTGTAAGGTTCATCATAAACTCCCAAGTAGGAAGGAGCAATGGATACTATTATTTTCTTACCTTGAGAGAAGGCATTTTCCACATTTTCCAGATCACTGTGGATATTTCTCGCATTTTGTGGACATACTAAGAAACAATTACCGCATGCAATACATTTTTCCTCCACAATTTGAGCCTGATCATCAATCATTTTTATTGCTTTAACGGCACAATTTCTCACGCATTTGTAACAATTCTTGCAATTTGTAGGATAAAAGTCAAGTATTTTCATAACTACCTCACTTTGGTCATAACGTATTCATCAAAAAAAATTTCCGCATTATCAGGATTTACTGAATATATTTTTCCGTCCAAACTTACCGATACAGCTTCAGTGCAATGACCAAGACAAAAGGCAGCCTTAAGCTCAACCAAATGGTCGACATTTCTGTTCTTTATTAAGTATTTAAAAATTTCTATTACATCATAAGAACCTTTTAAATGACATGCACTGCCTACGCAAACTTTTAGTTCAGTCATTTTACACCTCGGTTATATAATCTCTTACTTATATAGTATAAGAAAAACTAAAACAAATCAATAGTTAACAAATTAACAAATCGTAACTATTAAGGAAAACATTATAATTAAGTTCTTGACTAAAAGATTGTAAAATGATAGTATTTAAACATCTACTTACACCTGCCATGAACTCATCTGTTTTTCCCCCATATAGATTACATAGATTAGATGCAAGGAGGCTTTATGGATTTAACAAAATTAAAACTTTCTGAATTGAAAGATTTGGCGAAATTAAACGGTATACGGGATGCCTATAAATATAAAAAAGAAGAATTAATAAAAAAATTAGATGAGATAGATAATTTAATTGAAAAATTAGAAGATGTTAATCTTACAACAGAAAAAATAGAAGAAATATCCCCAGAACCCATAGAAATAGAAGAAGAAAAAATAACATTACCTGAAAAGATAGTTGAGGAATTAGAGGCTGGAGGCGGAGAATCGGAACAAGTATCCGGTATTCTTGAAACCCACCCAGATGGTTACGGATTTTTAAGAACCCAAAATTATCTAACCAGCGACGAGGATGTATACATATCCCCTTCTCAAATTAGAAGATTCCATATGAAAACGGGAGATAAAATTTCAGGTATTACCAGACCTCCCAAACAAGGAGAAAAATTTAAAGCACTGCTTTATGTAAATGAAATAAATGATGAAAATCCTGAATCTTCTAAATATAGAAAAGATTTCGACACTCTCATCCCCATTTACCCTAATGAAAGAATAAAATTAGAAATATCCCCCATAGATATTAGCATGAGAATAATTGATTTGATAGCACCTATAGGAAGAGGACAAAGAGGTATGATTGTTGCGCCGCCGAAAGCAGGAAAAACAACAATCTTGAAAAACATTGCCAACAGTATTGCGGAAAACTATCCTGAAATTGAAATAATCATGCTTTTAATTGATGAACGTCCTGAAGAAGTTACAGATATGAAAAGAAGCGTTAAAGGGGATGTTGTTTATTCCACTTTTGATGAACTGCCTAAAAATCATATAAAGGTTGCAGAAATGGTTTTAGACAGGGCTAAAAGATTGGTGGAACACGGAAAAGATGTGGTTATTCTACTAGACAGTATTACAAGACTTGCAAGAGCCTACAATTTAACTATTACTCCCACAGGAAGAACTTTGTCAGGAGGGTTGGACCCGGGAGCTTTATATGGACCTAAGAGATTTTTCGGTGCTGCAAGGAATATAGAAAACGGAGGAAGTCTCACCATACTTGCCAGTGCCTTAATTGAAACCGGTAGCAAAATGGACGACTTAATATTTGAAGAATTTAAGGGAACAGGCAATATGGAAATCCACTTAGACAGAAAGCTATCAGAAAAAAGAGTATTTCCTGCTATTGATATTAATAAATCCGGCACCAGAAGAGAAGAATTACTCCTTACCCCTGAAGAGTTACAGACAATTTGGCAATTAAGAAAAGCAATGAGCAACTTTCCTGTTGCAGATGTTACAGAAAGAATAATTGATGGACTTCTGAAATATAAGACTAATGACGAATTTATAAAACAAACGGCACAATTTTTAAATCTTGAAAAAATAAAATCCGATCTTAATGAAAGGAATTATTAAAAAAATATTGTATTATATAAAACCCTGTGATATAATTCTGTAGGTAATTTGAAGATTATATATTCATATAGATCGAGAAAGAGGTGAACGCTATGAAAAAAGGATTACATCCAGAATATAAAACTGTAACTGTAAGATGTGCATGTGGAAATACATTTGAAACAGGTTCCGTTTTAGACGAAATCAGAGTTGAAATTTGTTCAGAATGCCACCCCTTCTTCACAGGCAAGCAAAAGTTTGTTGATAAGGGCGGTAGAGTAGACAGATTTAAGAAGAAATACAACTTAGATTAAACTTCAAGGCAATTTTTAGCATAGTGCAAAAATTGCCTTTTAGTTTACCTGAACTCACCTAAGATTGTTATAGGCTTGTGAACTATATTTTTTAACAAGTCTATTTTATTTTTATCTATAGAAACTATACAGCTGCATGAAGGACCTCCCGACTTCTTTAAATCTAAATTTAAATTTTGTTCAAACTTAAAATCCAAACCATTATCTTTTAAAAGATCATTAAGTTCCGCTTCAATTCCTCGTGAACCTACCGGAAGCATTTCTTCAACATAATTACAATTGGATAATCTTTCAAAATCATCTATGTCCAATACTTTATCTAAATTGTTTAATACTTCATTACCAACCATGGGAAGTCCTATTAATAGGCCTAAGCTACCTGCTGAAGTTTTCTTATATTTCAACTTACTTTTTTCACAAATTCCTATGCAGGTAACACCCATGGAAGTTTGAACCGTCTTTATATTTTCTTCGGTACTTCCTGTTAAGTGAACCTTCGTGCTTAACTTTGACAAAACTTCATTAAATCCTTCAATAAGCTTTTTGCCTGTATCATTCATTTCAACAGCCAATCCATCAGCCAAAATAAAAGGTGTAAATCCCATACTCAATAATTCTGCCAATACCACCTTCCCCGTATGGTAGGCCGTAAGCTGAGGTGAAGCTTTAACCACATCGTGCTCCTTGTAACCTATACCTCCACAGGAATCACAGGCAATTCCCAAGTATTTATTTTCATCAAAATCAATAATAGTTATATCTCTTATTTGTTTAATATCCATGGTGATCTCCTTCAATAGTACGAAATATAATTTCCCTTCTTATAAATAAATTTTATCATATTCCCCTAGAGAATTCATCGTCTTTAACAGGCTAAATATTAAAAAAAATTAACATATAAAACAGTCTCTGTAGATTATAATGAAAGCAGAACTTGATTAAAGGCAACCTTCCTCAGTTGTTTAAAAGCCTTATTTATGCTATAATTATAAAAATATCGGAACCAGGTGGTAAAATGTCTCATCAAGCAATATACAGAAAATTTCGTCCAAAAACTTTTGACGATGTGCTAGGTCAGGAGCATGTAACAAGGACGTTAAAAAATCAAATACTGTCAAATAATTTAGCCCATGCTTATCTTTTTAGCGGTATAAGAGGTACGGGGAAAACATCTACTGCCAAAATATTTTCCAGGGCTGTAAACTGTTTGAACAACCAGGACGGTAATCCATGCAATGAATGTGAAAGCTGCATAAGCATTTTAGAAGAAAACAATATGGATGTTATTGAAATGGATGCTGCATCCAACAATGGTGTGGAAGATATTAGAGAGTTAAGAGATAAAGTGAAGTTTCTTCCCGTTAAAAGTAAGTACAAGGTTTATATAATTGATGAGGTGCACATGCTGTCAAAGGGTGCTTTTAATGCACTCCTTAAAACCTTGGAAGAACCACCTAAACATCTTCTTTTCATACTTGCAACAACAGAGCCTCATAAAATACCTGCTACCATATTGTCCAGGTGCCAAAGATTCGATTTAAAAAGAATTAGCTCTGAAATTATTGTAGAAAGTCTGAAGAAAATATGCCAGGAACTAAATATAAAATATGAAGAAAAGGCACTTAAACTCATTGCTGCAAATTCAGAAGGAGCCATGAGAGATGCCCAAAGTATATTGGACAGATGCATATCTTTTAATGAGGATGGAGTTAATTATGAAACGGTAGTAAATTTATTGGGAACAGTAAATTACCAGGTTATTACAGAGGCAGCAAATTTAATTATTGATAAAAATATTGAAAAAACCATGACCTTGGTAGACGATATTTTAAACAGCGGAAAAGAACTTACCTACTTTTTAGATGAATTAATTATATGTTTCAGAAATATTCTTATAATAAAAACAACAAATTCTTTCGATAATATTATGAGAATTTCTGAAGATGAAGCTGAGGAACTAAAAAAATTAAGCAGTAAAATATCTGTTGATGAAGTAGTGAAAATAATAGAGGATTTATCAACTGCCCAGGCAGAATGTAAGAGGGCCTTAAATCCCAGAGTTCTTTTGGAAACAAAGCTAATAAAAATGCTCCATAATATCAGTTATGTAGACTTAGAAGCACTTATAAAAAGAATTGATGAGTTGGAGCAAAGGTTACAAGGTAACTACCAACCTCCAGCTATTCAAATAAAACAGGATGAAGAGAAAAAAATATCTTCTGAAAATAAATATAAACCAAAACCAGTAAATAGACCTAAAGAAATTACAGAAAAAAAGGAAGAACTCATTCAAAAGCCTGTAGAAAAGAAAGAATTTGAAAACAAAAGCGATGAAGAGATTTATAATGCAATACAGGAGAACTGGCAGACAATACTAAAAGAAATAAGAAGAGACAATGTAGCCCTTCAAGCTATTATAAGGGAGTCCCAATTGGCAGAAGTAACAAATAAGAAGGTGGTATTTGAATTTGACCCTAAGTTCACTTTTCACATAAGTGCTGCTAATCTGCCAAAAAATAAGGATAAGTTTAGAGAAGTATTAAGTAGTTTTGTAAATGAGGACTGCCAGGTTGAATTTGTAACTAAGAGAGAAAAGTTGGTTAAGACTAAACCGAAAATCACCATAGAAAATGTATATGAAGATTTAAAAAATGAATTTGGAGAAATAGTTGAATTTAAACAGGAGGACTAAAAATGGCAAAAGGTAGAAGACTGCCCAAGGGCATGGGCATGCCCGGTGGCATGAACAATATGATGAAGCAGATTCAAAAAATGCAGAAACAGATGGAAGAAATGCAGAAAGAGCTTGAGGAAAGAGAAGTAGAGGCTACTTCTGGAGGAGGAGCTGTCACAGTTAAAGTTAACGGAAAGAAAGAAATGTTAGAACTAAAAATTGATCCGGAAGTTGTAGACGAAGACGATGTGGAAATGCTTGAAGATATGATTGTGGCAGCAATCAATGAAGCCTTCAGAAAGGCCGATGAAATGATGGAAAGTGAAATGAAAAAAGTTACTGGCGGAGTAAATATTCCAGGGTTAATGTAATGGAAAATTATACAGCGCCTATTACAAAGCTTATAGAAGAGCTGTCAAAGCTTCCGGGAATAGGCAGAAAATCTGCTCAGCGCCTTGCCTTTCATATCTTGGACATGAAGGGCAGCGATGTGGTGGAATTGGCAAAAGCAATAGTCAATGCAAAAAAATATACAAAACACTGCAAACAGTGTGGAAACCTTACTGAGGGAGAACTGTGCAGCATTTGCAACAATACAAAAAGGGATGCTTCCACTATTTGTGTAGTGGAGGATGTAAGGGATATTGCAGCCATGGAGCGTACCAAGGAATACAAGGGCGTCTACCATGTTCTTCATGGTACCATTTCACCTCTCGATGGCATAGGACCTGATGATATAAATATAAAAAATTTAGTATCAAGAATGAATTCAGATGTAAAGGAAGTCATATTAGCAACAAATCCTACCATAGAAGGTGAAGCAACAGCAGTTTACATATCCCGGCTTATCAAGCCCATGGGAATCAAAGTAACCCGTATAGCCCACGGTATTCCCGTAGGCGGAGACATCGAGTACGCTGATGAAGTTACCCTCATGCGAGCCATGGAAGGCAGAAGAGAAATGTAAGACATGAAGTAAATTGTATAAACCAAATAAACTCCTTTCATTTTTCAAATGTATGAAACGGGGTAAATAAAGTAGTATTAGAAAACATGGTTTATTAGGGAGAAGAAAAGCCCTGTAAGCCATTTTTTTTGTTTAGAAGTTTTAAGGGATAAGGAACAAGGAATAAGGCTAAAAGCCAGAAAAATCAATGGATTAGAAGATTGAATGGAAAAGAAAATGGAATGAAAAATGGATAAAATCTCTCCTTAACCCTTCCCCCTTAACCCTCAATCCTAAAAGCACTTTATTTTCATTTTTTGCCCTAAAAATTGAGGAATGAAAGGACTTTAGGAAGTAAGGAATAAGGAAAAAGGAATTAAATGGGAAATTGGAAG